>NZ_JAPYKO010000025.1:0-86704 GCF_037179585.1 Mesorhizobium argentiipisi (SeqCode)
CGCTGGCGGCGGCGAAAAAAGCTGGCGGTGGCGTCTCTCGCTCGGGAAAAGTCGTTTACGGCAACCGCTCCAGGTTTGGTCACGGACAGCGCGCCAGCATCCAGGCCAACCGCCTCATCACCTCGCGCTCGCGCGGCGCCGTCGTCAAAGCTCGGGTCGTGCGTCATTCCGCGCGCGGCACTCCGCTTGCGACGCATATCAATTATCTGCGTCGAGAGGGTGTCACCCGCGACGGCGAGAAGGCACGGTTGTTCGGGCCGCAGACGGAGGATGCCAACGGCGCGGCCTTCGCCACGCGCGCGGCGGAAGACCGGCACCACTTCCGGTTCATCGTATCGCCGGACGATGCCCTCGACATGGCGGATCTGAGATCTTTCACCCGCGACCTAGCCCGCCAGATGGAAAAGGACCTTGGCACACGGCTCGACTGGGTGGCCGTCGATCACTGGAACACGCAACATCCCCATGTTCACCTCATCGTTCGCGGGGTGCGCGAGGACGGCGAGGATCTGGTCATCTCGCGCGACTACATCAAGGAAGGAATGCGCGACCGGGCTCGCGACCTGATCACCCAGGAGCTGGGGCCGCGAACCGACCTGGACATTCGGCGATCGCTCGAAAGCCAGGTCCAGTCAGAACGCTGGACGCAACTCGATCGCCAGTTGCTTCGCGACGGCCGCAGGACCGGTGTCATCGATCTGGCTCCGCGGTCTCATACCCAGCCCGATGAATATCACGCGCTGAAGATCGGTCGCCTGCGCAAGCTTGAGGTTCTGGGTCTGGCCAGCCAGGTCGGTCCAGGCCAATGGATCATCGACGACAAGGCCGAGGCCACACTGCGGGAGCTCGGCGAGCGCGGCGACATCATCAAGCGCATGCATCGCGCGCTGACCGAGCAGGGCATCGAGCGTGGCTCGGGCAGTTATGTTCTCGCTTCCGAAAATCTCGATGCACCCATCGTCGGCCGGCTCATCGATCGCGGGCTCGACGATGAGCTGGGTGGCACGGCCTATGCCGTTGTCGATGGCGTGGATGGGCGCACCCACCACATCAGGCTTCCCAGCCTTGAAGCAACCGGCGATGGCGCGGCCGGATCGATTGTCGAGTTGCGCAAATTCGACGATGCGCGTGGCCGACGTCGCGTTGCGCTCGCGGTTCGCTCCGATCTCACCGTGGATGAGCAAGTCGGGGCGCCAGGTGCGACCTGGCTTGATCGCCAAGCCATCACCCGCAAGCCAACGGAACTGGCCGAATCGGGATTCGGCGCCGATGTTCGTCACGCCTTGGATCGCCGAGCCCGACATCTTCTGGGTCAAGGGCTCGCAGAGCGGCAAGGCAATCGCATCAAGTTCACCAGCAACCTGCTCGATACGCTGCGCCGTCGCGAGCTGGAGATGATCGGCGAGAAGCTCGCGGACGACAGCGGACGGACCTTCAACCGTGCCGCCGGCGGCGAGCATGTCGCTGGCACGTATCGCCAGCGCCTGTCTCTCGCCTCCGGTCGTTTCGCCATGATTGACGACGGCCTCGGCTTCCAGCTTGTTCCCTGGACGCCCGCGCTCGAAAACCATCTCGGCCAGCATGTCAGCGGCGTCGCTCGCGGCGACGGCGGCGTCGACTGGAGCTTTGCCCGCAAGCGCGGGCTTGGTCTCTAGGCGTAGAACGAAAGGATCCGGCGATGTCCGCCACGAAAATCCTCTGGGGTCAGATCCTTACGGTCTTCCTGATCGTTGTGTTGACGACCTGGACGGCGACAGAATGGACAGCATGGAGGCTTGGCTTTCAGCCGCAGCTCGGGCCGCACTGGTTCGAGCTCGCCGGCCTGCCGGTCTACTATCCGCCGGCACTGTTCTGGTGGTGGTATTTCTACGACGCCTACGCCCCGTCGATCTTCGTAGAAGGTGGGTTGATCGCCGTGTCGGGCGGCTTCCTTTCCATCGTCGTTGCGATCGGCATGTCGGTTTGGCGGGCGCGCGAAATCAAGAACGTCTACACCTACGGTTCTGCGCGTTGGGCCGGGAAGACGGAGATGAAGGCTGCCGGCCTGCTCGGCGCCGACGGCGTGGTGCTCGGGCGCTATGATCGCCATTACCTGCGTCATGATGGCCCCGAGCATGTGCTGTGCTTCGCTCCGACCCGGTCCGGCAAGGGCGTCGGCCTGGTGGTGCCTTCGCTGCTGACCTGGCCCGGCTCGGCGATCGTCCACGACATCAAGGGCGAGAACTGGCAACTGACCGCTGGCTTCCGCGCTCTGCACGGGCGGGTCCTGCTGTTCGATCCGACCAATTCGAAATCCTCGGCCTACAATCCCTTGCTCGAGGTGCGCCGCGGCGAATGGGAGGTGCGCGACGTGCAGAACATCGCCGACATCCTCGTGGATCCGGAAGGAAGCCTTGAGAAGCGCAACCACTGGGAAAAGACCAGCCACGCGCTCCTGGTCGGTGCGATCCTGCATGTCCTCTATGCCGAGAAAGACAAGACGCTGGCGGGCGTCGGCGCCTTCCTCTCCGATCCGAGGCGACCGATCGAGTCGACGCTCGCCGCCATGATGAAGACCGCCCATCTTGGCGAAGCCGGTCCGCATCCGGTTATAGCCAGTGCGGCCCGAGAGTTGCTCAACAAATCCGACAACGAACGATCGGGCGTGCTTTCAACGGCAATGTCCTTTCTTGGCCTTTATCGGGATCCCGTCGTCGCCCAGGTGACCCGAAGATGCGATTGGCGCATCGGCGACATTGTCGGGGGCAAGGACCCAGCGACGCTCTACCTGGTCGTCCCCCCATCCGACATCAACAGGACCAAGCCGCTCATCCGCCTCATCCTCAACCAGATCGGCCGCCGTCTGACAGAGGATCTGCGTAGGAAGACGCGCCGCCATCGGCTGTTGCTGATGCTCGACGAATTTCCGGCGCTCGGCCGCCTCGACTTCTTCGAGAGCGCGCTCGCCTTCATGGCGGGTTACGGGCTGAAAAGCTTTCTCATCGCCCAATCGCTGAACCAGATCGAGAAGGCTTACGGGCCGAACAACTCGATCCTCGACAATTGTCATGTGCGCGTCAGCTTCGCCACCAACGACGAAAGGACCGCCAAACGTGTGTCCGATGCGCTGGGCACCGCGACCGAGATGCGGGCAATGAAGAACTATGCCGGGCACCGGCTCTCGCCATGGCTCGGACATCTCATGGTGTCGCGGCAAGAGACGGCCCGCCAGTTGCTGACTCCTGGCGAGATCATGCAGCTTCCTCCGACCGACGAAATCGTGATGGTTGCGGGGACCCCACCCATCAGGGCGAAGAAGGCGCGCTACTACGAGGATGCGCGCTTTCGCGATCGCATCCTGCCGCCGCCCGAACTGACCACATCCGGACAGACCGGCACCGACGATTGGAGCCACCTGCCGACCCCGGTTCGCCATGCGGCCGCCGCGGGTTCAGGCGCGCCTCGCCAGGACGACGAAGAAGATCCAACCGAGTCGGAGCGGCGCCTGCAACCCGAGCTCAATCGAGTGCGGCCGGTGGAGCAAACGATCCCGGTCGAGAACGAGTTCGAGATCAACTCGGCCGACGATGCCGGCGACGATGACGCAGTCCGCAATCGACGCCTGACGCGGCTGATGCAGGGCGTGGCACGGCAGGTATCGCTTGACCCCGATGATGGCATGGAGTTATAGCCGCGATGACCAGCCGCAAGAAAAAGGCCCAGATTTCCGTTTATCTCGATCAGGCGATCATGGCGATGCTCGCCGACTACGCGGCGCGGCGCGATCAATCTCAGTCCATGATCGCCGAGGCTGCGATCGCTTCGTTCCTGTCGCCCGACGCCGACGAGCGTCGCGAGGCGGCGATCGCCAAGCGCCTCGACCTGGTCGACCGTCGTCTTGCCCGGCAGGAGCGAGATGTCGGAATCGCCGTCGAGACGTTGGCGGTGTTCGTCCGCTTCTGGCTCGCGACAACGCCTGCCTTGCCCGAGCCTGCCGCGCAGGCCGCACGCGCCAAGGCTGCCGAACGCTACGACGCCTTCCTCAGCGCGCTTGGCCGTCGTCTGGCAAAGGGGCCGAAGCTGCGGCAAGAGATCAGCGAAGACATCGAGAGCGGTCCGGGCACAAATCAGTCTGGCGTGGCGGGACAATAGTTGGACAGCAAGATGCTGGCCGGGCATGTTCACTGATCGTCGGCTGCAAGCCCCGTTGTTCAGGCCTCCGAGACAAGCGCGAGCTTTTTGAGATGAGCATCGATTGCGCTGGCGACCTCGGGCGCGATGGGAAGCGTCTTTTTCGCCTCCGGCCAGTCGTCGCGGAAGCGGGCCACGGTTTCGCGCGCCGTATCGACGACCGGCTTCTCAGGCAGATGCGCCTTCGCGGCCAGATAGCGAAGCTCGTCCAGCGAAAAGTCGCGCATGCGCTTGGTGCGGGCATATTTGATGGCGGCGAACTCATCCTCGATATAGGCGATCGTCGACACGAAATCATAGGCCGGTGCTAGCGTCGCCTTGCGCCGGTCGCGATAGATGACCGACCAGTTCTTGAGGTGCATGTCGGCATTGCCGATCAGCGTGTTGAAGACGAGCCTGCGGATGAACTCGCGCACGCCCTCGTCGCCAGCCTCGACGCCAAGCACGGTCGCGATATTGCGCGCGCTGGCGCGCTTGTATTTGTCCTCCGGCCAGACGCCGAATACCTGGGCAAAATCCTCGATATGCACGGGGCCGATCTCGCTGCGGTCGAAACGCCTCACGGCCAGCGACTGTCCCTTCAAAGTCCGCATACCCTCGGGCAAGCCGTCGATCGCGTCCATGTCGAGCAACTGGACGTCAGGCACCTCCATGCCGATCCTGGCTGCAAGGCTCATCATCGAGAATTCGTTCTCGGGCACGCCGTCATAGAGCTGGGAAGGAAGCTTGACGATCCACGATCCGCCGACCCCATCTGCGGGGATCGTCAGCCCGCCGCCCTTTCCGGGATTATTGATCGCGGAGAATTTCAGCTGCACTCCGGCCAGAGAAAATCGGAGCGTGTTGGTCCGACGCTTCCGGCGCGCTTCCTCGTTGTCCTCGTCGTTCAGGGCGGGCCATGCCTCTCCGTCCGCCGGGGCAATCGCCAGCGCGCCGGGCAAATCGCGACCCAGAACCCACAGCAGAAAGTACTCGCGCCGATCGCTCACGCCCGCCCGTTCGGCAAGGTAGGTCCGCAGCGGTCCTTCCGGCAGGAGATTGGCGAAGAAGGGCGGCACCCTGACGCTGACCGGCCTGAAATCAGTCAGGAGCTGCCCGTACTGATCTTCAAACGACAGGCTGAGCGTCGGCCGTTCGGGATTGTCGATATAGGGCTTGTCGAAGGCGAACAGCGTGCGCTCGCCCGGGATGAGCGTCAGCGTTGCGATCTTCTCGCCGTAAAGGCGGACATCGAGGACCGAAACCTCAGGCATCGTCGTCCTCGTCGTCGAGCGCGTAGGCAGGCCGCGGCGCTTCCGGCGTTGCATGGGCAATCCGGTTGCGCAGCGCCCTGAGCGTCTTTGATGCCCGCTCGATGGCCGGCGTCGCGCCAGGGCCATCCGGGAGCTTCATCAGCCTGTCGGTGACGGCGCGCAGCGTATCGAGATCGGCTTTGCCCAGCCGGAAGTTCGCGAGCTCGCGCAACGTCTGATCAAGCCGCGTGAAGTCGAAAGCGTCGGGGTTGTCGCGGCGCAGCTTTGCAAGCGCCGCCTCGGCCCGATTGAACGTCGCGGAGCGCCGGCGGTCCTCGCCGCCCTGTGTCGCGTGGGCGTTGCTGACGATGGCCTCGACCGCGGCGAGCGCCTTGCGCGGCACCAGAACCAATTCGTGATCCAACGCGCGCGCCAGTTCGACCAGGCTCGATAGCCTGAGATCGGTTGCCCCGCTTTCGATTTTCGAGATGTGGCTTTGCGGAACGCCAATGCGTGCGCTGAGGTCGCGCTGGCTCAAGCCGCTTTGCTCGCGGGCGCTTCGCAACGTCTGCAGGATGCTTTCGGTGGAATAGGTCATCGATATGTCTCTGCATATCATTTGTCAGCAGTGATATGCTTAGACATATCACATGTGCGGTGAGTGTGCAAGATTCGATCGGTAAAAACATATCAAATAGTAAGCTTGATATGTCATATCAGATCAAAACTCGCCAGCAGGGTAGGGCGGGCCGAACCGCTGCAACGGGACCGCAAGAATCGCAATCGCTTAATCCTACCACGCCGATCTGGACATTGATGGCCTGCGCCGAAAGACGGCACCGCCAATCTCCTGTCATTGCACGCCAGGCTACTACGCCTCGACATAGCTGTTGAATCGCGTCGAGATCGGGTCTTCTTAATCATCCCCGTCCTGGGGCCAGTCCATGTCCCCGGATCGAACGGGGACTGGGATGACAGCTTCGCATCACAATTCGGAAGAACTTGCGCGTGGCGCGCGCATGCTGCGCACGGCGCTCGGACCGGCGATCGCGCGCTATCTCGACGACGCGAGCATTGTCGAGGTGATGCTGAACCCCGATGGGCGGCTTTGGATCGATCGGTTGTCCGAGGGCCTGGCCGACAGCGGCGAGCGTCTGTCGGCGGCTGACGGCGAACGCATAATCCGCTTGGTTGCGCACCACGTAGGCGCCGAGGTGCATGCTTCCGCTCCGCGCTTATCCGCCGAGCTGCCCGAGACAGGTGAGCGGTTCGAGGGGCTGCTTCCGCCGGTGGTCGCGGCACCGGCTTTCGCGATCCGCAAGCCCGCCGGCGCCATCTTCACACTGGACGACTATGTGGCGGCCGGCATCGTGTCGGCGCGCCAGTCGGACATCCTGCGCCACGGCGTTGCCGGCCGCGCCAACATCCTGGTCGCCGGCGGCACCTCCACCGGCAAGACAACGCTGATCAACGCGCTGCTGGCCGAAGTGGCCAAGACCGACGATCGCATCGTCATCATCGAGGATACGCGTGAGCTGCAATGCGCAGCGCGCAATCTCGTGGCGATGCGCACGAAGGACGGCATTGCTTCGCTCTCCGATCTCGTCCGCTCCTCGCTGCGCCTGCGCCCCGACCGCATTCCGGTCGGCGAGGTGCGCGGCGCCGAGGCGCTCGAACTGCTCAAGGCCTGGGGCACGGGGCATCCGGGCGGCCTCGGCACGATCCACGCCGGAAGCGCCATTGGCGCGCTGCGGCGAATGGAGCAGCTCATCCAGGAAGCGGTCGTCACAGTGCCCCGCGCGCTGATCGCCGAGACGATCAACCTCGTTGCCGTCCTTTCCGGCCGCGGCTCCGCGCGGCGCCTGACCGAACTCGCCCGGATCGAGGGCCTTGGCCCGGACGGTGACTACCGCGTCGCCCCAGCCGTCATCGAGGACACCGGCAAGCAAACTGCCCTCAACCAAGACCCAGAAGGAGTACGTCCGTGATCCAACGCCTGAGCCTCGCAAGCCATCGTCTCGCCATCACCACTTCGGCCGCATCGCTTTCGCTGGTGACGGCGGCGCCCGCTTTTGCCTCCGGGTCGTCGATGCCGTGGGAACAGCCATTGCAACAGATACTGCAGTCGGTCGAGGGCCCGGTCGCCAAGATCATGGCGGTGATCATCATCATCGTCACCGGCCTGACACTCGCCTTCGGCGATACCTCGGGCGGATTCCGCCGGCTGATCCAGATCGTGTTCGGCCTCTCGATCGCCTTCGCGGCCTCGAGCTTCTTCCTGTCCTTCTTCTCGTTTGCCGGCGGAGCGCTCGTCTGATGACGAACACTGTGCAGCTAAGCGGGTCGATGCATGAGGATCCAGTGCCGGGGTACGCGGTCCCTGTTCATCGGGCCCTGACCGAGCCGATCCTGCTCGGCGGCGCACCACGGGCCATTGCCATCATGAACGGGACGCTCGCCGGCGCCGTCGGGTTGGGGCTGCGTCTTTGGCTTGCCGGCATCGCCATCTGGGCGATCGGCCATCTCGCCGCCGCATGGGCTGCCAGGCGCGACCCGCTCTTCGTCGATGTCGTGCGCCGGCATCTGCGCATCCCGGCGCATCTCACCGTTTGAAGGGCCGCTCCGATGATGAACCTTGCGGAATACCAAAATCGAAACAGCCGGCTTGCCGACTTCCTGCCTTGGGCGGCCCTGGTCCGAGAAGGCATCGTCCTCAACAAGGACGGCAGCTTCCAGCGGACCGCGCGCTTTCGCGGTCCCGATCTCGACAGCGCCGTCCCCGCGGAACTCGTCGCGGTGGCCGGCCGGATCAACAATGCCTTGCGCCGTCTCGGTTCCGGCTGGGCGATCTTCGCCGAGGCCCAACGTCACCCGTCGACCCGCTATCCCGATAGTCATTTTCCGGATGCGGCCTCCGCGCTGGTCGACGCCGAGCGCAGAGCGGGCTTTGAGGAGATCGGCGCGCATTTCGAGTCGAGCTATTTCCTGACCTTCACCTATCTCGCGCCTCCCGAGGACGCGGCACGTGCGGAGAGCTGGCTCTACGAAGGGCGCCAGAAAAAGGGGCTTGACGCTCATGAAGCGCTGACCGGTTTTGCGGACCGCAGCGATCGGGTTCTTCGCCTTGTCGAAGCCTTCATGCCGGAGTGCCGCTGGCTCGATGACGTCGAGACGCTGACCTATCTGCATGGCTGCGTCTCGACCAATCGTCATCGTGTGCGCGTTCCAGAGACGCCCATGTATCTCGACGCGGTGCTTGCCGATCAGCCGCTGACCGGCGGCCTCGAGCCGCGGCTCGGTGCATCGCATCTGCGGATCCTGACGGTCACCGGCTTTCCGACCGCGACCACGCCCGGTTTGCTCGACGAGCTCAACCGGCTGGCCTTCCCATACCGCTGGTCGACGCGCGCGATCCTACTCGACAAGACGGACGCGACCAGGCTGCTCACCAAAATTCGCCGTCAGTGGTTCGCCAAGCGCAAGTCCATTGCCGCGATCCTGAAGGAGGTGATGACCAACGAGGCATCCGTTCTCGTCGACACCGATGCCGCCAACAAGGCAGCCGACGCGGATTTAGCGCTGCAGGAACTCGGCGCTGACTATGCCGGCATGGCCTACGTCACCGCGACGGTGACCGTGTGGGATGATGATGCGGCCGCCGCCGATGAAAAACTGCGCCTGGTTGAGAAGGTGATCCAGGGACGGGACTTCATCGCGATCATCGAAACCATCAACGCCGTCGACGCCTGGCTCGGCAGCCTGCCGGGCCACGTTTACGCGAATGTCCGTCAACCACCCATCTCCACCCTCAATCTCGCCCACATCATCCCGCTGTCCGCGGTGTGGGCGGGGCCGGAACGGGACGGGCATCTGGCAGCGCCTCCCCTGCTGTTCGGCAAGACCGAAGGCTCGACCCCGTTCCGGTTTTCCCTTCACGTCGGCGACGTCGGCCACACGCTGGTCGTCGGGCCGACGGGCGCCGGCAAGTCCGTGCTTCTGGCGCTGATGGCGCTGCAGTTCCGGCGTTACGCTGGCTCGCAAGTTTTCGCGTTCGATTTCGGCGGCTCGATCCGCGCGGCGGCGCTCGCCATGGGCGGCGACTGGCACGATCTCGGCGGCGATCTCAGCGAAGGGGCGACCGACAGCGTCAGCCTGCAGCCTTTCGCTCGCATCCACGATGTTCCAGAGCGCGCCTGGGCGGCGGACTGGATCGTGGCGCTTCTCACTCGCGAGGGTGTGGCAATCACGCCTGAGGTGAAGGAGCACGTCTGGACGGCGCTCACCTCGCTGGCCTCCGCGCCTGTCGGAGAGCGCACGATCACGGGCCTGGCGGTGCTGCTGCAATCGAACGATCTCAAGCAGGCGCTCCGTCCGTACTGTGTCGGCGGTCCCTACGGCCGGTTGCTCGATGCCGAGCGCGAACAGCTCGGCTCGGCTTCGGTCCAGGCATTCGAGACCGAAGGGCTGATCGGAACGGGCGCCGCGCCGGCGGTCCTTTCCTACCTGTTCCACCGCATCGAGGAACGTCTTGACGGCTCGCCAGCCTTGCTGATCATCGACGAAGGCTGGCTTGCCCTGGACGACGAGGGCTTTGCCGGCCAGCTGCGCGAATGGCTGAAAACGCTGCGCAAGAAGAACGCCAGCGTCGTCTTCGCAACGCAGTCGCTCAGTGACATCGACGCCTCGGCGATCGCGCCTGCGATCATCGAGAGCTGCCTGACCCGGATTCTTTTGCCGAACGAGCGCGCCATCGAGCCGCAGATCACGGCGATATACCGTCGCTTCGGCCTTAACGACCGGCAGATCGAGATCATCGCGAGGGCAATGCCCAAGCGCGATTACTACTGCCAGTCGCGCCGCGGCAACCGGCTGTTCGAGCTCGGACTGTCGGATGTCGCCCTCGCGCTCTGCGGCGCATCCGCAAGAACCGATCAGGCCGCGATCGCCCGCATCATCGCCGAACACGGCCGCGACGCCTTCCTGGCGGCCTGGCTTAGCCACTGCGGCCTCGGCTGGGCGGCCGAGCTCGTCCCGGGCCTCGCCAGCTCCGCCCCCACCAGCCCCGCTCTCACCAGCTCCGCCTTCACCAGCGCCGCCATCACCAGCAAGGAGAAGTCCTCATGAAATTCCATCGTTCCGGTGCCATGCGGTTCGCCGCCGCTCTGGCTCTCGCTCCCGTCAGCGTCGCGTCGATGGCGGTCGCTCCGGCAAACGCATTCATCGTCTTCGATCCTTCCAACTATTCACAGAACGTCCTGACGGCAGCGCGCTCGCTTCAGCAGATCACCAACCAGATCACCTCGCTTCAGAACCAGGCGCAGATGCTGATCAACCAGGCCCGCAATCTCGCAAGCCTGCCGTTTTCATCGCTGCAGCAGCTTCAGCAGTCGGTGCAGCGTACCCAGCAATTGCTCGGCCAGGCGCAGAACATTGCCTATGACGTCCAGCAGATCGATCAGGCCTTCCAGCAGAAATACGGCGCGGTCGCACTGTCGGCATCGGATCAGCAACTCGTCAGCGACGCGCGCTCGCGCTGGCAAAACACGGTCGGTGGCCTTCAGGACGCCATGCGCGTGCAGGCCGGCGTCGTCGGCAATATAGACGCCAATCGCTCCGAGATGTCGGCGCTGGTCGGCCAAAGCCAGGGCGCGACGGGCGCGCTCCAGGCAACGCAAGCCGGCAACCAGCTCCTTGCGCTGCAGGCGCAGCAACTCGCCGATCTCACCGCGGTCGTCGCCGCGAACGGCCGGGCTCAGGCCTTGCAAGCGGCCGAGCAGGCCACGGCCGCCGACCAGGGCAGGGAGCAGCGCCGCCGTTTCCTGGCCCAGGGCGCGGGTTACCAGCCCGGCAACGCGCAGATGTTTTATGGCAAGAACTGAGGCCCGGGCGATGGACACCAGGATGTTCGCCCGCCTCGTCGCGGTGGTCTTCGTTGCAACCGCTGTCGCGGCGGCCGTGATTGCGACGAGGAGCGCCCACAAGCAATCCGAGCCCCTCGCGCTGCGCGACCGTGCCATAGCACCGCAAGATCCGGTCGCGGCCGAATTACTGCGCTGCTCGGGGATCGGCGAGACCGGCCCCCGCGATCCCGGCTGTCTGAGGGCGTGGGCTGAAAGCCGGCGCCGGTTTCTGCGCCAGCGGGAAGGGGCCATCACGCCCGCTCCCGCTCAGCCGGCGACGCTGTTCCCGAAGGTACCGGCATCGGCCGATCCCGAGCGGAAGGAAGGCGAGGGGCCGAGCACGCCGCCAATGCAGACCGCGCCCACTGGCGCAAAGGTTCGCTGACAATGGGCGGCACCGGCGTCATCGACCATTTCCTCGAGGTCTTCACGCGCTACATCGACGGCGGCTTCGGCCTGCTTGGCGGCGAGGTGGGCTTCATCGCCACAACCCTGATCGTCATCGACGTGACGCTGGCGGCGCTCTTCTGGTCCTGGGGCGCCGATGACGACATCCTGGCGCGCCTGGTCAAGAAGACGCTGTTCGTCGGCGTCTTCGCCTATCTCATCTCCAACTGGAACAACCTCGCTCGCATCGTCTTCGAAAGCTTCGCGGGGCTTGGCCTGAAGGCATCGGGCACCGGTTTTGCCGTCGACGATCTGATGCGCCCGGGCAAGGTGGCGCAGACCGGGCTCGATGCAGGTCGGCCCCTGCTGGACTCGATCTCCAATCTGATGGGTTATTGGTCCTTCTTCGAGAATTTCATCCAGATCGCCTGCATGTTCTTCGCCTGGGCGCTGGTGCTGCTCGCCTTCTTCATCCTCGCGGTGCAACTCTTCGTCACGCTGATCGAGTTCAAGTTGACGACGCTTGCCGGTTTTGTGCTGATTCCGTTCGGTCTGTTCGGCAAATCCGCCTTCATGGCCGAGCGCGTGCTCGGCAACGTCATTTCGTCCGGCACCAAGGTCCTGGTGCTCGCCGTCGTCATCGGCATCGGCTCGACGCTCTTTTCCGAATTCACCTCCGGGTTCAACGGCGACACGCCGTCGATCGACGACGCCATGGCGATCGTGCTCGCGGCGCTGTCGCTGCTTGGTCTCGGCATATTCGGCCCGGGCATCGCCAACGGCCTTGTCTCCGGCGGCCCGCAGCTCGGCGCCGGCGCGGCAGTCGGCGCAGGTCTCGCCGCCGGCGGAATGGTCGCGGCAGGGACCGCGGCCGCCGGCGCCGCAGCGGCGGCAGGCTCAGCGTTGTCCAGCGCCGCTGGCGCGACGGCCCGCGGTGGCGCCGCGGCCGCGGGCGGCGCATCCACGGCCTACCAGCTGGGCGCCGCCGGAGGGTCCGGCTTCTCCGCCATGGCATCCGGATTGGGTGGCGTCGCCGCCGCTGGCGCCAAGGCTCTCGTCTCGCCGCTCAAGCGCGCGGCCAATCATGCCGCTGGCGCAACGAAAGAGAGCCACCGCGCCGGCACTCGCGCCGCCTTCGAGATGACCGGCGGATCGTCCAGCGCCGGCACGGTCAGCGGGAATGCCGCAAGCAGCGGCGTCGCCGCTGGCGTGGCGTACCGCGCGGCCGAAAGCCAGCCCGCCTGGGCAAAGCGCATGAAGCGCTCGCAACAGATGACCCATGGCGTCCAGGCCGCCGCTCACGCCGTCCGCAGTGGCGACAGCCATGGCGGCGGCTCCTCGATCAACCTGTCTGAAAGCGACTGAGCATGTTCAAACGCCCGTCAACGCACTACGGAAAATCGCCTCGACCGGAGACGCCGTACCAGCGCGCCGCCCAGGTGTGGGATGAGCGCATTGGCTCCGCCCGCCAGCAGGCCCGCAACTGGCGCTACATGGCCTTCGGCTCGCTGGCGCTGGCCGCAGGTATGTCGGGCGCGCTCGTCTGGCAGTCCGCCAGCGGCTCGATCGTGCCCTGGGTGGTGCAGGTCGACCGGCTCGGCCAGGCCGATGCCGTGGGACCGGCGGACGCCGATTATCAGCCGAGCGATCCCCAGATTGCGTTCTACCTGGCCCACGTCATCGAACAGGTGAGGTCCATTCCCGCCGATCCGGTCGTGCTGCGGCAGAATTGGCTGCGCGCCTACGATTTCACGACGCAGGGCGGCGCGCTGGCGCTCAACGACTATGCGCGCGCCAACGACCCGTTCACCAGGATCGGCGAGCAGCAGGTCGCCGTCGAGGTATCGTCGGTCATCCGCGCCTCTCCGGCGAGCTTCCGCATCGCCTGGGTCGAGCGCCGCTACCAGGACGGCTCGCTTGCCTCAACCGAGCGCTGGTCCGCCATCGTCACCATCGTCGTCCAGCCCCCGCGCGACGCTGACACGCTGAGGAAGAACCCGCTTGGCATTTACATCAACGCCATCAACTGGTCGAAGGAGCTTGGCCAATGACGCCCGCACCCTGCAAATCCGCCCCTTCGGCGCGCCCGCCGCTCCCGCGCCGCGCGATGCCGGCCTTGCGCAAGATGGCGTTACCAGCATTTCTGCTTTGCACTTCGGCCCTCGTGGGATGCGCCACCCGGCAGAAGCCGCCTGAGATCTCCTATGACGATCCGATCCCGGCTGTGCGAGCCGTCGACCCGCCCCCACTCGTGAGGGTGGTGGAGCTTCCGAAGCCATTGCCGCTGCCTGGCCAGTTAAAGCCGGTCGGCAAGAGCGTGGGGCCCGGGCCGGAGCCAAGCGATCCCGCCGCCCGCGTGAACCTTGCCAACCAGGCCGCGCGCGTCCAGCCCGTCCGCGACGGCTTCATCAACTCGATGCAGGCCTATCCGTTTGTCGAGGGCGCGCTCTACCAGGTCTATGCCTCGCCGGGGCAGATCACCGACATCGCGCTTCAAACCGGCGAGCAGCTTGTCGGCTCCGGTCCGGTCGCCGCCGGCGACACAGTACGCTGGATCATCGGCGATACCGAGAGCGGCGCCGGCGCGACCAAGCAGGTACACATCCTGGTGAAGCCGACCCGCGCCGACCTTCTCACCAACCTCGTCATCAATACAGACCGGCGCACCTATCACATGGAACTCCGCTCGACGCCCTCGACCTATATGGCCTCGGTCTCGTGGCAATATCCACAGGACCAGCTCGTCGCCCTGCACCGCCAGAACCAACAGGCTGAGGCCGCACAGCCGGTGTCGGCGGGGATCGACCTGTCCCGCGTCAATTTCCGCTACGAGGTGACTGGCGATCGCGCGCCATGGCGCCCGCTTCGCGCCTTCGACGATGGCAGGCAGGTGTTCATCGAGTTCCCGCGCGGCATTGGGCAAGGCGAGATGCCGCCGCTGTTCGTAGTGGGGCCGCAAGGTGACACGTCCGAGCTGGTGAACTATCGCGTGCGCGGCAACTACATGATTGTCGATCGGCTGTTTGCCGCCGCCGAGCTGCGCTTCGGCGCCGGCAAGACCCAGACCCGGGTCCGTGTCTCTCGAACCGATGGGCAACGCGCCGGCGCATTGTCCTGGATGCGAGGTTCTGGCGAATCCTGGCGTTCGACCAGCGCCCGCGGCGACCGCGGAGGGCCGGCATCGTGACCGACAAATTCGATCCCTCCAGCGATCAAGCTTGGGGCGCGGAGAACGAGGCCCGCTCGAAACGCCCTGTGGGTGAGAACGAATGGCCGGAGCCGCCAGACCAGGATGATAGCCGACCTGTGACTGACGGGCCGGCCGCGGCCATGCGGCTGCGCGCCGAGCCGCCGCGCGTGACGCGCCTGTCGCGCAAGGTTCTGGCAGGGTTAGGACTGGGCGCCAGCCTGGCTGTCGGCGGGGCGCTGATTTACGCGCTCCAGATACGACAGCAGGGTCAGGGCCAGGAACTCTATTCGACGGACAATCGCCAGACCCCGGACGGGCTCGCGGCCCTTCCAAAGGACTATGCGGGTGTTCCGAAGCTAGGTCCGCCGCTTCCTGGCGATCTCGGCCGGCCGATCCTCAACGCGCAAAATGCCGGCACCGTTCCGTCACCGCAAGCGGTCGGGCCCGATCCCGAAGAGCAACGAAGGCAGCAGGAGCTGGAGGCAGCCAGGACCGCGCGGCTTTTTGCATCCACCCAATCCCGGCCCGCCAGCGGCCCTGTTGCCGTTGAAACCAGTGCCGACTCCAGGCCCCAGCCCGATCTCGCGGGCCTTGGTCTATCGCCCCAGCCCGCGACGCCGTCGGCGCAGGACCGGCAGCGCGCCTTCCTCGATCAGCCGCCTGACAAGCGCACTGTCTCGCCCGATCGTGTGGAAGCGCCGGCGTCGAAAAACGTTCTTCAGGCCGGTGCCGTGATTGCTGCCGCCCTCATTACGGGCATCCGCTCCGACCTGCCAGGCCAGATCACCGCCCAGGTGACGGAGAACGTCTATGACAGTCCCACCGGACGGATACTCCTTGTGCCGCAGGGGACGCGGCTTATAGGCCAATACGACAATGGCGTCGGCTTCGGCCAGCGACGCGTCTTGCTGGTGTGGACCAGGATGATCTTTCCTGACGGGCGCTCAATCGTTCTGGAACGTGAGCCGGGTGCCGACACCGAAGGCTATGCCGGTCTGGAGGATGGTGTGAACTACCATTGGGGCGATCTGTTCAAGGCGGCGGCGCTCTCCACGGTTTTGAGCATCGGCGCTCAGGCAGGCTCCTCGGGCGAGGAAAGCGATATTGTGCGCGCCCTGCGCCAAGGCGCCTCCGACAGCATCAGCCAGACCGGCCAGCAGATCGTCCAGCGGCAGCTCAACATAGCGCCGACGCTCACCATCCGGCCTGGTTTTCCGGTGCGCGTCATCGTCACGCGCGATCTCGTGCTTGAACCTTATGGAGGCTGAAATGGCAAAACTGAAACTCGGACCGATCGCCGACGACAAGCCCGTCAAGGTCACGGTGGAGTTGCCGGCCGCGCTGCATCGCGACCTGACCGCTTATGCCGAGATCCTCGGACGCGAGGCGGGACAAGCGCCTGCCGAGCCACCGCGGCTGATCGTTGCGATGCTGGAGCGGTTCATTGCGACGGATCGCGGCTTTGCCAGCGCCAGGCGCTCGGCGAGCCGCTGAGGTCTCGGCGCTCAGTCACGCCTGTTTGGTATCGGCTGATTTGCTGGTAACCGGTGGCGCTGGTTTCATGCGCCCGTCGATGGCAGGCTCGAGCGGCTTGGCAGCGGTGATATTCCGTGCAGTCCCCACGAGCCGCAGCAGAGCGCGCTTGGGGTTCGATTCCAGCCACATCGCCTGTATGGACCTGCTGCTCCCCTGACCCTGCATGGGCTTCCAGACCGCAGACTCTATGGCCACTGCTTTCGCGAAGCCTTCGCTCGCCAGGGTCACACCGTGACCGAGCTGGACCTTGAGCATGACCGTAGCTTCGCTGGCGCGACATGTCTCAATGGCAGGCCCTCCATTGGCAGCGACATGCTCCAGCAAGGCGAGGTCCCCCTGCGATGGGGACGAAACCAGCAGACTGGTTCCCGCGAGATCCCGCCAACTCACGCCAGGCCTGTCCGCGAGCGGATGGCCGCGGGGAAGGAGAACGAACAAGCGCTCCTGGGCGAATATTTCGCTTCGGCATGTGGCGGTGTTCTGAAGCCCGTGCGCAAAGACGATGTCGAGGCGCCGCCGGCGTACCGCCGCCAGGCATTCTTCATGTCCAACGTCCTCGATGACGACGGTGACGTCCGGATGCAGATGGTGGAAGCGCTCCACGAGGCGAGCCACGAATGCGCGCCCCATCTGGGCGCACAATCCGATCCGGATCGTCCTGGCGTCCTGATTGCCGCGATCACCGCGCGCCAGCGCGTCCTGCAAGCCCTCATAATGAACCCGCACGAGGTCGGTCCAGGCGCGGCCTGCTTCCGTCAGCCGCACGCCATGCACGTCGCGATCGAACAGCTGCATGTTGAGCAACTGCTCTATGGCAACGATGTTGCGGCTGACGGAGGATTCCCGCACCCTGAGAACTCTTGCCGCCTGCCTGAGGCTGCCATGGTCGACGGCTGCGAACACATGGTCCAGGCGGCGCAAAGTGTTGCTGGCCTGTCTCAAGGCTCAGACGTCTCGTCGACAGAGCTTGTCTGGGCCCATCGGCTCGATGTTGCGGCAGCGTCAATCCGACGAGCCGCCATGGACGCTGGTTTCGTAAACATATTCGTGTGGTATGGCCGGGCTGGCCATCTGGGAGACATAGCGGTTCAGGTTTTCCTGGCTGTTGCTCGCGGCAAGGCAGTAGAAATTTCCGCTGTTCCATGTCAGCGCGCAGTGGCTGAAATGCTTGTGTATGGCCTCACCCATGTCCGCCACCGTCACCTCATTGCCAAACATCGTGTTCAGGACGGCGGCCTTCTTCTTTTCGATCTCCTCGGGAGGAAAATAGCGCGCCTTGAAGCCGAAATCCTTCTGGTACTCACGCAGCCTGTAGTCCGTCTCGTCGATCGCCCGGAACTTCTCGACGAAGACGAAGATCCCGTCCTGCTTGAGGTGCTGGCTCACGAACTCGACCTGGTCAGGCCGGTTCGGTGAGTACATTTGAAATGTGGTATCCTCCAGGATCATATCGAAGCCGGAGCTGAAATCTGCCAGCCGCGGAGTGGAGGCGAGAACGTCCTTGGTCAGCCTGTGGAATGGGCCAATGAAGAAGTCGGCATGCGGCGGCTCGCCATACGCCATGTAGCACTCGTAGTTCTCCGGGTTCGGGCTGCACGACAAGGTGCGTATCTGCCCCTCGGACAGCTCCGACAGCGTCCTTGCCATTGTGCCTTCCGCCGTTCCAAGGCTGTACAGCGAGAGCGGTCGGTCGCGATCACGTGCGTACTTCAGGACCGCATAGGCCATCCGGCACTCTTCCTCCAGTCTGTAAGGAATGCTGCCGTGATAATGCTGGTCGAAAAAGCCTTGCCGCGCTGCGTGCAGGCTGACCAGGTCGCGCAGAAGTTTGTCACGCGGCAGCAGGCGATTGTCAGCCACGGGTTTGCGCACAGGAACCCCGGTCTTGCCCGCGGCTGTCGCGGCAAAGAAGCCGGCAAGTTCGTTGATGCGTGGGGCGCGGTCGCATTCAGCCAGGAAGTCATCGAGTCCACGCATCGCAGTATGGCTCTGCACCCATCGAGATGGTGAGGTGCCAATGCGCCTAGGGAGCGGTGCCGACAGAGTTAAGAATAGTCTAATATTCTGTCGGGTGGGCATTGACTGAGGCAAGTCGTAGGAAGGCTAGGTAGTGACAGCTTTCCATTGATTGCGGTTTTTTCGATAAAGCCACATCTTCTACCAATCTGGAGTTATTTGTGATTTGTTTGGCAACCGAAGGTTCGGCAAAACAACAGAACTGACGTAACGTAAGTACGGGAATCGCTTCGAGTCGTGCATAGTCTTGGCTTTGATCCGAACGACATGCGTCCTTCGCAGCACCGGACGCTTGCGCATCAGTATGAATGCTGGGGCCAGGTGCGGGTCGACATGGTCAAAAGGACCGGCCTCAAGCGGCAAGAGACAAAGATCTTTTGTCCGGGCCATGTGTTCCTGATGAACCTTCACGGCGCGGCGCGCAACGGCGAGGACTTTGTCGACGGGCGCCGGATCTCCTTTTCGCCGCGCCGCGCCGGCTCGGTGGTCTTCGTGCCCGCGGGCAATGATTGGACCGGTTGGGACGAGGGCGACGACACAGGTTCCTTCCTCCTTGTCTCGATTGAACAGGAGTTCGCGGAGGAGATGTTCGGGGAAGCGGCGCGACATCGCCGAACGGTTTTGCCGCCCTCGATCGGATTTCGAGACGGTCTCGTCGAAATGGCGTTGCAGAGGATCGCGATCGAGCTCAAGCAGCCTGATCCGTTCAGCGCCGCGATGGTTGAGAGCCAGGCGAAGCAACTGCTCGTGCAGATGGTCAGGCTGAATGGCGCCTATCGTGAACCTATGAAAGGTGGTCTGTCTTCGTTCGATCTCAAGCGTGCCCTGGAGATGATAGGGTCGCTGTCGGGCGATACGCTTACGCTTGCGGCCCTGGCGCAGGAGCTTGGCGTCAGCCGGTTCCATTTCTGCAGGGCGTTCAAGCAGTCGACAGGCAAGACGCCGCATGCATTCATCGCTGAGCGGCGCTTGGAGAAGTCCTCCGGCATGTTGCGATCCACCAATCTGTCGGCAACCGAAATCGCGTTGGAGTGCGGGTTCGGAAGCTCGAGTCATTTTGCCATTGCCTTTCGCCAGGCATTCGGCGTGTCACCCACGGAATTTCGCCGCAGATGCAGAATCTAGGCGGACAATTTCATTGGCAGCAAGTATTTGAAAATCGCGACGCAGCCGCAAAGCATGGTTTGGCGTCCGATGATATGCATGTGCGATCGGCGTTCAGGAGGCGCTGACATCGACCTCGAGTCGGTAGGGGCAACGGAAGAAGAGGGCGGATCGTGAGGTGGACGAGCTATCTGCAGACATAGATGCGAAATGGGCGGTCCTCGAGGCGCTGGAGGCACTTTATCCCTGGATTAAGCAGTTTCGCTCCCGGCCGGTGCGCGATTACGCGTCTCGCCTCTTTGAGGCGCCCGCTTCGGGGTTAGTACCCGTAGTCCGGAGGCAGGCACTCGACAAATTGTTGGGCGTCATCAGGAAGGCGGCGGTGCGCTCGGGGCTCTCCGCCGATACTGCCGCAGAAATCTGCCGTGATCTGGAGCGCCGGCGCGTGCTGCAGACAGGGCCACATCTGCTTCTGCTCCTCGACCCGGAAGCATATTACACGCACATCTTCAGTTTGCTTGGTCTCGCCGCGCATGGCTGCTCCACCTATGTGTCCTATGCGGTCTCAACGGTGAGCCTTGTTGAGAGATCACGCAAAGGACCAGGCTGGCTCCCCGTCGACGGCAGGCCCAGCAACGTCTTCGGCCTCAGCCGAAGCCAGATGGTCGGTTACAATCTCTTGAGTGGGCCTGGATCCTACCGGTTTGAGATGGTGCCTGCGGACACCGGCGCGCGAGGCGATGTGTTGGCGCAACTGCGCGATCTCCTGCCGAGCACGCCATTTCAGCGGCCTGCGCATGCGATCAAGGCTGCCAATCAGGCACTTTGGCCAAAACTCTTCGGAAGCCGTTGCGCGTTTCTGCAGATCGATGATGAGGATATCGCAGACCTGGTGGCGGACCATCTGTCAGGCGCAGGTTCATGGCTTCGCACGTCGCTGCTGGAAGAGCCGGCGCTCGCTTTGAATATCCTTGCCGAAATCGACCGGCTGGCTATGGGCCCCTGGAGTGGATGGCTCACGCGGTCTACCGATTTCTTCTGGTTCTACCATAATGGCAAGCGTCTTCCGCTGCGCCTTGCCGCGGGAGATTTGATCGATCCCTCGAGCGGTGTGAAGGTCGCCGGCTTCAACCCTTCAGACATTGGGGCGCGGCTGTCGGACCGTACCCTTATTCCGAATTTTTTTACGACCATGTTGGTCGTGTCCATGCTGCCCGGGGTGCGGGTCCTCGGAGGCAGCCACCAACCAGTCTTCTATCCATTGATGCGCCATGTGGTTCACAGGGCACTCGAGGTTACGGGTATGGCTCCGGAGCTTCGGCAGGCTCTCGAGACCGACGACGTTTCGGGGGCTTGGGGACATCGAGTAATCGAGTGCGGCGATGACCCGTTGGAGCGATGTCTGGCTAACCCGATCAGTGACGCCGATGCTGTTGTGGGCCGCCTTGGCGCCGCTCCGTTGGCTGAGGCATGTGGCAGTTTGAAAGGCTTCGTGTCCGATCCGTCGTGGATGGAGCTTCATAGACGATTGGGGCGGGGCACGATCACTGCCGCCGATGACGAATGGGCTGTTAACTGACAGGCTTTTCGGTTGTCGGATGCTCGCGCGCCGTGGCGGCAAGCCTGACTAAACGACTGATATGGCAACATTATCGTTCGTCTTATGTCTCCGACAGGCTGTGCGTTTTTGGCCGAAATCGATGGCGCAAAGCGCACGGCCGCTTTACCCTCGCAAATCATGATTCGCCTCGATCCCGCTGCCGCCAGCCCCGCCCCGGTGCCGACCTCCCGGCCTGGGCGCTCGCGCCCGGCCGCGACACCAGCGACGCCGACGCCGCCTTCCAGGCCGGCGCCGCCTTAGGCACGCTCGACAGCCTCACCCGAGCGCAACCCAGCTGGGCCGGCGCCTGGCACCAGCGGCTGGCGCTCAACTGCGCCGTCGCCAGCATGCGGCTCGCCGGCCGTGCCGCGGACCAAGCCGCCCTGCGCGATGCCTGGCACTTGCGCCCGGCCGGCGCCAATCCTGGTCTCGCCGGCGCCATCTATAGCGCCTGGCGGCAGCTGGCGCTGCAGCCGCCCGCCGCCACCCCCGAACGGCTCGAAAAGATTGTGGACCAGCTTGGCCTCCATTGGGACGGCGCGGAGCTCACCGACCTCTGCACGGAGATCGAAAAACTGGCGGCGTCGCAGCGGCCGGCGCCATTCGCCGCCGCCGCGATCGCCGCTCACGTCGTCGCCATGCGGCCCGGTGCCGAGCTTTTGGCCTGGTGGCTGGCCGGCCTGGTGCTGGCGCGAAGCCTGCGCTGGCCGCGGCCGCTGCCGCTGTTGATGGCCCAGGCTTTTGGCCCGGCTTTCCGCGCCGACGGCCGCGGCGGCAAGCACATCCGAACCGGGGCAAGAATTTTGAGCGCGCGGTTTGCCTGGCGCTGGTTCAAGGGGCGGCGGAGGCCTGCCGGCTGGCCGGCGAGTTGTCGCGCCGCGCCGAAAAGCTTCTCGCCGTCGCGCCAAAACTGCGCGCGAAGGGCGCCAGTGACGTGATCTTTTTGCTGCTCACTGAAGACGCTGTCTCCGGATCGCTCACGACCAAAAACCTGTCGCGGTTTGCGGCGCGACGTCTGTTCGAGCGCCTGCAACAACTCGAGGTCGTCCGCGAGCTCTCCGGCCGTTCCTCTTTCCGGCTGTTTGGCCTCTAGCAATGAGCGAAGCGTCCGCCCGCCGCAAGCCAAACGATCAGCCGGCGTTGCTGGACACCGAGCTGGAACATCTGCCGGCGGAACTGCGCTGGCGCGAATGGATGGGCCGCGTCGAAGCGGTGATCTTTGCCGCTAGCGAACCGGTGACACGTAGTGTCCTCGCGCGGGTGGTGGGGAAGAATTGTAACATCGAGCTGATCATCGACGATATCCGCACCGAGCTCGCCAGCCGCCCCTACGAGCTGGTCGCGGTCGCTGGCGGCTGGCAGCACCGGACCAAAAAGGTTTTTGGTGACGTCATCCACGCTGCCTTCGGCCAGCAAGGCGGCAAGGGCGAAAAAGAGCTGTCGCGGTCGGAGGCTCTCGTGCCGATGTGCATCGCCTATTTCCAGCCGATCACGCGTGGCGAGCTGTCTTCCTTCTTCGGCAAGGAGG
Organism: Mesorhizobium argentiipisi (SeqCode); assembly: GCF_037179585.1. Taxonomy (NCBI): domain Bacteria; kingdom Pseudomonadati; phylum Pseudomonadota; class Alphaproteobacteria; order Hyphomicrobiales; family Phyllobacteriaceae; genus Mesorhizobium; species Mesorhizobium argentiipisi (SeqCode). The sequence continues at coordinate 22,664 of NZ_JAPYKO010000025.1, forward strand.
TGTAGCGTGACCTGATCGGCGTGCTGCGCGCGCAGGACCTCATCGCCTCGGGGCCGCGCAGTCCGCAGCCGGGCGCGCCGTACACCTATGACGACCAAGACCTCCTGTCGCAGTTCGGGCTCGACACGCTGCGCCAGCTGCCGGATTTCGAGGCGCTTGAGGATGCCGGACTCCTGTCGAAGGAGAAGCTGCTCGCCGGCGACATCATGCCCGAGTTTGCCAGCGGCCAAAATGACCTCGGGTAGAGTTGATTGCGGGCTGCGGCCTCTGACGGCCGCTGGACTTCAAGGTACCTCCGTTGCTTGAGCGAGGTGCCGTCCTCACGGCGCACCAACAGGCCGGTTTTCCCCGCAGCCGCCGCGCTGCTCTACACCGCCGAAGCGTTCTCCCTCGTCCCGGCGCCTCGGTGTGGCCGGCAGGAAGCGCTTTTCGGCCTGTGCCCGATTGATCACCTGTTGTTGCGGAAGGACCCTACGGATGGCGACGCCGCGCGGTCAGAGTGACTTTTTCAGCAAGAAAGCTTCGCGCCGCAGGGATGGCAGATTGCCCATGCCGATCAATTCGATCAGCTCGTTGGCCTGCGCCGTCGTTATACCAGCTTCCTTTACCAGCCATTCGACGTGAAGGTCTCTGAGCGCCTTCGCGCGAAGCTCGCTACTATCCTCGGCCATGATGCGTCCCCAACATGGCGTAACACGGTGGGAGCGATTTTGTTCCGCACGCCTTTAGTCGCCTAATATTCCAGGTTCCCGGCGTATCTACTGGCGTTCCGCATTGGCCAGAGGGGGCCAAATCATCGATGCGAAATCCGGCATGCAAGGAAAGTGAGCCTTCGTTGCTAATGGTCCGTCCGAAGCTTATGCTTTCGATATCGGCCGCCAGTCACCTACGGATGCAGCCGACAGTGAGAGGAAAGTGCTCTTGCCCGAAACGGGAGAAGAGCCATGCCTCAATCCGCTTTTCGCAATCATATTCTGAAATCCCTCGCCCCCGATGACTTCGCCCTCTTGCAGCCCTCGATGCGTCACGTCGAACTGGGCATCAAAGAACAGTTAGAAATCCCATATCGGGCGATAGAGCAGGTGTATTTTCCCGAGACGGGGATCGCTTCGGTAGTCGCTGTCATGACCGGAGGGCGACAAAGCGAAGTCGGCATCATCGGCCACGATGGCATGACAGGTGTTACGGTCATTCTCGGCCAAGAGAGCTCTCCCAACGAGACCTATATTCAGATCGCGGGCCAAGGCTGGTGCCTGGCGGTGGAGAATCTTCGTACGGCTCTCGCAAAAAGCCCGACTCTTCGCGGATCGTTGCTTCGCTATGCCAACGCATTCCTCGTCCAGGCTTCCCGGACCGCGCTCGTGAACGGCCACTCGAAGATCGAGGAGCGACTGGCTCGGTGGCTGCTCATGGTCCACGATCGCTCTTTAGGCAGCAGGATTTACCTGACGCATGAATTTCTGGCGACGATGCTCGGCGCCCGGCGCCCCGGAGTCACCACGGCCCTCCAAATGCTTGAATATCGGGGACTGATCCAAGCCAGACGTGGCGAGATCACGATCGTCGATCGCAGTGGGCTGATAAAGCTCACGCACGGCGCCTACGGCGAGGAGGAGCAACGCCATTTCGGCATCGTCACCGACTGATTGTCCGGAATCGTACATAGCTTGATGGTCGCTGAAAATTGGGCGTAAATCACGTTGGTTTTTGGGTCAGGGAGGAGCTCGCAATGACCAACGCTTTTCACGGCGTCACAGTTGAAAAAGCGACCGAGGCCTATGTCCTTTCCAGGGGTCGAGCCCGGTTCCTTTCCATCGCACAGGCAATCCGCGCCATCCGAACACTTATGCCTGCCTGCAGAACCAGCGACCATGAGTTGGAGGGTTTGTTGGCGGCGGCCTGCATCGTCCACGGCATTCCCGTGGCCTTCGACGCAACGATGACCGAGGTCAAGGAAATGCGGCTCCATTCGTAGGGTCTGGAGATGCTCACGGTTACGCAGAGAACCATTTCGTCGGACGTTCGGCAGGCGATTGTCCGCTACCTGCTTGACAATGTTGACAATCCCTGCATTTCGATCGCCGAGGGCGTCCAAATTATGAGAGAGATGTTCCCGCTTTGCGAGTTGACGGATTGGCAACTTGGCGATCTCATTGCACGAGCCGCCATCGACGCGGGGTTTGCAGTTGATTTCGACGCCGAGGTTCCCTGAATGAAGACAATGGTCGGTGAATATCTGGATCACCGTTTGGAGTGCCCCTTTTGCGGGACGATCCGCCTTCAGATCCCGGCCGACGCCCAACCTTCAACGCCTATCACCTGCGCCGATTGCGGGAAATATCTCGGAACATGGGACGATCTGCAGACTGATTTTGAGAAGCAGGGGGGCAACGACGGAATATTCCGCCTCGATAAGGGGCGCATCCTCAAGCTCGACTAGCCCTTTTTCTTCCCTCAACTCGCTGACCCAGTGAGTCGCGGAAATCCTGCTACGGTGCTTCAAGCAGATCCATTTCTCCGCGCATGTACTTACGCGGCCGACAAGCCCGTGTTGATCGATTACGCGGGTCTGAAACGGCCTGCACCCTGCCAAAGTTGTTCGCGGATTTCGCGATTCAACGTCTAGCTCCGGTTTCTCTGCCTCGCACTGTGCTTGCTGATCCTAACGTCAGGACCTTCGTTCGGTTCTGGCAGCGCCTACGCGTGGTTCTCGCAGTTTCGATCTCCAGGTTTGCCGTGCCATACTAACAACGCGGCTGGACTTTCCGGTTCGAGTTTACGGAACGTAAGAGTTAGCGACTTGATATGGCAGCTCATGGCGCTCGCAGAAGCCATTCGCTCCGCATAGAATTCATGGATCGTTTTCGGCGCGGCGACGTTGTTGAAGGTTAGGGGTGGGATCGAATGCCTCGGCAGAAAAAATTCCCGATCGTCGGCGTCGGCGCGTCAGCCGGTGGCATTCCGGCGATGGAGGGGCTTTTCCGCGGTATGCCAGACAAATGCGGCGTGGCCTTTGTGATTGTTACCCACCTGAGCCCGGAACGGGAGAGCCTGCTTCACGAGGTGATCGCGCGCTATACCGATATGCCGGTTATCATCGCCGAGGATGATTTGGAGGTACGGCCTGACGTCATCTATGTGATGCCGCACAACGCAATCCTTGCCATCGAAGGCATGAAGCTCAAGCTTCGCCAGCCGAATTCAATTTCACGCGAACGCAAGCCCATAGACATCTTCTTAAGTGCGCTCGCCGAAGCTCATGGCGAATATGCTGTCGGCATCATCCTGTCGGGCGGTGATTCCGACGGCACACTTGGTGTCAAGGCGATCAAGGAACATGGCGGGCTAACCTTGGCCCAGGCCCCGGACGGGTCGGGACCCCGCAATCCGGACATGCCGCAAAGCGCGATCGGCTCGGGATTGATCGACATCGCGGTGCCAGCGGACGCTATGGGTGAAAAACTCATCGAATTTGTTCACAGCTTCGAATTGGTTGCCAAGATTGAGGAGGACGGGGAGTCTGTGGAGCGCAGCCTGCGCGAAGCACAACGCGACATTTACGCAATCCTGAGCAGCCATTCCGGGCATGATTTCTCCGGCTACAAAGTCAAGACCTTCCTGCGCCGTGTGAAGCGTCGCATGCAAATAACCCAGAACGCTTCGATCGACGACTACGTGCAGCTTCTCCGGTCGAATCCGGATGAGGTCCGGGCGCTGTTTCGCGATCTTCTGATCAACGTCACCAATTTCTTCCGTGATGAGGATGCGTTCAAAGTTCTCGAAGACTTGGTAATCCCCGAATTGTTCAAGGGCCGTGATGCCAACGATAACATCCGGATCTGGGTACCCGGCTGCGCCACCGGCGAGGAGGTATTTTCCATCGGCATGCTGATGCGTGAGTACATGGAGGATCGGGCGCCTGTGCCGCGCGTGCAGATATTTGCGACCGATATCGACGAAGCCGCTCTTGGCGTCGCACGTTCGGCCCGTTTCCCCGAAGCGCTGCTTGCCGGCGTATCCGCCGAACGGCGCGAACGCTTTTTCAGCTATGACGGTGCAAGCTATGTGCTGGGCAAGGCGGTCCGCGATCTCTGCATCTTTTCAGCGCACAGCGTCATCCGTGACCCACCATTTTCGCGCATGGACCTCGTGTCCTGCCGCAATCTGCTGATCTATTTGGGACCCGATATCCAGAAGCAAGTCATCCCCATGTTTCATTACTCTTTGAAACCCGGGGGCTATCTATTCCTCGGCACGTCCGAGAGTGCCAGCCAGCATGGCGATCTTTTCACGCCCGTCGACAAGAAACAGCGTATCTTCAAGGCGCGCGAACATTCCGCCCCCATGCGGCTGCCGATCCTGCTGAATACCGCGTCAGTTGGCAACTTCCCTGGCTCCGACACACGTCCGCGCCCTGGTATTTCGTACTCGTTGAGGCAAACGGTCGAAGCGCAGGTCCTCGAGCGGTTTGCGCCAGCGCACGTGGTGGCCAACGGCGACGGCGACGTGGTCTACTATTCCGCGCGGACCGGCAAATATCTGGAACCGCCGCAGGGTATACCGAGCAGGCAGTTGCTGACCATGGCTCGGAGCGGCTTGCGCCTGGAATTGCGGGCCGCGTTGCACGAATCGGCAGAAACCAGGCGTACGGTCAGCCGCGACTCCATTGCCGTGGAAGAAGACGAAGACCGCGTCCAGTTCGTTAAGCTGACCATCGAACCGCTTGCAGAGCGTGGCAACAGCGAGCCGCTTTTCTTGGTGCTGTTCGAGCCGATCGGACCATCGCACCCCCGGCTGGAGACATTTAAAACTGGAGACGGTGACGACGCCGGTGCCGCCGATCTGGAGCGGGAATTGCGCGATATGCGCGAACGGCTGCAGTCAACGATCGAGGAATATGAGACCGCGCTCGAGGAGCTGAAATCCTCCAACGAGGAATTGGTGTCAGTCAATGAAGAGGCGCAATCCTCCAATGAGGAGCTGGAAGCGTCGAAGGAGGAGATGCAATCCCTCAACGAGGAATTGAACACCATTAATGCCGAGCTGATCTCCAAGGTCGAAGACCTCGACCGTGCCAACAGCGACCTGAAGAACCTCTTCGAAAGCACGCAGATTGCCACGGTGTTTCTCGACACCCAACTGGTGATCCGAAGCTTTACGCCGGCGGCTTCTTCCTTCTTCAATCTCTTGCCATCGGACGTCGGTCGGCCGCTGACGGATCTTGCCAGCCGCCTCGACTATCCGCAGCTCAAGAACCACATCGGCAAGGTTTTTCAGACCGGGCAAATGATCGAGCATCAGCTATCGCGAGATAGCGATGGCTTTCATTACCTTGTGCGCCTGATTCCTTATCGCGATGGCGTTGGCAAGATCCAAGGCGTTGTCGTGACGTTTGTCGATGTCACCACGATTGCAGAAGCGGAGAGCCATCAGCGTGTCCTGATTTCCGAACTCAACCACCGCGTAAAAAACATGATTGCGGTGGCGATAAGCATTGCCGGGCAAACCCGGAGGCATGCGACCTCGCCCGAGGCATTCAACGAATCGTTGATCGGACGCCTGCACGCCATGGCCCGCGCCTATGGCATTCTTTCCCGTGACAACTGGAAGGATGCATCGGTCAAAGAGATAATCCAACAGGAGACGGAGCCGTTTGGTCTCGACCGTGTCAGATGGTCAGGACCCGATACAAGGCTCAGGCCGCAACAGGGTTTATCCCTTGGCATGGTGTTGCATGAGCTGGCGACGAACGCGGCAAAATACGGCGCATTTTCCGAAACCGGCGGGAAAATTTCGGTCCACTGGTCAGCTTCAGAAGATCAGTTCCAGCTGTCCTGGAAAGAAACTGGCGGACCTCCCACGACCCCGCCAAATGGCGATGGCTTCGGTCTTACCCTGGTGAAGGGGGAAATCGAATATCGGCTGGGTGGGAAGGTCGAAACAGCCTTTCTCCCGGATGGTTTTAGCCTGCACCTTTCATTTCCGGTCGTCCGTCGGGAGGATTTGAATGGCTGAATTCAGGGTCCTGGTAGTAGAGGACGAATGGCTCGTCGCGGAGGAACACCGTTATGTGCTTGAGGAAGCCGGTTTCGGGATTGTCGGGCCTGTCCCGTCGGTGAAGCTCGCGATCAAACTGATCGAAACCGAAGCCATTTCCGCCGCGGTCCTCGATATCGGTCTCAACGGCGAGACAAGCGCGCCGCTGGTCCCACATTTACAGCACCGCAAGATACCGTTCGTCTTCGTCAGCGGCTACACGCCTTCCGACGTCCCTGAAATGCTTCGCGCGTATCCGTTTCTGGCGAAACCAGTCGTTGCCACGGCTCTTGTTTCGGCTTTGAACAAGATGCTCGGCCAAGACGAACAAGAGTTCGGTTGATCGCTAGCGGGGCTTTTATTTTTCTCGAGGACCCGAATGTGGCGAGCCGGCCCTCACTAAGCGCCAAGGTTCGAGAGGCGCCCGCCAGCGGCAGCATCTTCCATGGAACAGTTGAGCATCATGAACCAGATGGCGGCTGCCCTTCCCAAAACTGCCAAGCAGGGGAGCAAAAGCAGGCCGAGAGCGACAGCCAGGTCCGTGCTCAGCGACTGAGACCCGACGCACCCAACCAGCCAATCGGCAAGACAATGAAGTAAAGTCCGCCGATGGCGGCGCCCGCAAACACCGTACGAGGGACTGTTTCGCCGACATGGCATGTCGCCGCTTCAAACTCGGGAGCCGCAAACCCGACCAGATAGAGGCCTTCTGCGCGCTCCTCGGGTGTTAATTTAGGCTCCTCAGTCTAAAATGATGAGGCCCGGCAGCTGCCGCGGTCAGCCGTCGATTTTGCGGTCCAGGCTCCAGAAGGGCGCGGAAAGAGAAGATCCCCTCGGAACCATCTCGCTCGTCGTGGCGTTCGGGTTGAAATCAAAGGCTCCCCCACATGGCCGACTGTCCGACAATAGAAGAGAGGCTTGCTGCCAGCACCTTGCGGAAGCTCGTTCGTTCCAAGGCAAATCGGGACTTTTTTGCACAAGCTCCTCGATCTCACCGTGGAACCGACACTGCCGGAGTCAATCACCTCTCTGCTTGAAGCGCTCGATGCGCCGAGCGAGGAACCCGCTGAGCGACCGGCGCTGGCTCGACGTTGAGGCAACGCGCGCAGCCGGAGAGAGGCGGCACAGGGGGATTTCGCGCGTGCCGGTTATCCGACCGCGCCCGGACATTCTTCTGGAAATATTTCCGACCATTGGTCGCGTTGACAACGACCTGATCCTCCTTGAATGATCCCTGCTGAGGGGGCAGGGGCCAAATGCCAATAAGACGCCTTGCCGATTATGGCATCTTCGAACCTGATGAGCTATCGCTCCTTCAGGATATCTTCGATCAAATATGTGCGCGGACCACATCGAACGCAAAAGCGAGGCTGCCGAACAACTGGCCGCAAACCTGATAGCTCACTACCAAACGGGGTTTCGCGGTCAAGAACTGCTTCACGCTGTCGACCCGAAGAAGACGCTCTAAATCTTCCTCATGGCGCACGACAGGTTCGAACTCAAGCGAGACGCAAAGGGCTGGTCGGTGGTCGACCGCCACACGGGACAGCCTGCTGAACCTGAGGGTCACCCTGCGATTGGCCTGGAATTGGCCAATGCGACCGACCTTGTGATCATCCTCAACGCGTCGGACATGAAGCGACGGATCACCCGACGAAACATCATGTGAGCTTGTATTGCCCACCGGTCCGGCGAAGACCAAGCAGCAGCCCCGTTGGCCCTAACTACAAGGTATGCGCTGCGGTACGGTCTTGAGAATAACGCGACACCTCAGGAGGCTAGAAGGTACTTAGGCAGGCTACAAATCTAGGAGCGCGTCCTGCTCCGACCAACAAATGATGTTGACATGGGACCTTCACAGCCTCCGACCGTTCGGCTCGTTGGGCAATTGCGAGCGAAGCTGACTTTCTATGGTGTCGTCCTGGTGTGGAGGATGAGAGCATCATCCTCTTGGACGTTGAACATTCCCTCGAAGAGGCGGGATTTGAGGTGCTCGCCGTATACAAAGGGGATGATGCCATGGCGGCCTTTGATCGTGACCCGGATGGCGCAGGGGCTCTCGTGACGGACATAAGGCTCGGGGATGGCCCCACCGGCTGGGACATCGCCCACCATATGGGAGCGGTCAAACCCGCTTTGCCCATGATCTGCATGAGCGGCGATGGGGCGGACGATTGGCCTCCGCTCGGGGTGCCAAACAGCCTCATGATCGCAAAGCCGTTCGTTCATGCCCCAGATTATCACCGGGCTCGCAACCCTGCTCAATCAGATGCCTGGAATGCTTCGGCCAAGTGAGGTGGTGGCGCCTGAATATACATGCGCCATGAGCGTGGGCGGCTGCAGCGGGTGACTGGAAGAAGCACCGTATGATAACCTTTACGTTAATTAACCAAAGTGGCGTAACCCTTCGGAAGCCGTGATCTTTCACCATACCTTGGATCGCTTACGCGGAAAGGTACCTTGGTGGCGGTTAGTGATTTCGTCGCTCGGCTGAGTGGACGCTACCAACAGCTCCTGTTCGGCGTCGTGATGACCGCCGGCACGATCGGCTCGATGATGGCGTTAGAAGCGTCTCCTGGCGTTTACAGCGACCTTCGTGGGCCATTGTTAGTTGTCACCGGCTTCTTTGGTGGAGTGCCTGCCGCTGTCATGGCGGCCGGTGCGGCTTTGATCTACCGCCTCTATCTCGGGGGAGCCGTACTGTCAGGCGTCTTGGGCATCATGCTCGCAACCGTCATTGGGTTGGTCGGCTATTCTCTGCGCCAGCAGCGCCGGGTTCGGTATATCGAACTTATCCTGCTCGCGGTGGTGGTCGCATTGAGCGGTTCGTCGATCGTTCTGACTATGCCGGCGGCAAGTCAGGCAATCCTACTGCCGCACCTCTGGGCGTCGACATTGTTAGGATTCGTCGCCACCCTTTCCCTGAGCGTGTTACTACTGCACGAGGAGAGGCAGCGTGAGCTTTACCACGTCAATAAGCTCTTTCGGTCGATGGTCGAGGCACTGCCGGACTGTTTGAACATCAAGGATGTTGAAGGTCGGTTCCTTGCCGCAAATCCAGCAACGGCCCACTTGCTGCGAGCGTCGAGCGTGGAAGAGATCCTCGGCAAAACAGATTTCGATTTCTTTCCGGCAGACCTGGCCAAGCAATTTCGAGAGGACGAACTGGCGGTGCTCAACGAAGGAAATCACGGTCGGCTTTCCACGGTCCGCTCACGGCCAGAACGTTCGCTGGGTCCTTGCACAGTTCTACAATTCGCAATCAGCTGGGCGTCGCGCGCGGCTCTCCCCTCTGGAGCCTTCAAATCTCCGGGATACTCTCGCGGAAGATGACCTGCAGCCGCGGCTGGTGGAGCTCGTAGGGCATTCCCCTGACGGAGTGGGAGAGGATGTTGAGCGCCTCCCTGGCTTCGACTCGCGGGTTCTGGTCGATCACCGCATCGAGTGTGCCGTCGAGCAGCAGTTCCTTAGTTCCGTCCGTCACCTCATGACCGAGGAAGATGATCTCCTTCGCGCGTCCGCGTTCCTTCAGCGCGCGGGCGATGCCGGTGTTGCCGGCGCCGACATTGTAGATCGCGGCGAGGTCGGGGTGGCGCTCGAGCAAGGCGGAGGCTTCCGAATAGGCCTTTTCGCGGTCGTCGAGCATTTCACGCATCTCGACGATCTCGAGGTTGGGAGATTCCTCGGCGACGATATGGCGGAAGCCCATCTCGCGCTCCTCGTGGCCGCGATAGGCGAGCGAGCCGGCGAACAGCGCGACCTTGCCCGGATGTCCCGCGCCCATGAAGCGGTTAAGCAGATAACCGGCCAGCCGCCCGGCGGCGCGGTTGTCGATGCCGATATAGGCGACGCGCGGCACATGCAGGATGTCGGAGGCGATGGTCACGACCTTGATGTCGCTGGCCGACAGCGAGCGGATCGCCTCGCGCACGGTCGGATGGTCGAGCGCGATGACGCCGACGCCCTGCGTCTGGCCATGCAGGTCCTGCAGCAGGCGGGCGAGCCGGTCGGGATTGAACCCTTCGATGGTCGTGACGCGGATGTCGAGATCGGGCCGCGTCAGCGCCTGCGCCTCGATGTGCCGGTGCAGGAGCTTGATGAAGGAGTTGGTGCCGGCCGGCAGCGCGAAGTCAAGCCTTATCGTCTGGCCCGCCACGGCTCGCTGCGGCGCACCGTCTGGCGTTTCGGCGATGTAGCCCAAACGCTGCGCCATCTCGATGACGATCTCGCGGGTGCGGGCGCGCACGCCCGGCCGGTTGTTGAGCACGCGGTCGACCGTGGCCGGAGAAACACCGGCTTCCCGGGCTATGTCTGTCAGGGTTGACCGCACGTCGAGCACCTCATCGCAAGCATCAAAATCACGTAGCTTCCACTCAGTTCCGGAAAACGCCTCAGCAGCGACCGCGATTCTGATGTGAAATGATGTAACCGCTCTTGGTCTGCGCGCAAGTCGGCCCGGTACATAAGGCAGCGAATGTCGGGCCAACCCGCTCGGATCGCGGCGAGACCCCCTCAAATCCGAGCAATGGGTGCGGCGTGATGGGTTCGGTGGACTGCATTTTCACCCTCATTTGCGATCTTATGAAGTATTTTGATTATTTATGATGTTGACAGGCTTCATAGGCTGGCGTCAATATCCCTCACGCGGGCCATGGAGGAACAGGCCCCGAGGGAGGAATTCGATGTCTCATTTGATCCGCATGTCGCGGCGCCGCCTGTTGGCGTCCGGAGGAAAGGCCGCGGTGTTCGTCGCCGCGACAGGTATTGCACCGCAATTCATTCGTCCCGGCCGCGCCTTCGCGGCGGATGCCCTGGCGCCCGGCATGATCGGCGGGCCGACCGGCTTCGACGGCGCGGAGCGCTACCAGTATGGCCCAGACACGCCGGAAGGGCGCGCCATCGAGGCGGCCAAGGCCCTGAAGGCGGCCGGCAACGCGCCGGCGAAGATCGTGCTCGGCCTCTCCGACGGATCGATCGGCCAACTGACCAAGCCTTTCCCGGCCGGTGCGCCATCGATCAAGGATCTGTGGGAGAAAGATACGGGCATCCAGATCGAGATCGTCGGCCTGCCCAACGGCCAGGAATTCACCAAGACGATGCAGGACATCTCCACCAAGGGTGGGGCCTACGACATCTATTCGACGGAGTGGAACCGGCTTGGCGATCTCGCCGAAACCGGCGGCATCGCCAAGCTCGACGACTTCGTTGCCAAGCACAGACCGGAATGGGACGATCCCAAGCAGGGTTACGTCAACGGCGCCAAGGGCGTGTCGCTGCTCAACCAGTATCGCGGTTCGACCTATGGCGTGTCGCTCGACGGCGACTTCCAGACCTGGGTCTACCGCACGGACCTGTTCGGCGACGCCGCCGAGCAAAAGGCCTTCAAGGACAAGTATGGTTACGACCTTGCCCCGCCAAAAACCTGGAAGCAGCACAGAGAGGTCGCGGCCTTCTTCCAGCGGCCGGACAAGGGCCTGTTCGGCTCGACCGACCTGCGCAATCAGGGCTGGGGCTACACCAACTGGTACCAGCGCTATGTCTCGATGGCGTCGCCCAACCAGTTCCTGTTCGGCGACGACGGCAAGCCGCTGATCAATTCTGAACATGGCGTCGCGGCGACGAAGGAATATGTCGACTCGCTGGCGCATCATTCGCCGGATGCTATCTCGTGGGGCTGGCCGGAGCAGTACGGCAATTTCGCCAAGGGCGGGGCGGCGATGACCTGCGCCTTCTCCAACCTGCCGAAATTCCTCGACAATGCCGGCAACAAGGATTCGGCCGTCACCGGCAAGGTCGGCTCGATGCTGCCGCCGGGACGCGAGATCGACGGCAAGCTGATCAGCCGTTCCGTTCTGTGGTTCTCGCTGACCGGCATGGTGTCGTCGCAGTCGAAGAATCCGGAGGCTGCTTACCTTCTGCTGCAGTGGCTGGGCTCGGCCCGCATCTATGCCTGGATGAGCGCCAATCCCGGCGGCTATCTCGATCCGTTCCGGCTCTCGGACTTCTCCGATCCGCTCGTACGCCAGACCTATCACGCCTACCACATGGACGTGGTGCGCGAGACGGTGGCGCGCACGGTGCCGACCATCAACTATCCCGGCGCCACGGCTTTCCACAACGCGCTCGACGAGAACCTTATGGCCTCGCTGACCAAGGCCAAGACGCCTGAGCAGGCGATGGCCGACACCGAGCGCGAGTGGAAGAGGATCGCCCGGCGCATCGGCGAGGACAAGCTCAACGAAGCCATCAAGACCAACAAGGAGGCCTGGCCGACCGTTCTCGATCCGATCAGCTGATCCGTCTCCCTGGATCAGAAAAGGAGGGGAGGGGCGGCTGCTCCTCCCCTTCGCCAGCAACGCCACCAGCAAAGCAGCCAGATGAAGCGTTCCGTTCCCTTCGAGATATTCCGTTACGCCGCGATTTTCGCGGCGGTGGCGGTGACGCTGGTGCCGATCCTGTGGATGGTTTCGATGGCCTTCAAGCCGATCGGCGAGTGGTCGGCGACCGGCACCGACCTGACCTGGTGGCCGAAGCAGCCGACGCTCGCCAACTTCCAGTTCGTGTTCGGCCACTCCACCAACGACCTGATCGTCGCGCTCGACCACACCGCGCTGAAGCCGATCCTGTCGTCGCTGCTCTCGGCGGTGTTCGGGACGGCGATCGCCATGTCGGCGGGCACCGCCGCGGCCTACGGCCTGTCGCGTTTCGGCTCCGGCCAGAACCTGCCGCTGGCGCTGATCCAGCTCAGGCTGTTTCCGCCGATGGCTGTGATGATCCCGGTGATGATCATGTGGGCATTCCTCAATCTCAACGACACGTGGTGGGGGTTGGCGCTGATCTACGGCATCGTCACGCTGCCCTTCGCCTTCTGGCTGATGAAGACATTCTTCGACGACATGCCGCGCGAGATCGAGGAGGCGGCGCTCGTCGAGGGCTGCTCGCGGCTGCGCGTCTTCACCCGCATCACGCTGCCGATGATGCGCGCGCCGCTGGCGAGCGCCGCGCTCTTCGTCTTCATCCTCAACTGGTCGGATTATCTCATCGCGCTGCTGCTCACCACGCGCGAATGGGTGACGATCCCCGTCTACATGGCGTCGCTGTCGTCCTCGATGACCGGGCAGCTCTACGGCGCCAAGGCCGCGCTCGGCCTGATCGCGGCGGTGCCGCCGGTGATCATGGGCATCGCCATCCAGCGCCATCTGGTGCGCGGGCTGACCTTCGGAGCGCTCAAGCAATGAGCGCGGTGACGGCGACGATTTCGGAGGGCGAGATGGACGCGCGGAAAAAGCCCGCGAGGCCTGACGAGGGCGCGCGGCTGGGCTTCCGCCTGACCTTGCCGGCGCAGATCCTGGTGCTGTTCATCTCGGCCTTCCCGCTTTTGATGCAGCTCTACATCAGCGTCACCGACTGGTCGCCGCTGTCGGGTGTCGGCTGGTGGAACGCCTGGGAGATGTGGAACAGCTTTGCCAACTATACCGATCTCGCAGCCGACAGCCGGTTCTGGAGCGCCTTGGAGCGCACGGCGATCGTCATGCTGGTCTGCGTGCCGGCGGAGTTCCTGCTCGGCTTGGCGCTGGCGACGCTGTTCGCGGACGACTTTCCCGGCAAGCGGATCTTCTATTCGATCCTGTTGATGCCGATGATGGTCGTGCCCGCGGTCGCCGGCTACATGTTCTTCATGCTGTTCCAGTCGGGCGGTCCGGTGAACGACATCCTGTCGGGGATCATCGGCACGCCGGTGACGATCGCCTGGCTTTCCGATCCGAACCTGGCGCTGATCGCGGTCATGATCGCCGACATCTGGCAATGGACGCCGCTGATGTTCCTGATCCTGCTCGCCGGCCTGGTCGGCGTGCCGGAAGACCAGATGAAGGCGGCGACGCTGCTCGGCGCCAATGCATGGCAGCGCTTCACGACGATCGTGCTGCCGAAGATGAAGACGATCATCATCATCGCGCTGGCGATAAGGGTAATCGAGGATTTCAAGATCTTCGACACGCTTTACATCATGACCGGCGGCGGGCCCGGCGTCGCCACCGAAACGATCTCCGTCTACATCTACAAGGTCACCACCCAGGACCTGATCTGGGGCTATGTGGCGGCGATCGCTCTCGCCATCCTAATTGTGCTTTCGATCGTCGCGGTCTGCGCCATGAAGCGGATAGCGAAGGCGCGGGAGGTGCCGCTATGAGCGCCATCCACCTCAAGAACCTCACCAAGAGCTTCGGCGACTTCGCGGCGCTGAAGACGATGGACCTCGAAATCGCCGATGGCGAGTTCATGGCGCTGCTCGGGCCGTCCGGCTGCGGCAAGTCGACGACGATGAACATGATCGCCGGCATGGAGGAGCCGACCAGCGGCAAGATCCTGTTCGGCGAGCGCGACATGGCCGGCGTGCCGATGAGACGGCGCGGCGTCGGCTTCGTCTTCCAGAACTACGCCATTTTCACCCATATGACGGTGCGCCAGAACCTTGGCTACGGACCGAGGATGCGCGGCGCCGCCAAGGCCGAGATCGACCGCCGTGTCGGCGCCATCGCCGAGATGCTGCAACTCACGTCGCTGCTCGACCGCAAGGCTGACCGGCTTTCGGTCAATATCCTGCAGCGCGTGGCGATCGGCCGCTCGGCGATCATGGAGCCGGCGATCTTCCTGCTCGACGAGCCGCTGTCGAATGTCGATGCAGCCTTCCGCGCGGTGATGCGCACTGAGCTCAAGCAGCTGCAGCGTCAGTTCAGGCAGACGATGGTCTATGTCACGCATGACCAGCTCGAAGCCATGACCATGGCCGACCGCATCGCGGTGATGGACCATGGCGTGCTGCAGCAGGTCGGCACGCCGCTGGAGGTCTACAACAATCCGGCAAACGTCTTCGTCGCCCGCTTCATCGGCGCGCCGGGCATGAACCTGCTCAAGGGCAGGCCGGCGGAAAGCGATCGCGGGCTGGTGGTTGACCTCGGTCCGCTCGGCGTCACGCCGCCGTTGCCGGATGAACTGGCTTTTGCTGTGAGAGCGGTGCGCGGCGACGTGCTTTACGGGTTCCGGCCGGAGCAGGCGACGCTTGCCGAACGCGGGCTCTCGATGCCAGTGGGCTTCGTCGAGCGGATCGGCGCGCGCACCATCGTCCACCTTGGTGATGGCGAGAGCGCGGTGAAGGCGGTGTTCGAGAACGATGTCGGGCTGTCGGTCGGACAGATGGCGGTGGTTGCGCCGCCGGCCTGGTTGGTGCGCGTCTTCGATGCTTCCACCGGCCTCGCAGTGAAGGCGAGCTGAACCATGGCCGATGTCGTTTTCCGCAATGTCACCAAGCGCTACGGCAACACACTTGCCGTCGACGATGCCTCGTTCACCGTCAACGACAACGAGTTCTTCTGCTTTTTCGGTCCGCCGCTGTCGGGCAAGTCGACGATCCTGCGCCTTGTGCTCGGCCTGGAAGTGCCGGATCAAGGCGAGATCCTGATCGGCGGCAAGCCGGTCAACAGCGTCTCGCCGGCAGAGCGCAACGTCGCCATGGTGTTTCAGAACCTGGCGCTGTTCCCGCATATGAGCGCGCGCGACAACGTCCGTTTCCCGCTGGTCGAGCGGAAGGTCGCGAAAGCCGAGATCGAAAAGCGGCTGGCCGACGTCGCGGCCAAGCTGCACATCGGCCACATCCTGCACAAGCCGCCGGCGCAGCTTTCCGGCGGCGAGCGGCAGCGCGTTGCGATCGCGCGCGCCCTGGTGCGCGACCCGGCGGCCTATCTGATGGACGATCCGATCTCGGCGCTCGATGCGCGGCTGCGCGAGGAGACACGCGTCGAGCTGAAGCGCATCCAGCGCGAGCTCGGCAAGACGCTGATCTATGTCACGCATGACCAGGAAGAGGCGATGTCGGTCGCCGACCGTATCGCCATCCTCGAGAACGGCCGGATCAGGCAGATCGGCGCGCCGGCTGAAATCTACGATCGTCCGGCCAGCGCCTATGTGGCGCGCATGCTGGGGTCGCCGATGATGAACATCCTGCCGTCGGTGCGTGGCGCGGGTGGGATCGAGGCCGCGGAAGGGACAATCCGCATTGCCGATACCAGGGCGCCGGCCGAAGCGATCGAGATTGGGCTGCGGCCGGAAGACATCAAGGTCCGGCCCTGGAACGACAAGGAGATGGCGGAAGGGAGCCGCCCGGCGCGCGTGTTCGAGGTCGAGCCGCTCGGCGGCTATACCGTCGTGACTTTAGCTGCCGGGCAGGCGCGGCTCAGGGCACTGCTGCGCGGGCAGCCTGACATCAGGCCGGATGCGATGGTGGCGATATCCTGCGAGCCGGCCAGAGTGCATTATTTCGGCCAGGACGGAGACGCGCTGTGACGGCCACCGCGAGGACAGAATTTCGGGAGGAAGAGATGGCAGAAAAAGGCTTCGAGCCGGACGTCAAGGTTCGCACCAGGGACTACCGGATCGGCTGCGTCGGCGCCGGCATGATCATGGCGGAGTGCCATCTGGCCGCCTACAAGGAAGCAGGCTTTCCGGTGGTGGCGATCGCCTCGCGCACCAAGGCGAATGCTGAGAAGGTCGCCACCCGCTGGGGCATTGCGACCGTGCACGACACGCCGGAACAGCTGATCGAGGATGCTGACGTCGAGATCATCGATCTTGCTTTCCCGCCAGACCAGCAGCCGGCGCTGATCCGCCATGCGTTGAAGCAGAAGCACATCAAGGCGATCCTCGCGCAGAAGCCGCTGGCGCTGTCGGTCGAGGAAGCCGTCAAGCTGCGTGACGAGGCGGCGAAGGCCGGCAAGATCCTCTCGGTCAACCAGAACATGCGCTACGACCAGTCGATGCGCGTTCTGAAGCAGATCATCGACAGCGGCGCGCTCGGCGACATCGTCTTCGCGCAGATCGACATGCATGCGATCCCGCACTGGCAGACCTTCCTCCAGGGCTATGACCGGCTGACGCTCGCCAATATGAGCGTGCATCATCTCGACGTGCTGCGCTTCCTGTTCGGCGATCCGGACGAGATCACGACGCTGACGCGCAAGGACCCGCGCACCCAGTTCGACCATTCCGACGGCATCACCGTGTCGACGCTGCGCTTCCCATCGGGCGTGCTCGCGGTATCGCTCGAGGACGTCTGGTCCGGCCCGCGCCAGGAAGGCTATCGAGACGACCAGCACATCAACTGGCGCGTCGACGGCACCAAGGGCGTCGCCAAGGGCACGATCGGCTGGCCGACAGGTGCCGCCTCGACACTGACCTACGCTTCGGCCGAGACGACCGGCGGCGAATGGGTGAGCCCGAGCTGGGAGACGATGTGGTTCCCGCATGCCTTCATCGGCGTGATGGAGCAGCTGCAGCACGCGGTGAAGACCAGCACGCCGCCGGCGCTCTCCGTCGCCGACAACGTCAAGACCATGGCGCTGGTCGAGGCGGGCTACCGCTCCATCGCGTCGGGCCGCACGGTCAAGCTCTCCGAAATCCGGATCAACTGAATCAACCTAATCAACTGAATCGCTTACAGGGAGGAATTCAAGATCATGATGCAGGCAGGTATTTTCACGGGTTATTTCCCGTACGGCCTCGAAGAGACGGCGAAGAAGATCCGCGGCCTCGGCTTCAACACGGTGCAGCTCGACCTGCACTTCAAGGACATCGATCTCTCGGCCGGGCAGATCACCAAGGACAAGGCGAAGAAGGTGCGCGACACCTTCCGCGACCACAATCTGCCGGTCTGCTGCGTGTCGGGCTATACGAACATCATCCATCCCGACAAGGCCGAGCGCGAGAAGCGCGTCGGCTATCTCAAGGAGATCATCCGCAACGCCCGCCATTTCGGCTCGCCCTACGTGATCTCGGAAACCGGCACCTACAACACCGAATCCGACTGGGTGCATCACCCGAAGAACAAGACCGAGGAAGGTTTCGAGGAATGCCGCAAGGTGATCGCCGACCTTGCCCAGACGGCTTACGACCATGGTGCGGTCTTCCTGCTCGAAACCTATGTCAACAACGTCGTCGGCTCGGTCGAAGAGACGGTGAAGATGTTCGCCCAGGTCGATCATCCCGGCCTCGGCCTGCTGATGGACCCGACCAACTATTTCGAGACCCACAACATTGACCGGATGGACCAGATCCTGAACCAGGTCTTCGACACGCTGACCGACAAGATCAGAATAGCGCATGCCAAGGACGTGAAGCGTTCCGGCGACGACAAGTCGGAAAAGCACGCCGATATCGGCGACGCCGATGCGATGGAAAGCCACACCTTCCGCGGTGTCGGCGAGATCGAACTGCCGGCGCCGGGCCTCGGCTCGCTCAACTACGACCTCTACCTGAAGCGTCTGGCCGAGAAGCACCCCAATATCCCGATGATCATCGAGCATCTGTCGGAAGACGACGTGCCGCGCGCCAAGAAATTCCTCGACGGCAAGTTCCGCGAGAACGGCCTGTGAGATCGCGAGGCGCCGCCCGTTTTTGAGCGGCGCCTCTACGCAAAGATACGCAGTGGAGGAAACGATATGTTGAAGTTTGGATTGAAGCTGGCGGCCGCGACGGTGCTTGCCGGCATCGCCTTCGGCCCGGCCGCGCAAGCGCAGGACGGCCAGAAGACGTTCTACCTTCTGTCGCATGGCGGCCCGTCGGATGCGTTCTGGATCGACTGGAATGCAGGCGCGACCAAGGCCTGCGACCAGCTCAAGGTGACCTGCAAGATCTCCTTCAGCGGCGGCGACATGGCGGCGCAGAAAGAAGCCTTCAATTCGGCGCTCGCCGCCAAGCCGGACGGCATCGCCACGACCTCGGCGCAGCCCGGACTGTGGACCGAGGAAGTGAAGGCGGCCAAGGCCGCCGGCATCCCGATCGTGTTCTTCAACACGGACGACCCGGCGACCGGCCGCCAGGCCTATGTCGGCGCAGACCTCAAGGAAGCCGGCGCCATCTGGGCGAAGTATCTCGTCGACCACAAGATGGTGAAGCAGGGCGACAAGGTGTTCCTGCCAGTCGAGGTGCCCGGCGCCAGCTACCAGCAGCTCGAGACCGAAGGCATTGCCGGCGTCTTCGATCCGCTCGGCATCAAATATGACGTGGTCGACTGCGGCACCGATCCGGCCGGCATCATCGCCAAGATGACCGACTATATGGTCGCCAACGATCCGCCGGCGATCATCGCGCTGGGCGATTCCGTGGCGGCCAGCGTCAAGCGGGTATTCGACGGCGCCGGGATTCCGGCCGGCAAGATTCCGGTCGTCGGCTGGGGCAATTCCAAGGAGACGGCGCAGGCGGTCAAGGACGGTTTCGTCAACGCCGCCGCCTGGCAGTATCCCTCGGCGCAAGGCTTCATGCCGGTCGCGGTGCTCGGTCTTGCCGCCTCGGGCGAGCCGATCGGCTACGACATCCATACATTCGGCCTCTACGACGCGTCCAGCGTCGAGCCGATCCTGAAGCTCTACGACAAGAAGTAAGGAAATCGGCGCCCGCCGTTCCAGAGGCGGACGCCATGCAGAAAAGCATGGTTCAGCAACTGATGGCAGTTACAGCGGATGGCGCGGGGCGCGCGAAAAGCAGGTCGAGCCTGATGCGCTCGCCACAGTTCTCGTCCTTCGTCATCCTCATCGTGCTTCTTGTCGTGTTCGGCGTCGCCGACAGCAATTTCCTGTCGCCGCTCAACATCTCCAACATGATGGCGTTCCTGCCGGAGCTCGGCATCATCGCGCTCGGCATGACGCTGCTTCTGACCGCCGGCGAATTCGACCTGTCGGTCGGCGCGGTGTTCGGCCTGGCGCCGGTGGTGGTGATGCTCTTGGCGCAGAACGCCGGGGTCGATATCGGCTTGGCGCTGCTGGCCGGGCTTCTGCTGTGCATCGCGATCGGCGCGATCAACGGCGTGATCGTCACCAAGATCGGCATCTCGTCCTTCCTGGTGACGCTGTCGATGCTTTTGATCGTGCGCGGTGCTGCGCTCTACATCACGCAGGGCTTTCCGCTGAAATCCTGGGACCAGCCGGGCTTCTTCGTCACGCTGCTCGCCGGCAGCTTCAATGTCGGCGCGTTCCGCTTCTACACCTCGCTCTGGTGGTTCATCGGCCTGTCGCTGCTTGCGGTCTATGTGCTGCGCTACGCCAAGCTCGGCAACTGGATCAGCGCCATCGGCTCCAACCGCAACGCGGCGGTGGCGCGCGGCGTCCCGGCCGACGCGGTCAAGATCTGGCTGTTCATCCTGACGTCGGTGCTGGCAGGGCTCGCCGGCATGATCAGCGCCTTCCGCATCTCGGCGGCGTCGCCGGTGGCGGGAACCGGCTATGAGCTTGAGGTGATCGCCATGGTGGTGGTCGGCGGCACGGCGCTGACGGGCGGCCGCGGCACGATCCTCGGCACCATCGTCGGCGCGCTGATGCTGCGCGCGATCCGCAACGGCATCGTGCTCGTCGGCGTGCCCGGGCTCGCCTACAACATCTTCGTCGGCGTCATCATCCTCGCCATGCTCATTCTGCACGCTTTGCTGCAGAAAAACGCCGGAAGGAGCTGACGATAATGCAGGAAGTGCTCCGGCTGCAGAACTTACAAAAATCCTTCGGCAGCGTGCGCGCGCTGAAGAATGCCTCGCTGACGCTCAAGGAGGGCGAGGTGGTCGCGCTGCTCGGCGACAACGGGGCCGGCAAGTCGACGCTGATCAAGGCGATCTCGGGCGTCTTCCCGATCGATCGCGGCGACATCTATGTGCGCGGCGAGAAGGTCTCGATCCGCACCACGCGCGAGGCGATGGACCTCGGCATCGAGACCATCCACCAGGACACTTCACTTGCGCCCGATCTCAGCATCGCGCGCAACCTGTTCCTCGGCCGCGAGCCGGTCAATCTGAAATGGCTCGGCGTGTTCGCGCCGCTCGACCTCGCCAAATTGCGGGATGCCGCCTCGGCGCTGCTGAAGCGCGTCGGCATCTCGAAGAAGCTCGACGCCGACGCCTTGGTCTCGACGGTGTCCGGCGGCGAGCGGCAGTCGATCGCGATCTCGCGCGCCATGCAGTTCGCCGCCAAGGTGATCATCCTCGACGAGCCGACCAACAATCTCGGCGTCGAGGAAACGCATGGCGTGCTGCGCTTCGTCAAGGAGATGCGCGAGGCCGGGCATTCGGTGCTCTTGATCACCCACAACATCCACCATGTCTTCGAGGTTGCCGACCGCATCATCGTCATGCGTCGCGGCGAGATCGTCGCCGAGCAGACGGTCGCCGACACCGACCTCCTGACGGTGGAAAGCCTGATAACCGGCGCCGATTTGTCGGCCCTGATGAAAAGGGCGCAGTGACGGCATGGTGAAGCTCTACGGACAGACGCTTTCGCGCCGGCAGGTCGCCGAACGCTCCGGCATGCTGTCGCAATTCGCCGGCGTGCGGCTCATGACGCTCGGCGACGGCGTCGAACGCGGCATCCGCATGCTCGAATTCCGAACCGGCTCGGGCCTGCGCTTCACCGCGCTCGTCGACCGCGCGCTCGACATCGCCGATTGCGAATACAAGGGCCAGGCGATCGGCTGGCATTCGCCGAGCGGCTTTCGCAACCCCGGCCTGCACGATTATGAGGGCGAGGACGGCTTTGCCTGGGGACGGTCCTTCTCCGGGCTGCTGGTCACCTGCGGTCTCGACCACATTCTCGGCCGCAACGAGGTGCCGGCCGAAAACTACAATTATCCTGGACGCAAGACGGTGACGCATTCGCTGCATGGGCGCGTCGGCACCATCCCCGCGCGGCTTACTGGTTATGGCGAAAGCTGGGACGGCGACCGGTGCGTTTTGTGGGCGGAAGGCATCGTCCAGCAGGCAAGCGTGTTCGGCGAGGACCTGCACCTTATCCGCCGCATAGAGGCTGATGTCGGTGGCAACGAGATCCGGCTCTCGGACCGCGTCGTCAATCACGGCTTCCACCGCACGCCGCATATGTATTTCTACCACGTCAATGTCGGGCATCCGCTGCTCGACGAAGGCTCGCGCTATCTGGCACCGATCCGCGACGTGGTCTGGGCCGCGCATGCCGGCGAGCGCTATCAGGCGCAGGAGGTCGGCTACCGCGCCGCGCCGGAGCCGCTGCGCGGCTTCAGCGAACAGGTCTGGCAGCATGAGCTTGGTGCCGACGCCAAGGGCGAGGTGCCGGTGGCCGTCGTCAACGATCGGCTTGGCCTGGGCTTCGAGGTCGTCACCCGCAAGGACCAGTTGCCTTGTTGCTACGAATGGCAGAATTTCCAGGCCGGGCAGTATGCGCTTGGCATCGAGCCTTCGACGCACCATGTGCTCGGCAATCTTGCCGCGCGCGAGCGTGGCGAGATGATCTGGCTGGAGCACGGCGAAACCTGTGCCTATGACGCGGTGTTCCGCGTGCTCGACGGCAAGGATGCGATCGTCGATGCGGAACGCAGGATCGCGGCCATCGCCCGCCAGCCCGAGCAGGATTATCCTCAGCCCTCCGGCAAGTTCCCAAAACTGGCGGGCAGGGCATGATCGCGACATTTATCCATAGCAAGCCCTCCGGCCGGCGGACCGGATTGCCAGCGCCCAATGAAGATTGGAGGCCGATGTGACGATGGCAAAGAAGCGCGACTACAGCCTTGTCGGCGAAAGCACTCGGCTTGCGATCGAGACCGGGCTTGCCTCGGCCGAGTGGTATCACACCGACGTGCCACGCAAGACCATGAAGGAACTGATGCAGCGCTCCGATGGGCCGGCGATCCGCGACACCATCATCTGGATTGTCGCGATCCTGGGCTCGGCCGCTGGCATCGTCTGGTTCTGGGGTACGTGGTGGGTGGTGCCGTTCCTGTTCGTATATGGTGTGCTCTACGGCTCGTCGAGCGACTCGCGCTGGCACGAATGCGGCCACGGCACCGCCTTCCGCACGCGCTGGATGAACGATGTCGTTTATCACATCGCTTCCTTCATGCTGATGCGCAATCCGGTGCAATGGCGCTGGAGCCATGCGCGCCATCACACCGACACCATCATCGTCGGCCGCGACGCCGAGATCGCGGTGATGCGGCCGCCGGATTTGCTCAAGGCGGCACTGGCCTTCACCGGCATTCTCGACTTCCGCTATTCGCTGCCGACGCTGGTGCGCCAGGCCTTCGGCACATTGTCGGACGACGAGAAGAGCTACATTCCGGAGATGGAGCAGCACAAAGCGGTGACCGCGGCGCGCTGGCACATGGTCGTGTACGCCGCGACGATCGCTGTCGCGATCGCGTTTCAATCATGGATACCGCTGGCGCTGATCGGCCTGCCGCGCCTCTACGGCACCTGGCACATGGTATTGACGGGGCTGTTGCAGCATATCGGGCTCGCCGACAACGTCACCGACCATCGGCTTAACACGCGCACCGTCTACATGAACCCGGTCAGCCGCTTCATCTACTGGAACATGAACTACCATGTGGAGCATCACATGTTCCCGATGGTGCCTTATCACGCGCTGCCGAAGCTGCATGAGCTGATCAAGCACGATTTGCCGCTGCCGAACCCGTCTATGTGGCATGCCTATCGCGAGGTCTGGCCGGTGCTGATCCGGCAGCTGAAATACGAGGACTATTATCTCAAGCGCGAATTGCCGCCGACGGCCAAGCCTTATCGCGGCGAATTCCACGAGCTCGACATAACGGCCGCAGCCGCCGAATAGGCTGTGCACAGAAATCCGGGAGACAGACGATGGCGGACTGGGTGGAAGCCTGCGCGGTGGACGACGTGGACGAGGAGGATGTGATCCGCTTCGACCATGGCGGCCGCAGCTTCGCGATCTACCGCTCGCCGGAGGACGCCTTCTTCGCGACAGACGGCTTCTGCACGCATGAGAAGGCACATCTCGCCGACGGGCTGGTGATGGACGACATCATCGAATGCCCGAAGCACAATGGCCGCTTCAACTACAAGACCGGCCAGGCCAAGGGCGCGCCGGTCTGCGTCAATCTCAAGACCTATCCGGTCAAGGTCGAAGCCGGCAAGGTGATGATCGAGATCGGCTGAGAGCCGTCAGGCAGACAAAAACGGGGGATATACACCGATGAGCCGAAAGAGACCGACCGTCGCCGACCTGCGCGCCATGAAGGGCAAGCGGCAATTGACCATGCTGCGCGTGCTGACGCTGGACGAAGCCGAGGCCGCCGAGCGGGCAGGGGTAGACATCGTCTCGGTGCCGCCGGCGCTGGTGCTCAATCCGCAATACCGCGACGCGGCGCCCAGCCTCTTCACCATGCCCGGCGAGAACTTCTTCGAGATCGGCACGGCCGACGATTTCGTGCGTTGGTCGTTCCGGCTGTACAAGGCCGGCGCCGACGCCGTCTATTGCAGTGCCGGCTACGCCACGATCAAGCGCATGGCCGACGACGCCATCCCCGTCATCGGCCATGTCGGCCTGATCCCGTCGCGAGCCACCTGGACGGGCGGCTTCAAGGCCGTCGGCAAGACGGCGGACACCGCCATGCAGGTGTTCGAGGCGGTCAAGCAATTGGAAGCCGCCGGCGCCATCGGCGCCGAGATCGAGGTGGTGCCGGTCGAGGTGGCGAAAGCGATCTCCGAGCGCACCCAGCTGATCATGCTGTCGATGGGAGCCGGCACGGGGTGTGACGCGCAATATCTGTTTGCCGAAGATATTCTCGGCACCAATCGCGGTCACATGCCGCGCCACTCGAAAGTCTACCGCAATTTCGCCGCCGAATATGACCGGCTGCAGCAGGAGCGCATCGCGGCGTTTTCCGAATATGTCGCCGACGTCAACAGCGGCGCCTACCCGGAAGACAGGCATATCGTGCACATGGACCCGGACGAACTTGCCCTCTTCATGAAGAAGATGGACGAGGATGAAAGTTCAAGACCAATTGCTTCAACGGGCGAGGCGGCATCGGGTCTGTTTTGATCTTGCAATGACCGGCCGAGAGTCGGTGCGGCGGTGACTGCGAGTTGCCTTAGCACCGGCTAGGAAGTCTTCATCTCGTTGCAAATTTCTTCGACCAACATTGCCGCCGATATAGACCCAGGGTCCGGATGACCAAGTGAGCGCTCCCCGAGACGCGCGGCGCGCCCGACGGTGGCGACCATATCGCGTGTCGCTTCTGCTCCCCGGCAGGCGGCGGCGGCTATGGCATCGACATTCTGGCCGTCAATTGCCGCATCCGCGGCCGGAGCCCAGGCATCGAGCATTGTCTTCTGGCCGGGTTCCGCCTTGCCACGCTGGGCGATGCCGTCGCGCATGGCCGCAATGACGGTTCGCAACTCGGCTCTCGGCATGGACGCGCGCGGACCCGCCGCCTTGCCGGCGCGCAGAAGCGCGGTCGCGTAGAGCGGTCCCGAGGAGGCGTCGACCGCGTTGAGAAAGCCCTTGGCGGCGGCATTGAAGATATCCTGCAGCGTGCCCTCGGTGGTGCGGGCCGCGCCGGCCGCAGCCTTCATCCCTTGTTCCATCGCAATGCCGTGATCGGCATCGCCGATCACTCCGTCAAGCGCGCAGAGCCTGTCACGCTCATTTGACATCCGTTCCGCGAAGGCACCAAAAAGGGCTCTCAAGTCCTTGGCCGTGAACTCCATCGCGCTCAGCTCCGGAACATTGCGCAATCGCAGGGATGGTCGATCATGCGCTGCAATTCGTCATCGAGATGCATGACGGTGATCGACGCGCCAGCCATGTCGAGCGAGGTGCAATAAGGGCCGACAAGCGTCTTGTGGACGCCCAGCTCGACAGCTTTCAGGCGGTTCGCGATCCGGGCGTTCAGGATGTAGAGTTCCATCAGCGGCGTCGCGCCCAGCGAGTTGACCAGCACCGCCACGCGATCGCCGGCGGGCGCGTTCATTTCCGCCAGGATCGCATCCATGATTTCGTCGGCGACATCGTCGGCCGAACGCAACGGCCCGCGCCGCACGCCTGGCTCGCCATGGATGCCCATGCCAATCTCCATCTCGCCAACCGGCAGATCGAAGCTTGGCCGCCGGGTCTGCGGCAGAGAGCAGGACGAGAGCGCCACGCCCATGGTGAAGGTGCGGTCGTTGGCGTGACGGGCGATCCGCTCGACCTCGTCCAGCGGCATCATCATGTCGGCGGCCGCGCCCGCGGCCTTGAAGATGAACACGTTGCCGGCCACGCCCCGGCGCTTTTGCCGCTGGTCGCGCGGCGCCGACGCGATGTCGTCGGTGGTCAGCACGGTGCGTGCTCGATCCCTTCCATCTCCAGCAGTTCTGCTGCCATGTCGAAGTTCATCACGTCGCCGGCATAGTTGCCATACATGAACAGGACGCCGGCGCCGCCGCTCGCGGCCATGGCCGCGTCGACCGCCGGCTGCGGAGGAGGCGAGGCGAAGACGTTGCCGATCGCGGCGGCATCCGCCAGGCCTTTGCCGACATAGCCGAGGAAGGTGGGTTCGTGGCCTGAGCCGCCGCCGATTACCAGCGCCACCTTGCCGGTCCGCGGACCGTGTTTGGCGACGACCGCACGCGGTGCATTATCCGGACGCCAAAGGTGCTCGGGATGCGCGGCCATGATGCCGGCCAGCATTTCGTCGACCGCCGCGTTGCCGTCGTTGATCAGCTTCTGCGTCAGGCTCATTCGCATCTCCATGCATCGTCCTCAGCCATGAGACTAAAGATGTCTCCCGAAAGTGGGAACCGATTTCGGGACAAAGACATGCGTAAAATCAAAGCTGATGCAAGGAGCGAATCCGAAGGGTCAACGTGCGTTGTACTTGGCGTCGACCTGGTCGATGGCGGCGACGTTGCCGGCCGACCGGCCCTCGGGATCGAACGTCTCCTTGAGGAAGGCATCGGCGATCGACTTTGCCAGCTCGGGTCCGATCACACGCGCGCCCATGGTGATGATCTGGGCGTTGTTCGAAAGTGCGGCGCGCTCGGCGGAGTAGGTGTCGTGGGTGAGCGCCGCGCGGATGCCAGGCACCTTGTTGGCCGAGATGCAGACGCCGATCCCCGTGCCGCAGATGAGTATGGCACGGTCATACTTGCCGGCCAGCACATCGCTCGCGACCCGGTCGGACAGATTGGCGTAGAAGGGGTCCGGGCCGGCTTCGGTGCGCGACACCTCCGACACCTCGTGTTTGTCCTTCAAATAGTCGGCCAGAACCCTGGCCAGGCCTTCGCCTGCACTGTCCCCTGCAATCGCGAGCTTCATGATCGTCTCCTTCATAATTTGGCGCGGCATCTGGACAGGATGTCGAGGTAACCCCCGACTTCCCATGCGGCGCGCCCGATGAACAACCCGTCGATATGCGGCATGCGATGAGTTCGGCGCAATTGTCCCGGTTGACCGAGCCGCCATAGAGGCAGGGGACACGCCGCCCGAGCACGTCGTGGGCAGTAGCGATGGTCCCTGCCTGACGGGCCTCGGCATAGTCCGAGGTCGCCGGAATGCCGTTGACGCCGATTGCCCAGAGCGGCTCATAGGCGAACAGGATCGGCGCGCGCTTCTGCGCTGTGTCGAGCCTGGAGAGCGCGCCGCGCACCTGCCTGTCAAGAACCTCGCCGGCACGGCCGGCCTGTCGCTCGGTCAGAGTCTCGCCGATGCAGATCAACGGTGTAAGGCCGTGGCGAATGGCAGCCTCCGTCTTGAGCCCGACGGTTTCGTCCGTCTCGCCGAAATGCTCGCGCCGCTCGAAATGGCCGAGCTCGACGATATCCAGATTGCAGTCCTTCAACATCACCGGCGAAATCTCGCCCGTCCATGCACCCTCGTCGGCCCAGTGCATGTTCTGGGCTCCGACCTTGACGGACGTGTCCTTCAGCATGGTCTTGACCTCACGCGCGGCCGTAAAGGGCGGGATGACGAAGCGCTGGACCCGCGGGTCGCCGTCGGCGTCGGCAAGCAGTCCCCTGGCGTAGACACGCGCGTCCGCGAGCGTCTTATTCATCTTCCAGCTCGTTCCGATCCAGACTTGGGACTTGTGTGTCATTGGTCAGTTCCCTGGCGGCAGCGAGCCAAATGCAGGCGAGAGCGGCATGGTGCTGTCAATCGCCGAGACCATCACGGATGGCCGAGAAATAGCGGTCGGTTCCGACCTGCCCGCCCTTCAGCGCGATTTCCAACCCGTCGATCGCCGCGACGCTGGAATGGGCGACGCAGAGCGGCGAGCCAGGCGATGCGGGCAGAGGCATGCGCAGGGTCAGCGCGTCGACGCCCATCTGGCCAAGTGCGTGGCTGGACGTATCGCCGCCGGCGATGATCACACGCTCCAGTTTCTGGTCCACTGTCAATGCGCGAAGCAGTTCGCCGAGGCTACGACCGAGCTTGTGGCGGGCACCTTCCTGGCGATCAATCTCCGCGCCGCGGTCGGCTGCGGGGCCTAGTGCTGTATAGAGGATGACGCTGCGCCCGGCCTCGAGGCTGGCCTTGCCAGCCGCCGCGGCGCGCGCGATCGTCGTGTCGGAACGCTCTGAGACCAGCTCGACCGGGTCGACCTCGACGCCGTCGAAGCCGTCGCTCATCGCATGCCGTATCTGCCGTTCCGTCGTCGGCGAGCAACTGCCCGACACCACGGCGACGCGCCCGGCGGAGCCTGGGGGCTCGAACTGGGTGCTCGCGCCGGAAGCCGCGCTCTCTTTCCACTCGGCAAGCAGGGCATATTCGATGCCGGACGAGCCGACGGCGAAATATCCGCCTGGCGTGCGGGCGCGCCAGATCTCCTTGCCGGCCAGCGCCTGGGTCTCCGGACTGTCGACGTCGATGAGCAGGATCGCCGAACTCCCAGCCAGCTTATCGAAGACCGCAGGCCGGTTGGGCGAGCGCAATGTCGCAAGGTCGAGCAATTCGGATGGAAGGTCCGTCTGCCGTGAAAGATGCACCAGGAGGTCGGATTCGTCCATCGGCGTTGCCGGATGGCGGCTCATCACCGGATGGCGGTCGATGCGATAGTAGCGGTCGCGATAGGCGGCGAACAGATGACCGAAGGCAGTGTAGCGCTTGAGCTGCGGTGCTCCGACCACCAGCGGGACGCAGTCTTGCTCGAACACTGCGCGGCCGATCTCGATCGCGCGGCCGATGCTGCCAATCGCGGGGCCGGAATCGAAGGTAGAACAGACCTTATAGTGGCAGATATCGCCTTCGAGTGACTTCAGCCAGGTGAACGCCTCCTTGAGGTGCGTGTCCATCCATTGCGGGGATTCGCTTCGGCTGGTGCCGGCAAGACCGACGGCGCGGCAATGCGCGAAGCGCGCCATCAGTCCAGCATCCGGCTTGCGCATGAAAAGCACGGTCGGCACGCCGCCGAGTTCCAGCGCCTCCATGACATCAGTCGAGCCGGTCAGGTCGTCGCCATAATAGCTGAGAAGCAAGTTCTGCATGTTCAAGCCGCCTTGCCGTCAGCGAATTTTTCGATCGAGCGCGCGAGCTCGGCGTGGTCTTTGGCAAACTCCGTCAGCGGAATGCCCTCGACTGCCGCCTGCCAGGCCTGTGTCACGGCGCGCACGCCCGCTCCTGGCCCGTCCGGATGGCTGACGATACCGCCGCCGCACAGGTAAAGCAGGTCGACCGTGCGCCCTGTGCGCCGGTAGGTCTCCGGCGCCTGTCCGCCCCATTGACCGGAACAGGCCACAGGCAACGCGCAATCCTCAGGCGAGAACATCGGCGTCGTCACCGCCTTGAAGGATCGGATGAAGGAGTCGTCCGGCTCCCAGTATTTGGATGCGATGCCATTGATCTGGAACTGGTCAACGCCGAGCAGCCGCCAGAACTGCTGCCAGACACTGAAATCCATGCCGAGGCCGGGATGGCGGGTCAGGATGTCCCAGCCGTTGCGATGCGCATGCAGCACCAGTCCGCTGCGTTTGCGCAGGAATGCCATTCCGCCGAAACCGATGGAGTTGATGTTGACCACGGCGCAATTGCCGCCGGCATTGAGCACCATGTCGTGGTTGCGCATCATTTCGTCCGGATCGGCATGCGAGATGCCGAAGGCATACATCACCTTCTTGCCTGTCTTCTGCTCGTGGTCGAGGATCAGCGGCATTATGGCCTTCACCCGCTCCGCCAGCGGAGAATAGGCCGGGCTCATCAGCTTCTCGTCATCCTTGATGAAGTCGACGCCGGCCTCGATCAGTTCGCCCACCATCGCGGCCGTGTCCTCGGGCCTGAGGCCGAGCGCCGGCTTGACGATGGTGCCGATGATCGGGCGGCCCTCGATCCCGGTCAGCCTGCGGCTGCCCGCGACACCGAATTGCGGGCCGGGATGGGCGCCCCTGAATTGCTCCGGCAACTTCATGTCGACGACGCGGATGCCGGACAACCCCCTGATCGAATAGGTGCCGCCGATCGCAATCGTCATCAGCGCCGCGAGGTCGGTGCCGATCGCGCCGAAGGGAAAGGCGATGTCGACATCGGCGCGCTTGAAGGGACCACTGCCGGCCTCGGGTATCGAAGGTTGCGCCGCGTCCGGCAAATGCCGGATCGCCAACACGCGCGCCGCCACCCGCGCCTTCAGCTCCTCGGTCTCGCCGGGCAACGCCACGAAGGTACCGGTCGACTGGTCGCTGGCGATCTTGGTGGCCAGGGCCTCTATGCTGCCAGAGCTCTCGATGCGATAGGTGAGAATGATCATGGCCGGCCGCCTGGTAGAGAAGCAGGAAATGAATTCCCTGCACGCGAAATCTGGTATAATGAGTACATGAGCATTGCAAGCAATATCCGCCATGAGCGCCACGGCAAAGACGACGGGCATTCCGGGAATTGCGGCCGCAGTGCTAGATTGGGACTGGGTCAAAGGAGTGATTCGCGGCGATGAACCGTTCGGAGCCGATCGTCCGGCGCAAGCTTTCCGATGAAGTCTTTGTCAGGCTGAAGCGCCTCATCACCAGCGGCGAGTTGCAGCCGGGCGACGACATGCCGTCCGAGCGCGAGCTGATGGAGCGCTTCGAGGTCGGCCGGCCGGCGATCCGCGAGGCGATGCAGGCGCTGAGCAACATGGGCCTGGTCGCCATCTCGCATGGCGAGCGCGCCAAGGTGCTGCAGCTCACCGCGAAATCGATCATCAAGCAGGTGGACGGCGCGGCCAAGATCATCCTGTCGTCGTCGAAGGACACGCTGGAGCATTTAAAGAGCGCGCGCATCTTCTTCGAGCGCGGCATGGTCAGGGAAGCGGCCGAGAGGGCCACGCCCGAAGACGTGCAGCGGCTGAGGGCAACGGTCGCCGAGCAGCGTGCCGCGCGTGGCGATGCGGAGGCGTTCATCTCCGCCGACATGCGGTTCCACACCCAGATCGCCGCGATCTCTGGCAATCCGATCTATGTCGCGGTCAGCGAGGCGATGCTCGGCTGGCTGAAGGAATACCACACGGAAGTGCTGATCTGGACCGGCAAGGAAAAGTTCACGCTGACCGAGCACGAAGAGATCGTCGGCCGCATCGAGAAGAAGGACGTCGAAGGCGCCGAGAAGGCGATGATCAAGCATCTCGAGCGCTCGCGCGCCCTCTACGTGATGAACTCGGAGAAATAACTTCGTTCAGCCGATCCTGGCCATGCCGTAGGCCGGCATAGTCAAGCGCTCCGAAGCCGCGCCTGGACCAGACTCGCGCACACCCGCTCCGTCCCAGATCGCAACCGGACTCGCGGCCTCGCCAACCAGCTTCGAGCTGTCGACGGGCACGTCGTGCGCCGTGAGGTTTGCCAGACAGGCCGTGACGGCGCCAGCCGACGAGCGGCCCGCCAGCACGGCGACGCGATCGTCGCTGACCCGGACGGACAGATGCGTATGCCCGGCCAGGGCGGCGAGGCCCTGCACCGCGTGAAAGATCGGCCGCGGCGTTCCTTCCTCGGCTGGTTCGCCGGCGGCAGCCAGCAGGCCGAACGGTCCCGTGAAGCCGGAGAGCGTCAGCATCTCAAGCCCGGCCGGCGCCACTCGCGCGGCATAGCCAATCGTCCAAGCGGCGGCGAACAGGCTGGCATGGCGCGGATCGCGGTTGGCCATCGCGATGCGCTGGTGGTCTGGGTTGTCCTTGGTCGCGCCGCCATAGGGGTTCTGCCGCATGGCGATCGTCGAGGGCCCGATGCGATAAGGCTTTGCCCCGTAGATCGCGCGCGTCGAGCGGGTGATGAAAGGCAGCGCCTCCAGGGATTGCATGACGCTGAGATCGTCCGCCGCGTGCACGATCGGGCAGGTGCAATGGGTGATGAAGTCGAGCGCGCCGGCCGGAACGCGCTTGCGGTTGAGCTCGGTGAAATAGCTGAACATGCCGCCGCCGAGACGGATATCCGGAAAGGCGCGCCGTGCCGCGGCGTAGACGTCTTCCAGCGGCGGGCAGGCCGGCCAGGCGCTGCCGGGCGGCGTCGACTGGCGGTCGACCGACGGCGAGACCGCAATGGCGTTGAGCCGCAGGCCGGCTTGGCGCACCATGTCGGCGACGCCGGAGAGCTCAGCGTCGAGATCGCCGGTGCAGGCCACGATGCATT
Source organism: Mesorhizobium argentiipisi (SeqCode) (assembly GCF_037179585.1). NCBI lineage: Bacteria > Pseudomonadati > Pseudomonadota > Alphaproteobacteria > Hyphomicrobiales > Phyllobacteriaceae > Mesorhizobium > Mesorhizobium argentiipisi (SeqCode). The sequence goes on from NZ_JAPYKO010000025.1 coordinate 55,083, forward strand.
CGAGCGTCGTCTTGGCGGGGAATGCGGAGGCGAGTTTGGCATGAGCCTGCAAGGCGTCCAGGCCATGGCCGCGCGTCGGATCGTAATGGAGGAGAAGCTGCTGCGGGCCAAGCTTGCTGAGCAGCGAAAGGTTGCCCAAGGCTCCCTCGACATCTTCCGGATAAATCACCACGCCGACATCGGGCAGCTTCGCTCCGGCCTCGCCGAGTTCGATGCGCACCGGATCGGCGCCGGTCGTCGCCGCAGCCGCCTCAGCGCTGCCGGTGATGCGCAGGCTGATGGTCTGGCGCACCGGCTGGCCGGCCGGTAGCACATAGGGCCAGGGCAGAGCCAGCGGCCGCACATAGGTTTTGTAGGAAGCGTCCGACCAGTTGCGCTGGTCTTCCATCTCGAAAACGTCGCCTTCCATCCGGCACTCGGCGCTGACGCCGGGGGCGACCTGATGAGTGATGGCGCGCATGTCCTTGAAGGGCTGCCAGGGGTCGATCAGCAGCGGCAGTTCCGTCTCCACCACCTTGCCATCGGTGTGCTCGACCTTGACCGGACTGCCGGCGAGACCGGCGATTGGATGCAGGATGCAGAAGCCGCAGCGATTGGTCTCGAAATCGCTTTCGGACAGCGCGCTCACATCGAAGATCAGTCGGCCGTCGGCGTGCGCTTCGATCCTGGCGCTGAAGCCGAGCCGGCTTCCGCCCGGCCGTTCGCAGCTTGCCGAGTAGCGCACGGAGAAACCGTCACTGCCCTGTTCGACGATCAGGTCCGCCAGCGCCGGCTCATAGGTGCCCCAGTCGCGATCGCGCACGATGTAGGCGATGGCGCGCAGCACCTCGATGCCGCCATGGCGGATGGTGCGCAGATTGCCGTTGACGAAATCGGCGCTGAGCGGCCCGGCTATAAGCCGGACCGGCTCGGCTTCGAGCGCGCGCGTGCCATAGAGGAGGAACGGATCGACGGTCATTTGAGCAGGTCTTCGATCCGCACCGGCTGCCGGCTGGCGGCGCCGGCATAGGCGGCCTCGACCAGGGCGAATGTCTTGAGATTGTCGGCGCCGGATGTCGCCGGCTCCTTGGCCCTCGTCAGGCAGTCCACCCAGTGCTTCTGGATCGCCACGACGCTTTCCTGAATGTTGTGCCACGGCCGCGACGCCCAGGAGAGCAGCGGCGGCGACACATCGCCGATCCTGGTTCCGCCCTTGCCGGTGACCGTGAGCTGGTAGCCTTGCGCCAGCCGGATCGTGCCCTCGCTGCCATCGATTTCGATCAGCGTTTCGGGAAACGGCTCGGCGGCGAGCTTCGTCGCATAGCTGCAATCGACCACGGAGGTGACGCCGCTTTCATGGTCCATCAGCATCGTCGCCACGTCCTCGCCGGCGATGTTGGGGTTGACGCGCATGGTACGCGCGGTGAGGCTCGACACGTCGCCGAGCAGGAAGCGCGCGATGTCGACAATGTGAATGCCGAGATCCTCGATGATGAAGCGCTTGCCCGTCGCGAGATAGGGCTGGCCGGAAAATACGTCATAGCCCGAGCGGAAGGAGATGCGCCCGAAGAACGGCTTGCCGATCTCGCCGCTGTCGAGCACTGCGCGCACCGCCTGGATCGGCGACTGCCAGCGGAAGTTCTCATGCACCATCAGCGGCACGCCGGCCTCCGCGCAGGCTTTGACCATGGCCTTGGCGTCGGCAAGCGTCGGCGCGAACGGCTTCTGGCAGATCACCGGCACGCGGTTGGCGGCGGCCATCTCGACCAGCGGCCTATGACTGCCGACGGTGGTGGCGATGTCGACGAAGTCGAGCGTCTCGCCGGCAAACATTTCAGCCGCATCGCTATAGCGCCGCGCGATGCCGAATTGGTCGCCGACGATCCTGAGCCGCTCCGGATCGCGGTCGCAAATCGCGACGATCGAGGCGCCGTCGATGTCGCGCCAGCCATGCATCTGGTTGACGGCGAAGAAGCCGCAGCCAATCAGCGCTCCACGCAATTCCGCCATATCAGCCCACCTTCGCCATCTGCATCAACGTCACGCGGCTCTGCAGCCGGCGCTGCGCCTGGTCGACCACCACCGCGACGATGATGACGAGGCCCTTGATCACCATCTGCCAGAACGAGCTCACCCCCATCATCACCAGCCCGTCGGAGAGAATGCCGATGACGAAGGCGCCGACGATGGTGCCGCCGATCGTGCCGCGCCCGCCCGACATCGAGGTGCCGCCGAGCACCGCCGCCGCGATGGCATTGAGCTCGAAGCTCTCGCCCGTCGCCGGGTGCGATGCCATCAGCTCGGACGAGATGATGAGGCCGACGATGGCCGCGCAGAAGCCGGAGAACATGTAGACGAACATCTTGACCATGTTGACGCGAACGCCCGAGATCCGTGCCGCGCGCTCATTGCCGCCGACGGCGAAGATATGGCGGCCGAGCGGCGTGAAGCGGGCGAGATAGGCGGCTCCCAGCGCCATCACGACCAGGATCCAGATCGAGACCGGCAGGCCGAGCAATTTGCCGGCGCCGAGATAGCCGAAGCCAGTGGTGCCGAGCTCCGGCTTGCCGACCAGGTTGGGGAAGGTGCGGCCGTCCGACGACAAAAGCGCCAGGCCGCGCGCGACATAGAGCGTGCCGAGCGTGGCGATGAAGGGCGCGACATTCAGCCTTGTTATCAGCAGCCCGTTGACGGCCCCGATCACGACGCCAACCAAAAGCGTGATGACCGCGATCTCGACGACGTTGAAATAGACCGTGTAGCCGATCTGCAGGTCTATGCCATTGAGCACGAGGTAGCCGGCGACCATGCCGCACAGGCCGACGATCGATCCGACTGAAAGATCGATGCCACCGGTGATGATGACGAAGGTCATGCCCATGGCAAGGAAGGCGTTGAGCGCAACGTGCTTCGCCATCAGGATCAGATTGGCGGCCGAGAGAAAATTTGGCGCCGCGATCGAGAAGAACACCAGCACAGCGATCAGCGCGATGAAGGTCCGCAGCTTCATCAGCGTCAGGAGAACGGAGCCGGATGCGGAGGGGGCGGGCGCCTTGGCCGAAACGTCAGTCATTGGCGTTTTTCTCCGTGTTCGGGCTGGGGTCCATGGCCAAGCGCCGATGCGGCGACGATCGCCGCCTCCGTCGCCTCGGCGCGATCGAACATGCCCGCCAGTTTTCCGTTGCTCATCACCGCGATGCGGTCCGACAGCGCCATCACCTCATCGAGGTCGGAGGTGGCGAAGAGAATACCCAGCCCATCGCGCGAAAGCTTGCGCATGGTGCGGAACACATCGGCCTTGGCGCCGACGTCGATGCCGCGGCTAGGCTCGTCCATCAGAAGCACCTTCGGACCGGTGAGCAGCGCCTTGCCGATCACCACCTTCTGCTGGTTGCCACCCGACAGCGACGACACCTCCTGCGCCGGATCGGCGACCTTAATCGCCAGCTCGCGCACCATCTGCGCGACGGCCTGCTTTTCGGCGCCGCCACGGATGTGGAACAGGCTGACGAAGCGCGACAGGCTCGCCAGCGTCAGGTTGCTGGCGACGGAGAGAATGGACACCAGCCCTTCGCGCTGCCGATCTTCGGGGATCAGCGCCAGGCCGCGCTGGATGCGCCGGGTCGTGTCGCGCTCCTTGACCTGCTTTCCGTCGATGAAAATTCTGCCGCCAGCCTGGCCGTGGCGACCCATGATGCAGTCGAACAGCTCGCTGCGTCCGGCCCCCATCAATCCGTAGATGCCGAGGATTTCGCCGGCGCGCAGGGAGAGCGAGACATGATCGACCGCAAGTCCGCCCGTGACGCGCGGCAGGGTGATCTCCTCGGCCCGGAAGACCTCCTCGCCGGGTTTGTGGCCATCAGCCTTGGCGAAGTCCTTGGCATCGGAGCCGATCATCTGCCGCACGATCCACTGCGTGTCGACTTGTCTCATCTCTTCGTGGCCGGTGATGCGGCCATCACGCAGCACGGTGATGTAGTCGCCGATGCGGATCAGCTCTTCCAGCCGGTGCGAGATGTAGACGATTGCCACGCCGCGCGCTTTGAGATCGGCAACGACCTTGAACAGGATCTCGACCTCGGCCGCGCTCAGCGCCGAGGTCGGCTCGTCCATGATCAGGATGCGGGCGTCGAGCGAGACCGCCTTGGCGATTTCGACAAGCTGCTGCTGGCCGATGCGCAGGTCCTCGACGAGCATGTCGGGCCGGATGCCGGCTTCAAGCTGTTCGAGGAATTCAGCGGCGCGTCGCTGCTGTTTCTTGTGGTCGATCTTATAGAAGCGGTTGGTGAGCTCTCGCGTGGCGAAGATGTTCTCTGCGACCGAGAGATTGCCGAACAGGTTCAGTTCCTGGAATACCATACCGATGCCGTGGCTCACGGCATTTCCCGAAGACGAGAACGAGACCTCATTGCCGTCGAGCAGTATGCGGCCGGCGGTAGGCTGTTCGACGCCGGCGATGATCTTCATCAGCGTTGACTTTCCGGCACCGTTCTCGCCGACCAGAACGTTGACCGCGCCTATGCGCACCTCGAAATTGGCATGCTTGACCGCAACGGTGCCGGCATAGACTTTCGAGATGTCCTCGAGCTTGAGGATGACGTCGTGGTCGGGTGAGGCACTCATGGCTTCGGCCCGATCTCGGCCTCCGCCGGAGTCACCAGCGGCAGGTCCTGCCCGCCTTCGATCGTGTAGGCGCCGAGCACCTTCGCGGTCCGGCCCTCTAGCCCTTCGCGCGGCAACTTGTATAGCACCGTCTTGTCGGCATAGGCATTGAAGGCCTTGCCGAACTGGGCGAAATCGATCTGGTTCGTGAAATCGTTGAACTGCACAAAGTCCAGACTGTCGCGCAGCGCCGTTCCGCGCATCGCCGGCCCGATCTGCACCCGCGCATCCGCCTTGCCGTCGCCGTCGACGTCGATATCGATGCTTGCCGCGCGCGACTGCGTGTTGGCGGCAACGATCTTGCCTTCGACGCGCACGGCGAAGGTCCATGGCGAGTTCGCCTGTTTCTTCGGATTGCCGTATTTCGCGCCGGCAGCGGCGGGGTCGGTCTTTGCCAGCGCATGGACCTCGGCGAACGGGCCTGCCTTCTGCTGCAGATAGGGACTGACCTTCGAGGTCCAGATCTCTTCGACCATCCTGTCGGGGTTGAAGGCGGAGCTGCTGGCGCTATCGCCACCTTGCGCGGACGGCGTCGGCAGGATCTTGCAGGCGCTGAGGCCGACGGCGGCGGTGAGCGCAAGGATCAGCCAACTCTGCTTAGTCATGGCAATCAAGGATACCCGAAAGTGAAATGGAGGCGAGGGACGAACGAGCGTTCGCCCCCCGCAGCTTGCATCGCGCCGGCTCAGTTCTTGAGCGCGAAGGTCTCCAGCTTGGGAGCATTGTCGCCATTGATCAGGACGCAGTCCATGAGCTGCTTTTCCTTCTCTGGCGACTTCTTGTTCTTGATGTAGTCGTTGGCCTGTTCGACGGCCATCTGGGCCTGGGCAAAAGCCGGCTGCAGCACGGTCGCCTTGATGCCCCCGGAGGTGATGGAGTCGCGCACGTCATTCGAGCCGTCGAAACCGACGACGATGACGTCCTTGCGGCCCGCGGCGGCGAGTGCCGCATAGGCGCCCATGGCCATCGTGTCGTTACCGGAGATCACGCCCTTGATGTTGGGGTTGGCCTGCAGGATCGACTCCATCTTGGAATAGGCCTCCGTCTGGCTCCAGTTGGCAGACTGCTGCGCGACCATCTTCAGGTCCGGATAGTCGTCGATCACGTCGTGATAGCCCTTGGAGCGAATGCCGGCATTGGTGTCGGACTCCTTGCCGACTAGCTCGACATAATTGCCCTTCTCGCCCATCAGCTTGACGAATTCTTGCGCGCCGAGTTGCGCGCCCTGGTAGTTGTTGGAAACGATCTGCGCCACGGCGACGCCCGTCGCGTTGATCTCGCGATCGATCAGGAAGGAGGGCACGCCGGCGTCCTTAGCCTTCTGAACGGCGGCGACGGTCGCGTCGGCACCGGCGTTGTCGAGGATGATCGCCTTGGCGCCGCGGCCGATCGCCGTATCGATCAGCTGCGACTGCTTGTTGGCATCGTCGTCATGGACCAGCACCAGAGCGTCGTAGCCAAGCTCCTTGGCTTTGGCTTCGGCGCCTACCGCCTCCGCCTTGAAGAACGGATTGTCGTGCGAGGGGGTGATGATGGCGATCAGGTCCGCCGCATAGGCGGGCATCGCCGTGCCGATGGCCAGCATGCCGGCGAAAGCCGCGAGCGTCATTCTGCGAGTAAGTTTCATTGAAGTCCTCCCTTGAAAAGCTCTGCCTCGATCGAGACAAAGGTCTGCATCTGAATTCGCCAGGCAGTGCTTGCCGCGTGCTGCTCGGGACCGAAAGCCCTTTGCCGGCTTCCCCCCGAACCCCGCTGCCATCCCCGCCAACCGCCCGTGTCCCGGCCTCGTTTTTCAGCGAAGCGTCATCGATCCGAGCCGGAGAACAGCTAAAGCCAACTGGTATAATGAGTCAACCACAAATTCAGGTGACATCTATGCACTGGTGCTCGTCACCATTGCCTTCCGCCGTTGGATGGATGGAAGCGGGGCAGCGATCAGGTAATGCGCTGGATGCTGGCGGCGATCTCCTCCGGCTCGAAGACACGCTTCCAGTCGTCGCGCATCAGCGCCGGCTTGCCGAACTCGATTGCCTTGTTGCAGGCGTCCGAGAACACGCCCTTTGTCTGGCCGAAGATGACGGCACCGAGCACGTTCATATGGCCGAGCAGGAAATCGAGCGCAGCCTGCCGGTCGACGCCGCGCGCCACGACCTCGTCGAGCGCTTCCTTCATAACGACGAGCAGCGAAGCGCAGACCGTCTCGGAGAGGCCAGGCTCGAGCAGCGCCATCTGCTCGACGGTGACGCGGTGCGAGCGCATCACCGGCGCCCAGATGATCTGGGCGATCTTTTCGCCCTTGGCGTAGTCTTCCTCCGGGCCTTGCATCAGGGCGCTGACGAAATGCTGCTTGGCGTTAACGCCGCCAAAGAAGTCCTTCTTGGCCGCCATATCGGTTTCGTCATTGAAGATCGGCGGATGGCAGGGATGCGTGACGAAGTAGGTCAGGTCCGGACGATTCGGCAGATGGCCGGCAAAGGGCGCCGCGGCATCGAGCACGATCACCATAGTCCCCGGCGCGAGCTTGCTTTCGATGCCGGCCGCGACCTTGCCGATATGCGTGTCGGGAACTGCCAGGATCACCACCTCGGCACCCTTGAGCGCCTCGTCGACACCGATCGTATCGACGCCAAGACCGGCCTTGAGCCGCTCCTTGCCGGCTTCGCTGATCTCGACATGGCGGATCGTGTAGGGCGAACCGCGGAAATTGGTCGACAGGCGGTAGCCCATTTTGCCGCCGGCACCGAATAGCGCGATCGTTGTCATCTAATCTGCTCCTGATGTTCAGACGACGGTACTATTCCAATCGTCATCTTACATGCTGGTATGATCACTCTACCAAGGCTTTGGCAAGAGAAATCGTTGTTGGTCCGTCATTTCGGCCGGGCTGGCGCCGCCTGGACGTCCGTTGTCTCCTTGTCGGCGTCCGCAAGGTCGGCGGATGCACGCCGCGCCAGGGCCTGACGGCCGGCAAGCGCCAGCACGAAGATGACGACGATCCCCTGCACGATGTCCTGCGCGCCCGGAGGCAGGCCGACGATCTGCATGGTGGTGACGATGAGGATGAGCAGGATGCTGGCGAAGAGTGTGCCCAAAGCCGTCGCCGAACCGCCGAAGATCAGCGTTCCGCCAAGCACCACTGAGGCGATCGACTGCAGGAGATAGGGCTGGCCCATTTCGAGAAATGCGCCGCCGATATAGGCGCCGAGCAGCAGCCCGTCGAGCGACGCCAGCACCGAGGAAATGATGAAGGCCGATGCGATCACCGGACCGTTGCGGATGCCGGCGAGCCGTGCCGCGGCGCGGTTCTGGCCGACTGCCGACAGCAACTGCCCGAACACGGTGCGGCGCAGCACAAAGGACGCCGCCGTCACACCGATGACGGCTATGATGGCCATGATCGGCACGCCGGAAACGCGCCCCGTCGCCAGTTCCTTCAGCGCCGGGCTGACGGCGAAGCCTGGTATCGCCTTGTTCGACAACAGCGTTGCCGTCGCCAGCACATAGCCGGTTGCCAATGTCGCGATGATCGCCGGGATGCCAAGTCCGACGACGAGCAGCGAATTGAGCGCGCCGACGGCAAGGCCAAGCAGGATGGCGGCGACCACGCCGATGGCGAGGTTGGCGTCCTGACCCTTGACGGTAAGCAGCGCAACGAAGGCGCTGAGCGTGATCACCGAGGCGACCGAAAGGTCGATGTTGCCGCGCCCGGTGGTTACCACGAACATCTGGCCGATGCCGACGACCGTCAGGAAGGATGCCGACAAAATGACGCCGGACAGGCTGGACAGGCTGAAGCGGTTGGTGACGACGGAAAGCACCAGCCACAAAAGCAGCACGCCGATCGCCGCCCAGATCCAGCGGTTCCGCTGCGCCCAGATGCCGAAGCCGGCGAGTGCGTTCATTGCTCGCTCCTGCGATCTGCGGTCAGGCTGCGCAGTGTGAGCAGCGCGATCAGGATCAACCCTTGCGTGGCAGCGTTGTAATCGCTGCTGACGCTGAGCGTGCCGAGCAGCGCGCCGATCAGCGACAGCGTCACGGCGCCGGCGACGGCGCCGATCGGCGAGATGATGCCGCCGAGAAGCGAGCAACCGCCCATCACCACGGCGGCAACGCTGAGCAAGGTGTATGAATTGCCGGAATTGATGTCGCTTGCCGTGTTGATGGCCGTCAGCGACAGCCCGGCAGCGGCGGCGAACAGTCCAGCGATGAGATAGCGCACCAGCGCGTAACGCGTCGGCGACCATCCCGAGCGGATCATCGCCGCCGGGTTGTTACCGAAGCCGCGCAGCACCACGCCGAGCGGCAGCCGGTCGATGACGAGCACGATCAGCGCCACGGCGGCGATCAGGATGACCGAGGTCGGCATGAAGCCGAGCGACCAGTTGAAAAGGCTCGACAGCCAATCGGGGCTGGCGCCGCCGGGCGTCGGCTGCAGCGCATAGCCTATCCCAACCCAGATGAAGGATGCGCCCAGCGTGACGACGATGGCCGGGATCTTGCGGGCCTGGATGACGCCGCCAAGCCCCGCATAGGCGGCGAGCGCGGCCACCAGCGCCAGCGCGCCGAGCCATGGCTGGTCGTAGAGCAGCGTGGCGCTGATCACGCTGATCAGGCCGGCGAAGGCGCCGACACCGAGGTCGATCTCTGAGCCGCCGACGATGAACATCTGCGCTGCCGTTACCAGCACCAGCGACAGCGCCGGCATCAGCAGGAGGTCGAGCCCGAACGTCGAAGCGACCGCCGCATTGATCGCGATCATGATGGCGAGCACGGCGGCAAGCCCGATGAAAGGCGCCGCGTTGACCAAGCGTCGCCCAAATCCGGCGATGGCGGTCCGTTTGTGCCCGGTGCCGGCGGCCTTGTCTTCCGGCTGCGCGAAGGAGGCGCCGACGATCGCCGATTCCGTGACCGCGTCACCAGCCAGTTCGCTGACGATCCGGCCCCCAGAAAAGACCAGAACCCGGTCGCAGGCCAGCAGTTCGGCGTCCTCCGTCGTGTGCCAGACCAGTGCGCGGCCGCTGCGTGCCACCTCGTTGCACAGCTGATAGAAATCCTGCTTGGTGGCGATGTCGACGCCGCGCGTCGGATCGTCGAGCAGGATGATCGGCGTGTCCGCGACCAGCGCGCGCGCGACCAGCGCCTTCTGCTGGTTGCCGCCGCTGAGCTCGGTGATATTGGACTGGAAGCGCTTGTCGTCGAGCCGCAGCCGGGCGGCAGCGCCCTTGGCGATATCGTGGCTGGCACGGTCGGAAACGACGCCCAGCGCCGGGCGGCGGGCAACCGCGCCGATGCCGATGTTGCCGAGCACGCTCCACAGCGGGAACACGCCTTCCTTCTGCCGGTCGCCAGCGATGAATCCGGCTTGCGCATGCCTGACCACCGCATGCTGCTTGCGGTCCGGGTTGAAGATGGCGTGCAGCAACTCCTTCTGGCCGCTGCCTTCGAGACCGGCCAACCCGACGATCTCGCCGCGCACGATCTCGATATCGCGGCCGAGCCCGGCTGTCAGCCGCCCGGAGAGCCGAACCAGAACGTCCTTTGAGGATGCGGCGGACACGGTGTGCTGGTGGACCGGATTGGCGTCGCCGCCCATAAGTTGCACAAGCTTGCCGATCGAAGCGTCGGCTGCATGACCCTGCCAGGCGGTGCGGCCGTTGCGCAGCACCGCCACCTCGGTGGCGATGTCGATGATCTCCTGCAGCTTGTGGCTGATGAAAATGAAGGCGAGACCGGCCTTCGCTCGTTCGCGGATGAAGGCCCTGAGCTGCTTGGAACGGTCGAGGTCGAGCGAGGAGGTCGGCTCGTCGAGCACGATCAGCTTGACGCCCGGTGTCGCTGCTGCGCGCGCGATCTCGACCATCTGTCGTTCGGCAATGGTGAGGTGTCCGACCTCGGCGTCGGCGTCGATGCCGTTGCCGGGAAAAACGGCATCGAGCGCCACGCGGGCGCGGGTGCGGTAGAGCGCGCGCCAGCCAGGCCGGCTCGCCGAGTCGCCGGGCGTTTCCAGGAAAAAGTTCTCGGCAACGGACAGGTTGGCGCAGAGCGACAGCTCCTGGTGCACCATGCGGATGCCGCGCCGCTGCGCTTCGCCGGTGTTGTATCCGGTGAAGGCCACCTCCTCGCCGGCAAAGGAGATCGAGCCGAGCGTCGGCCACATCGCGCCGCACAGGATGCGCATCAGCGTCGATTTGCCGGCACCATTGCCGCCGACCAGCCCGATCACGTCGCCTGCGCGGACGGTAAGATCGATCCCTGCATTGGCGAGCGTCGGTCCAAAACTCTTGGTGATCCCGCTGAGCGAAACGACACTTGGCCGGGCAGGAGTCGCATGCGTCGGCGATGCGGCGCCATCCTGATCGGCAACGGCAAGGTGGGACATTCGTCCTCCGTTTTCTTCAACGGCTCGATCGGGCATAGCCCTTCGCTAGTGCCCGATCGAAATCGGCTGACAGCCTTACTTGCTGAGCAGGTGCTGCTTGACCCAGTCCAGCGAATAGCTCGGGCTGATGATCTGGCCACCCGGAAGCTTGGCATATTCCTTGAGGTTGCTGGCGTCGACGGTGGCCACCGGCATGATCATCAGCTTGGGTGCCTTGCCCCCTTTAAGCAACGAGTAGCCGAGCCAGAACGCGGCGCCGCCAATGCCCGGCGTGGTGTTCATCGACACGGTCTGATAGCCGTTCTTGGCATTTTCCTCGGCCCACCATTTGACGAAATCGGTGCCGCCGCCGCCTTCAATGATCGGCATCTTGTCCTTGTACTCGCCGCCATACTGGACGAAGGCCTGAGCGATGCCGACATCGTCGCTGCCGCCTTGGCCGAGCACGGCATCGACATGCGGCAGGGAGGGCAGGACATTGGCGATTGCCGCCTGCGCCACGGAGGCCGTTGCCTGGCCGTAGACAGTGGCCACCACCTTGATGTCAGGATACTTGGCCAGCACCGACTGCTGTGCGTTGAACATGTCGTTGTCGGGCGCCGAACCCTTCACGCCGCGCACCTGAATGACGTTTCCCTTGCCGCCGAGCATCTTGAAGACGGCTTCGGCCTGGGCCGCCTTGTAGCCCTTGAAGTCGAAATTGAGCTGGTAGTTGCACGGCGCGGAAGCGACGGAATCGAAGGAGATCACGATGATGCCGGCCTTGCAGGCCTTCTCGATGACGCCGTTGACGGCGGTCTCAGACGCAGCATCGACGGCCAGCACATCGACCTTCTTCAGGATCAGTTCCGCGATCTGGCTGTTCTGCTGTGCGACCGAACCATCGCCGTTCATGACGATGTAGTCGGCGATCTGGCCGGCGGCTTTCGCTTCCTTGGCCGAAGCCTCGAAGGCTTCCACCATCTGATGCCGCCAGGTGTTGCCGTAATAGGCGTTCGCCAACGCGATGACCGGCTTATCCTCGGACGCCATCGCCGGCAGCGCCGCAACGCTGGTCAGCGCGGCGCCGACAAGCGCCGCCACTATTGCAAACTTCATGATTATTTCCTCCCAAAATGTACCGCCAACACGGTCGGCCTGCTTGCACTTTCTTTACGGCGAGCCTTCCCGCGGACACCATACCATCTACATGTTATACCAGCATACCTCTGATGCGCAAGCCGTTCCCGGAATCTCGCCGCTTTGCATCAACGGGAGCGAAGCTCAGTGGCGTGCGCGGCCAATTGCTCCGGCGCACGCATTCACTATCGGCGCGGCCATGGACGAACGATATGTCATCATATATGTCATGTCAATCGACGGCTTGGCCTTGTTTCCGGCAACGACTCAGGGCCGATATGCCGAAGAATGATCGCGGAGGGACGCATGGAGCCGGTCCAGAAGAAGAAGTTGTATGTGGAGGTGCTTGACCGCCTGATGGCGGCGATCTCCACGTCCGAGTTTCCGCCCGGCTCTCAATTGCCGTCGGAAAAGGAATTGATGACGATGATCGGCGTGGGGCGCCCTTCGATCCGGGAGGCGATGCTGACGCTCCAGCAGATGGGACTTATCAAGATCTCCCACGGAGAACGCGCGCGCGTGATCAATCCGACGCCTGAGGTGATTGTCGACCAGGTCTCCGCGGCGATGATCATGATGTTGGCGACTAACTCTCGTGGTCTGGAAGAGCTCAAGGAAGTCAGGCTCTTGCTGGAAACCGGCCTAGTGCGGATTGCTACGCGCCGGGCCACGGCCAAAAACCTGGAACGACTTGCCGAGACGCTGCGCACGTTGCGGGATGCAAAGGGCGATCAGCCCCGATTTGTGGCTGCCGATATGGAGTTCCACGCGGTCATTGCGGAAATGAGCGGCAACTCGATGATTGCGGCGGTGTCGAAGGGAATGCTCGAATGGTTGTCTCGGTTCAAACGGGATCTTGTGGCGGTAAAAGGTGCCGAGCGCCTGACGATCGAGGAGCACGAACGGATCTACAAGGCGATCGCCAGCGGCGATCCGGAAGGCGCGAGCGTTGCCATGGCCGAGCATATTGGTCGGGCGAACGAGCTGTATTCGAAACTTTCCGCCGATCGTGCCGGCTGAAACTTCTACCCCGAAAAAAAATTTGCGCCTTAAAGGTCATATGATGACATGATATCTTTTTGCTGCTAACGCTTCCGGCGCCAGCCCCACAGGGAAGTCCCGATTGACCGATCGAATCTTCGCCACCTATCTCATCGAAACCCGCTACCCCCTGGAGGTTGCGGCAGCCGCGATGGCGGGTGAACAATCCAGCGGGACCTTCCGCGCCATTCCCGGAGAGACGCCGGAGCTGCTGAAGAGATTTGGGGCACGCGTCGAATTCATCGACGACGTCATGGAGGTCGAAAACGAGGCGCTGCCGTTTTCGCGTTCCCCGCAAGCGGCGAAAGCCACAAAACCGCGCCGGGCAAGGGTCGGGCTTTCCTGGAGTGTCGAGAATACCGGGACCGTGCTTGCTTCGGTCTGGTCAACGGTTCTCGGCAATCTGTTCGAGTTGCACCATTTCTCGGCGATGCGGTTGCTGGACGTCACCTTTCCCGATTTTTTCGCGGACGCCTATCCGGGGCCGGCCTTCGCCGTCGGGGGAACGCGCCATTTGACAGGCGTGGAGGGGCGTCCCCTGATCGGGACGATCATCAAGCCGAGCGTTGGTCTCACACCGGAAGAGACGGCGGCCCTTGCCGACACGCTGATTGCCGCGGGCCTCGATTTCATCAAGGACGATGAACTGATGGGGAACCCTCCGCACTCGCCGTTCGAGCGCCGGTTTGAAGCGGTCATGGCGGTGATAGACAGGCATGCGGACAGAACCGGCCGCAAGGTCATGTATGCGGCCAACATCTCGGGAGATGTCGACGTCATGAGGCGTCAGTTGGACCTGATCGACCGGCGCGGCGGGACCTGCGCGATGCTCGTCTTGAATTCCGTCGGTCTGTCCGGCGTGATCGAGATTCGCCGACATTCCGCCGTTGCCCTGCATGGCCATCGCGCTGGCTGGGGTCTCTTCAGCCGCTCTCCTGACATCGGCATGAGCTATCTCGCCTATCAGAAATTCTGGCGGCTGGCCGGGATCGACCACATGCATGTCAACGGGCTGTCCAACAAATTTTGCGAGCAGGATGAGTCCGTAATGGCCTCGGCCCATGCCTGTCTGACCCCGATGTTCGAACGGGCGGGCCGGCCCGATACGGTCATGCCGGTGTTTTCGTCCGGGCAGACCGCGGTACAGGCGGCCGACACCTTCGGCGGGCTTGGCTCGAACGATTTCATCTATTGCTGCGGCGGCGGCATCATGGCGCATCCAGGCGGGCCGGCTGCGGGTGTGCGAAGCCTGCATGATGCTTTTGACGCGGCGGCCGCAGGCATTTCCGCGCGTGATTATGCAGCCACGCATCCTGAGCTCGAGGCCGCGCTGCAAGCGTTCGGCTGAATTCGCGCCGTCGGCGCACCATCATGGGAGAAAACCAATGACAACATCCGTAGCTGTGCTTGGAGCAGGGGGGAAGATGGGCTTTCGCGTGACCCGCAAGCTGGTCGAGGCGGGCTACGGCGTCCGCGCCGTGGAAATCGGCGAGCCGGGCCGCAAGCGACTGGCGGAGGCCGGCATCAGCGCCGTCGCCATGGAAGAGGGCGTTCCCGGGGCCAAGGTCGTGGTGATGGCTTTGCCGGACAATATCATCGGTCAGGTGGCGCGGCAGCTCTCCCCGATGCTGGCCAAAGGCACCATGCTTCTCATTCTCGATGCGGCGGCTCCTTACGCCGGCGATCTGCCGAAGGATCGGCCGGATCTGACCTATTTTGTCGGCCATCCCTGCCATCCTCCGCTCTTCAACGACGAGGCGGAGTGGGCGGCTCGCCGCGACTATCACGGCGGCATAGCCAGGCAGTCGATCGTCTGCGCCCTGATGCAAGGCCCGGAGGAGCACTACGCGCTTGGCGAGGAAGTGTGCAAAGCGATGTGGTCGCCGATCATCGAATGCCACCGGGTCACAGTCGAGCAACTGGCGATACTCGAGCCGGGTCTGTCTGAAATGGTCGCGATGCCATTTGTCGACACGATGGTCGAGGCCGTCGAGGAATGCGAACGCAAATATGGCATTCCCAGAAAGGCCGCTCTCGATTTCCTGATCGGCCACCTGAATGTCGAGATCGCCATGTGGTTCGGCTTCTCTCCGAAAGTGCCGTCGGATGCGGCGCTGCGCCTTATGCGCTTCGCCAAGGGCGTGGTGGTCCGCGACGATTGGCGCGACGCCCTGACTCCGGCCAAGGTGAAGGAAGCCTCCGAGCTGATCGTTTACGGCAAAGGAGCTTGAGCGCTGCCTCCGATGCCCAGGACCGTATCGGTATCGACCGCGCTCTTCGATGGCTATTCGATGGAACTGGCCGTCGAAGAAATCGCGCGGGCCGGCGCCATGCATGTCGAGCCGGCCTTCATTAGCGGATATGTCGATTTCGATGAGGACATATTCACCAGCGCGAACGCCTCGAAGCTGCGGGTAGCAGCAGAAACTGCCGGGCTCAGGATCAAGGCCATATCGGCTCATCTCGACCTGTCGGGGCGAGACGCGGTGGATGCGTTATCCCGGCGTGTCGCCTTTGCTGCCGGCCTTGGCGCATCCTTCCTGATTACCAATGCCGGCCCGATGAGGAATCGGGCGGACGTCCGAAGGACGATCGATGCCGTTCTGCCGAGACTGGAGCAGGCCGATATCGCTCTGGCGCTCGAGAATCCGGGACATGGTAAGGACGATCTGTTGGGCAGTGCTCGATCTGGGGCAGGCTTCATACGCGAAATCAGATCGCGGCACGTCTGCCTGAACCATGACGCCGGAAATGTTTTCACCTACAGCCATGAGGCAACGCAGCCGGCGGAAGATATCGCGCCAGCCATTGACGCGGTTGGCCACGCTCATCTCAAGGACCTTGTCAGTCGCGATGGGGGATGGGCGTTCTGTGCCCTGGGCGAAGGCGCCGTCGATTACCAAAAGTACTGGGCCGCCCTGCCGTCGGCGCTTCCGGTCAGCATCGAAATGCCATTACGACTGGTGCGCCCGCAGCGCCGCGATCCGCAACGGCGAGACACCCCTGTCGATATCACCGCCATCCGTAGCGCTTTGCAGCGCTCGTTGCATTTCGTAACTATGCTAGATTCCAAGTCAAACAGCGCTGCTGACCCAAAATGTCTGGTTCAAACGACGCAGCCTAGCCGTGACTAATGGCTGCTATCGCGTTTTTCGGGCCAGAAGCTACCGGTCCGATCCCGCGCTCGTCCGACCCATTCACGAGCCCGCGCGTCACCGAACTGAGTAAGAGCTGTTAACGTCGAAAACAAATAACCCGCAACTACATGTTCGCATTTTTCCGCTTCGATGTTGCAACCAAGTTCGGATGTCGCACTCCCAGCAAAGTAGAAATGCGGACCTCTCCTCACTCTCGGAAGCCGAACGATCCGTTCGTCGTCAAATTCCTCTTGCAAGCAGATAGACCGCTTGGCTGCCGGGCAGCAATGCGCCCAAAAGCAGCGCTTCTGGCAACGACGCAAAAGCCGCCGTCTATTCATCAAGGTGTTTCGTGCAGACCGAACTGGATGCCGTTCTTCGGACGTCCATCGAGCTTCTCTATTTGCGGGGCGTGCGATGCACCACCACACGATCTCGCCCCTCCGCCTTAGCTCGGAAGAGTGCAAGATCGGCAGCATTGACGAAATCGTTCGGCGTCTCGTTCTCAACGGGCACGGTTGCCGCGACACCGACGCTGATGGTCACGCGACCCGCGCCGTGCGGTATGTCCAAGTCGCGCACGCTCTGAACAAGGCGCTCCGCGATCGCGCTCGATTGTTCCAGTAATGTGTCGACCAGCACGATGACGAACTCTTCGCCTCCGTAGCGCGCTGCGAGATCGGTGGAGCGGCCGGAACCACCCTGAATTACCCGGGCGATGTGCTTGAGCACCTCATCGCCGGCCATATGGCCATAGGCATCGTTGTATCGTTTGAAGTTGTCGGCATCGATCATCAACAGCGACAATGGAGACTGCGTGCGAAGAGCGCGGTTCCACTCGGCCGCCAGATATTCGTCGAAATAGCGCCTGTTGCCGAGACCCGTCAGGCCATCGATCCGCGTCAAACGCTCAAGCTCGAGGTTGGCGCTGATCAGCTGCCGCTGGCTTTCCCTCAGCGCGCGGTAGGCCGCGTCTCGCTGGACGTGATCCAAATAGGCCCGCGTGTGATATCGAATGCGTGCAATCAGCTCGATGCGATCCGGCAATTTGACAAGATAGTCGTTGGCTCCAGAAGCGAAGGCTTCGCCTTTGGTGGCTGGATCTTCCTTGCTCGACAGCACAATGACTGGAACCGCATGTGTCGAGGAGTGCTTCCTGTATTCCTTCACCAGATGCAGCCCATCGACTCCGGGCATGACAAGGTCCTGCAGAATAACCGTTGGCTTCACCTCCTCCGCGACCGTCATCGCCTTCAGCGGATCGGTGCAGAAGTGCAGGGCGATGTCAGGCTCGTTCGCTAGGGCGCGCCTGACCGCCTCGCAAACCATGACCTGATCGTCGATGAGCAGAACCATCGATGAATAATTTTCCGCCAGCGGCGGCACCAGGTCTAGTTCTTGCGTCATCGGACGAGCCCTTTCACGTGGAGCGCTCGCAGGCGTTGATTATGCGTGGGCCGATCGCACTCAAGGGCAGAATATCGACAGCCGCACCGATGGCAGCGGCGGCCTTCGGCATGCCATAAACGGCACTGGTTGCTTCATCCTGCGCGATTGTGAGATGCCCCTTGTCGCGGAGCTGTCTCAGCCCGCGCGCACCATCTCTACCCATGCCAGTAAGCAGGACGCCAATCACCGGGCCCGGCCACCATTGCGCCGCGCTTTCGAAAAACACATCGACAGACGGCCGATAGACGTTGTCCCTGGGGCTGGGCGTGTAGCCAAGTTGCTGGGCCGACTTGAAAACCAGATGATCTTCCGAAGTGGCGATAAGAACGGTGCCCACCTGAGGCTTGTCCTTTTCCCGCGCCGCACGGATCGGAAGCGGGGTATGCTGCCCCAGCCAATCGGCAAGGCCCGGAATGAACTGGGCGTCGAGATGCTGGACGAGCACGATTGCGCCGGCGAAATCAACGGGAAATGCGCTGAGCACCGCTGCAACAGCAGCCGGCCCGCCCGCCGAGGCGCCGATCGCAACCAGGCGTCGAGGGGATTTCTCGTCCCCAGCCGACAGCCGGCCGTTTGCCTTGGATGGCGCATCGCGGACTAGCTTACCGATCGTTGCTATCTTGTTGGTGAGAAGCCGGGCGGATTGCGAGGACGCGTTACCTTCCATGCCCACTGAGGGAATATCGACTGCGTCGAGCGCTCCGTGACCCATTGCTTCGTAGACCCCGGCGATGTTGGCTTCAATGCTTGCGGTCACCAGCAGGATCGAGCACGGGGTCTCTGCCATGATTCTGCGGGTCGCTTCCACGCCGTCCATCTCTGGCATTGCTAGGTCCATGAGTATCAGATCCGGCAGATCGCGTCTGCAGGCCTCGACTGCCTCACTCCCATTGGTCGCGATCCATGCGACCTGATGTTCGCGGGTCGATACGACCAGCCGGCGCAGAAGCTCGACCGCCATCGGCATGTCGTTGACTATGCCGATTCTCATTCGTTGGCTTCCAATTTCGATCTCATCCAGTCGCCTCGCCAATCATGTCCACGACGGCATGGATCAGCGCTTCGTCCTGAAAGCTGCCCTTGGTCAAATAGTAGTCGGCACCGGCGTCCAGCCCGCGCGAGCGGTCTTCCTCCCGATCCTTGTATGAAACGATCATGATCGGCGTGTTCTTAAGATGAGCGTCATTTCGGATCAGGTTCACCAGCTCGATGCCGTCCATGCGCGGCATGTCGATGTCGGTGACCACGAGATCGAAGGGGCCGGAGCGGATGGCATTCCACCCGTCCATGCCGTCGATCGCCACTTCGACCTCATACCCGTGATTGCCCAGCATCTTGCGCTGGAGTTCGCGAACGGTCAGTGAATCGTCAATCACCAGCACGCGCTTGCGCCTGCCAGTCTCGGGACCGCCTGCGGCGCGGCGAAGGGTTCGCAACCCGCCGGATGACACCAGCTTCTCCACCGACCGTAGCAGGTCGTCGACGTCAAAGATGAGGACTGGCGAACCGTCCTCCATCAGAGCGGCAGCGCTGATGTCCTTGATCTTGGCAAAACGTGGATCGAGAGGCCGGATGACTAGCTCGCGTTCGCCGAGGAAGCGATCGACGATCAGCCCGTATGCTTCGCTCTGGCCGGCATCAACGACGACAACCGAAAGATCGTCGGGCTCCGATGCGGGCTCGCCACGGTTCAGCAGCTCGCGTGCCGTGACCAGCCCGACTTGTCGGTCGTTCAAACGAAAATGCGGCCGGCCCTGCAGGAGGTTGATCTGCGCTCGCTGCAATTTCATCGTCTTGGAAATGCCAGCGAGCGGAAATGCATAAGGCTCCCCATCCACATCGACGAGCAGCGTGCGCAGAACCGACAACGTCAGCGGCAATTGCAGTTGAAAACGTGTTCCGTGCCCAAATTCCGAGGAGACGCTGGTGATGCCGCGAACTTCCTTGGTCATGGCCTGCACGGCGTCGAGTCCCACGCCACGGCCGGAGACGTCGGTAACGCCCTGCTTCATCGAAAAGCCCGGCAGAAACAGGAAGGCGAGCAATTCCGTTTCGCTGAGTGTTTCGGCACTTTCCCGGGTTGCGAGCTGCCGGGCGACGATCGTCTCGCGTAGCCTCGCGAGCTCGATCCCCCTGCCGTCGTCCACCACGGCTATTTGCAGCAGGCCGGCATAGTGCCTCGCTTCGAGCCTAATGAGCCCCTCTTCGGTTTTGCCTAAAGCGAGGCGCTCCTCGGGCGTTTCAAGCCCGTGATCAACGGCATTACGCAGCAAATGCCCGAGAGGTGCATCGAGTTGCTCGAGGATGTCACGGTCGATGCCGGTCGAGCCGCCTACAATCTCTAGCCGCACCCGCTTGCCGAGGGTGCGACCAAGGTCGCGGACCATTCTAGCATAGTGCCGCACGCTGTCTTCAAACGGCCGCATCCGACTCGCCAACGTCTCGTCGTACAATCTGTTGGCAAGATCTGTGGCTTTTCGATCGACTGAATCCAGCTCTTCGAGGCGCTCCGCCAGAAACGCCTGGCTCAGCCGAAGCTTTCGCTGCGCTTCGGCCAGCGCCTCCGCCACCACCTCGTCCTTTGAAACGGGCGGCAGCATTGCATGGAGATCGTCGAATGCACCAGCGAGGTCCGATTGAAGCCGCTTTAGCCGCAGCAACCCGTCGGCGAACGGCCTGAGCCGCCGCGCTTCCATCAGCGACTCGCCGGCCAGCCCGAGCAATCGGTTCAGGCTGTCTGCCGTCACCCGAACCATTCTGTCGGAGCCGATGCTTGCGGAGGCTTGCGGTTCCGTCCCAACGAGATGGCTCGCTGAACGGGTCGCCGCCAGCTCCTCCGGCGCATGATCTGCGAAATCAGCCGCGGAATTGCGGGACACGTTCGCAGGCTCGGGGAGGGACAATCCCTCGAGCTTGGCAAGAAAGGTTTCAACTTCAGAGGTGACGCTCTCGCTCGATGGTGCCGATGCGATCAATTTCAGAAGGTCGGTGCCTTGCAGGAGCGCATCGATATGCTCTCGCCGCACCCTCAGATGCCCACGTTGCGCGGCGACCAGGCAATCTTCCATCGCATTTGCAACTTTGACTGCGGGCATCAGGTCGATGATGCGGGCGGCTCCCTTCAGCGAATGCGCGGCGCGCATGCATGCTTCCAGGGCATCGGCGGCGACAGGATCGCGTTCCAACGCCAGAAGGCCGGAGGTCAGAGCCTGCGACTGCGTCTCCAGTTCGGCTTGGAAGAGGCTCAGCATCGAAACCTGGCTGAAGTCCTCGTCGCTCATGCGATGCTCCAATCCAGCATCGTCAGCAATTGTACCGGGTCGAGACAGCCAACGGCTCGTCCCTGCCACGGCAGCACGGCAACCGTGGCGGCCGACAGCGCCTTGCCGATCGTGGCCGGCACGGCGAGCGCGTCGCGCTCCCGGTAGCGATGCAGGCCATGGATCTCGTCAACCGTGAAAGCAACCCGCTTGTCGCGCTCGCCTACCATAACCAAGCGGCGAAATGCCTTGCTTCGTGTGCCCTGTCCCCCCTCTTTGCGCTCGTCAATCCCGAGCAATTCAGAGAGCGACAGGCAGATCAGCAATTCACCGCGGACATTGGCAATGCCGAGCACCGCACTGTTCCTGCGGTGCGGAAGCGAATGAACGCGGCGAGATTCAGCCACTTCATGA
Source organism: Mesorhizobium argentiipisi (SeqCode) (assembly GCF_037179585.1). Lineage (NCBI taxonomy): Bacteria > Pseudomonadati > Pseudomonadota > Alphaproteobacteria > Hyphomicrobiales > Phyllobacteriaceae > Mesorhizobium > Mesorhizobium argentiipisi (SeqCode). The sequence continues at coordinate 76,523 of NZ_JAPYKO010000025.1, forward strand.
AAAATGCCGACCGGAAGAGCCAGCCATTCCTCCCCCACGCGAAAGAGAACGACAGTCTGCAGCGCTTCCTCGTCTGCCGAACCGAACTCGGCACTAGGCTTGTGTGGCCATCCGCCGCGATAGGCCGAGGGTGCCGCACGGTCGAGGAGGCGCCGTGCAATCTTCTTGTAGGTCGGGCAATTGCGGCAATGGAGATGCTGGTCCAGTAGCGGACATGACCGGTCACCGCGCACCCCGATCTGGCGCCAGCAGTCGTCGATTTCAATCTCCCCCACTGGCTGGGCGATCCCTGTCAAAGCCGCCATCAGGTGCCGCTCCTTTTCTGAGCCCGATCCAGCCGGCCGGCCAATGCCTCGGCGCCGCTATGGTCGCCTTGCTTGCGAAGCAGCAAAGCCAAATGGACAAGAGCTTCCCGATGATTTGGCGCGAGATACAGCGCCTTGCGATAGCTTTGCGCGGCTTCGGGCGCAGCGCCATCTGCATCCTGAACGAGACCCAGCAAGTAGAAAATTTCTGCGGAAGGACCAAACGTCTTGAGATGCGCCAGGGCGACTTCCTGTGCCTCCTTTACCCGTCCCGCATTGGCGATCCGTTCAACCGCGATCAGGCTTTCCGAGACCTGATCAAGCGGCTTGGTTGGAGCTTGCACACCGATTGCCGGTCGGGGAAGAGCAGGCTTGCTCCGGTTGACCTTCGGGATGGGCGGCCGCACCGGAATGCCGGCGGAAACTCTCGGGGCCGCGGTATTGACGCGCTCCGACTTGAGGAAGGCGAAGGCCAATGGCCATTCAGCGGAAATGAAGCCATGCAACCTTGGAAGAGCTGCTTCCGCGGGACCGACCAAGAGAAGTCCGTCCTTGGCCAGGAGGTCCTTCAGGCAGATCATTGCGCGATCCTGCAGCTCGCGATTGAAATAAATCAGCAGATTGCGGCAGAGCAGGATGTCATAGAGTTCTTGCCCGAAAGACGCGCGAGGATCGAACAGGTTTCCGACCCTGAACCGAACCTGTTTCAGCACCGCAGCATTCGGCCGCAATCCGCCCCCGGTCGCTTCGAAATAGCGATCCTTGAATTCGAGATAGCTGCCGCGAAAGGAATTGCGCCTATAGACGGCGCGTTCAGCCATCGCGACATTGCGGCTGCTGACGTCCACAGCATCGATGTTGAACTCGTGCGCCGCAAAGCCGGCATCGAACATGGCCATGGCGACTGAATAAGCCTCCTCGCCGGTCGAACATGGCAGGCTCAGGACTCTTATCGGCTGAGCACGCTTGCTGCTGCGCGCATGTCGCACCAGCATCGTGAACGCTTCCCGGTCGCGAAAGAACCAGGTCTCCGGGATCACCACCGCATCAATCAGCTCCTGCAGCTCCTGCGCGGAACCGGTCAGATGTTCCCAATACGCCTGAGTGTCGGTTATCCGGCATGCTGCCATCCGCTCTTTGACCGCCTGGCGGACCACTGTCGGACCAATGCTGGCACTGTCCAGACCGATGGTTTCCGTCAAGAGCTTTTCGACTGCGAACGTCATCAACCACCCATCTCGGCCTGGCGGAGCAATGCGGTACGGATCTCCTCCGAAAGCAGCGCTTCCGCTTTGACCCATTGGATGATCTCCGCGCCATCAGAAGTCACCGGACCAAGATAGGTCGGCGTTCCCGGCTCGAGTCCGAACGGCGCGAAATCGGCAGGGTCCCGCTCGAGCGTGTCCGTCACCCGTTCCGCGATCAGCCCCAGCAGGCGTGGCTCGCCATCTCGCGCTGGATAGCGCGTAACAACGATGCGGGTGCTCAACCGCGGCTCGGATGGGCGGCCAAGCGCCAGAAGAGTAACGTCGATAAGCGGGATGGGTATTCCGTCATAGCTGACCAGACCGACCACACCGGTGGGCGCTCCCGGCAGCGCTTTGACCTCGATGTAGGGCAACACCTCTTCAATTTGGTGCGCATCGAGCAAGTAGCGATCCGTACCCATGCTGAAGGCGAGGAATAGCATTGTCACCTCCGACTGCCAGCTCGCTATGCTCTCAGCTTGAACCTTGAAATGCTGCCTCGCAGCCCGCCTGAGACTTGATTGAGCTCGTCGATCGCAAGCGTCGATTGCTGAAGAGATTCGACTGTTTGCTGAGCTGCCTCGCTCAGCTGGGTCAACGTGTCGCTAATCTGTCCCGCGCCGGTCGCCTGGGCCTGCATGCCTTCATTGGCGACTTCGAAACGTGGCACCAGGCCTTGAACCTGCTGGATGATTTCGAAGAGCTGCCCGCCGACCTGCTGGACTTCCTGCATGCCCCGGCGGACCTGCTCGGAAAACTTGTCCATGCCCATCACCCCGGCCGCCACCGCCGACTGAATGTCCTTGACCATCTGCTCGATGTCATAGGTGGAGACGGCCGTCTGGTCCGCGAGCCTTCGGATTTCGGTCGCCACCACTGCAAAGCCCCGGCCGTATTGGCCTGCCTTCTCTGCTTCGATGGATGCGTTGAGTGACAACAGGTTCGTCTGGTCGGCGACTTTGGTGATGGTCGTCACCACCTGGTTGATGCTGCCGGCCTTCTCGCTCAGGATCGCGAGTTTGGAATTGATCGCGCCGGCCGCTTCCATGACCTGATGCATGGTTTCTTCCATGCGGGTCAAACCAGCTTGCCCTCCGCCGGCGACGGCAGCCGTCTGCTCGGCAACCGTCGAGACTTCGTTCATCGTGCGCGCCAGCTCGTTCGACGTGGCGGAGATTTCCTTGGCTGTGGCGCGGATTTCCGTGGTGGTCGCTGCGATTTCAGTCGCGGTGGCCTGCTGCTGCTTGGAGGTGGCGGCGATCTCCGTGATCGACGTGCTGACCTGTATGCTGGACCTTTGAACCTGACCGATGAGGGTGGTGAGATCGTCCGCCATCGCGTTGAAGCCGTCGGCAAGCACGCTGAATTCGTCTCGACGTCTGAGATCGATTCGTTCGCTGAAGTCGCCTTGCCGCATCAAACGAACCGCGTCGATCAGGCGGGTGAGCGGACCCGTGATGGCGCGAAACAGCTGGTAACCCAAAAGGAGGGCCAGCCCGAGAGCGACCAACAAGCCAACGCTCAAGCCCACTTCTGCTGTACTGACGATCGAACCGATCCGCTGTGTCGCGCTGTTTGCCTCGCCCCGATGATCCTCGACCATGGCCTGCAGAGCGGTCTGCAATTTCAGAAAGATCGGCTCCACGGTGTTCTTGATGGCCGGGCCTTCATTGGGCGTTTCACCCTTCGACAGGGCAGCCCGGCTAGCGTCCAGCACGGTTGCTTCGGCTTGACGAAACTGGTTGGCAAGCTCCTTGACGACAGCAAAATTCTCCTTGTCGATATCGGAGACAATTGTCGCCTCATAGCCGTCCATCTGACGCTGCACTTGGTCGCGGTTGGTCGCGATCGTGCTTTCAAGCGCGCGTCTATCCGAAGGGTTGTCCTGGAGGGCGTATTCCTGAAGCAGGCTATGAGCCGTCATTTGGCCCATCATGATCTCGGTGCTGTGATAGAGGTCTGGAAGGATACCCTTCTCAACCTCAGTCGCCTCCTGCTCCGCCTGAAGAAACCAGGCGTACGCGATGACAGCTATCACGGACATGACCACCAGGACGGCAGCGAAACTGACGAGGATGCGGTGGCGTATTGTCAGACTCTTCATAGAACCGGTTCACCAATGGGGGCATCTTTGTCGGCTCGACAACGCTCGTTCCGACGTTGGAAAGGCTCATCAAAAAGCAGTAGTTTGATGCTGAATGGTTTCTTTTCCGTTCAACCGCTGATGACGGCTAATCGGCTCGCCAAACGAAGTGGTTGTCTGAGCCTCGGGCACCGTGTCCGCCAGTTGATCGGCAAACGCCCGATGGACGACGCGCGATCCAGCGGGCCGACCAGCGCCCGCGGGAGGCGCCCTCGCTTCAGTGGCTCTCGAAGGTGAGCACGGTGTTCTCGAAGCGCCGCCCCGCCAGGTCGGTGGGACGGATCCAGTATTGCGCCGCGCCGGCGTCGCCCATGTGCCAGTCGAGCGCATTGTCCCAGCGAAGCTGGAGCAGAAGGATGTGCTCGGGCGCCATCAACTCGGCCGCGTCCTGGATGGCGACTCCGCGGCCCAGCATCTGGTGCTGTGCGTATGAGCCGTTCTTGCTGAAGTCTGGATCGCGCAGCACGCTGTGCCGGTAGCGGAGCGCCTCGACGACAGCGTCGGGCACCTGCGCGATCCCGTCCGGATCGGCAAGCGCGCTTTCGGCGCCTTCGACCGCCGCCCTCGCGATCCAGTCGTTCAGCACCATAGGCAGGCGCTTGTGCATATAGTGGCGCTCGAGCACACCTTCCGGCAGCGCGCCGGCGCGCAATTCCTCGAGTAGCGCAAGGAGTTCGGTCCGCTGGTTCTCGTCGAGCGCCTTGCCACGCTGGGCCTCTCCGGTCGTTGCGAGCTGAAAAATCCGCCAGCGGTCCTTTTCGAATTGCGCAAAGCGTTCGAGCAGGGCGGAGAGCGCCGACCGCTCCGGGTCCTCGGACCCCGCCGGCAGGGTGTCGAGCCGAGCCTTGATCCCGATGGTCTCCTCCTTGATGTATGACTTCAGGTAACCGAGCAGAACCTCGGCGGTCCGACGGTTGGTCGGAAAACCCTCGAACGGGATCCAGAGCCGGTCCGTGGGCTTGCCGTGCGCGGAGAGCGCGTCGTTCCAGGAGACTGGCTCGCCGTGAAACGCGACGAGCTGCTGGCGGCGGCGCTGCTTGGCGACCTCCCATGGGAAGCCGTCGCCGGCATCGGGATCGCCTTCCTCCACCTCGGCGACGTCCTCCAACCAGCCGAGCTCGATCTCGATGCGCGGATAAAAGCGTGGATAGACCTTCTCCGGCTTGTCGTGCCAGGTCAGCCAGGGATATCGGTAGCGGGCGTTCTCGGCGCCGTCGATCGGCTCCAGAAATCCGGGATTGTGCTGAGGACCCCAGTCCTTGCGGGCCTTGCCTTCGACGTAGCGGACGACGAAGTGGCTCGCATCGCCGTCGAAATTGCCCGACATCGGCGCGAAGAAATAAAGACACCCGTGGGCAGGGAGCAGCGAGCGTGCCGGCCCGTCGGGCAGCGCGCCGAGGTCGACTTGGCCCATGAAGGTGAGCGGCTCGAGCAGCCCCTTGCGGTTGTGGATCATCGGCCAGTCCAGATCGTCGGGCGCCAGCGGCACGCCGCCGAAAAAGCTCATCAAACGCTGCGGGTGGCGCGGCGGGAAGACGTGGCGGATGGCAAGGCAGGCCCGCGAGGCGAGGGCGATCGCCGCACGGTCGGCATCGCTGGCGGGCGGTGCCTTGCGCTCGACATGCGCGCGGATCTTCGCCCTGTGGGCATCATCGGAGCGTTTGGCCTGCGCCTGGGACTCCGCCACTATCTTTGCGGCGGCGTCGCCGCCGGCAGCCTTGGTGCGCCGGCGAGCGAGGTCCAAGGCAGGGCGAGCCTGCCCGGCCGCGCGGGCATTCTCGCGGGAATCCCCCGCCTCGCGTTTCGCTCGAGCTTTACGCAGGCTACGGCGAGCCCGAAGAAACACCAGGCCGATCCCTACTATCGGGATGAGAAGCAGGAGCGTTCGACGCAGGAGAAACGGCTCGATCATCGCGCCGTTCCATGTCTCGACGCCGGCCAGCAGCATTATCATCGCGAATACCGCGACTAACAACGTGGCGACGAAGGTAAGGATGGCATCGAGCATTTGTGTCCCCGCCACGAGCTGTCGCGTCGAAAGCGACCCCGCCCCGAAGATCGTATGGCTGCGACGTCAAGTCCAGCGTATCGCACTCGACCGGCTTCGTTGCCGCCCAAAACGGGGGTTGGTCATGTTACGACCAAGCCTCCGCCCAACCTAATGTCTGCTCTTCAAGATTAGGAGACCGAAGCTGCCGGTCTGCTCACGTGAAGAGTTTCGGGCGCCGGCAGGCGTACGAAAGTCCCCGAGGAAGGAACCCGCGGGCCACAGGCGACGGCTATGGGGATTTCGATTTGCGGCTGATGTCGGCGATGGCTGGGACCTCGCCAAGGAGGGCGGAGATGGATGCCGACAGGCCGCTTCGATGCGCCTCCAGGCGATGTTGTCGGCCCGGCACGCGGCTGGCCGCGGCTCTGTCGGCGTTGATGATCACCCTGGACAGGCGTGGATCCGGTGCCGGAGGCTGTGCGCCTACGACTTGAGACTGGATCATGCCATGCCGGGTCATGGGGCGGTCTCCCGGTTTGTCGTCCGTGCGCCCGGCGGCCCGCGCGGCTGCCTCCATCGTTCGAAGGTCTCGATGATGATCATGCGGCCACCACAGCAGGGGCATGGTGGGCGGAAGTCGTCCGTTTCCTCCGATGGATCGTTCATGGTGGGAGGCGCGGCCGCAAGCAACTCGCGCGCGAGTGCGAGGCTGGCCTTGCGGGCGGAGCCTGCGAGCAACCCATAGTGTCGGATGCGGTGGAAGCCGCGCGGCAGGACGTGGAGCAGGAAGCGGCGGATGAACTCGTCGGTGGCAAGCGTCATGAGCTGCTGCCGGTCTGCGCCACCGCGGCGGTAGTCTTTGTAGCGGAAAGTGACGCGGTCCTCGTCGAAACGGATGAGGCGCCGGTTCGAGATGGCGACACGGTGCGTGTAGCGCGACAGGTAGGCGAGCACCGCCTCCGGGCCGGCGAACGGTGCCTTGGCGTAGACCACCCAGCGCTTCTTCCGGACCGGCGACAGGTGGCGCAGGAATGCCCGCCGGTCGGTGAGGTGCGCCATCGATCCGAAGAAGACGAGCCGGCCGGCGTCGCGCAGCGCGACCAGAGGGGTGAGGAACAGGCGGCGGAACAGCTTGCCGAGTACCCTCACCGGAAGGAGGAATGCTGGACGCGACGATACCCAGCGCTTCCCATCGAGCGCGATGCCGCCACCCGGCACGATCATGTGCACGTGCGGATGGTGTGTCATCGCCGAGCCCCAGGTGTGAAGGACGGCGGTGATGCCGATGCGCGCGCCGAGATGCTTCCGATCTGCCGCGATGGTCAGCATCGTCTCCGACGCGGCGCGGAACAGCAGGTCGTAGACTAGCGCCTTGTTATGGAAGGCGATCTCGGCGACCTCGGCGGGCAGCGTGAACACGACGTGGAAGTAGCCGACCGGCAGCAGGTCGGCCTGGCGCTCGGCCAACCATGTCCGTGCGGCCGTACCCTGACACTTCGGGCAGTGCCGGTTGCGGCAGGAGTTGTAGGCGATGCGCCACTGGCCGCAGTCCTCGCAGGCCTCGACGTGACCGCCAAGGGCCGCGGTGCGGCAGTGCTCGATCGCCGACATGACCTTGAGCTCGGCGAGGCTCAGATGCCCGGCATGGGCGACCCGGTAGGCGGGCCCGGCAGTGCGGAAGATGTCGGCAACCTCGATCGAGGCGCGCACGCTCAGCCGTCGGGTGAGATCCCTTCCGGCTTGAAGAGGCCAAGCTTGTCGAGCGGGCTCGTGACGGTGCGCACCGTGCGGGTGGCAACCTTGGTGTAGAAGGCGGTGCTATTGAGCTTGGCGTGCCCGAGCAGGACCTGGATGATCCGGATGTCGGTGCCGTCCTCCAGCAGGTGGGTGGCGAAGCTGTGACGCAGCGTGTGCGGTCCGACCCGCTTGGCGATGCCGGCGGCCTGTGCCGCCTCGACGACCACGCGATAGAGCTGGCGGGTGCTGATTGGCTTCATCGCATGCTGCCCCGGGAACAGCCAGCCGTCGCGATGCATCACCCCCTGCTGGCGTCCGACCTTCCACCACTGGCGCAGCAACAAGAGCAGGTCTTGCGACAGCATGGCGTTCCGGTACCGCCCGCCCTTGCCGCGCTCCACCCGGAGCAGCATGCGCTCGCTGTCGATGTCGGCGACCTTCAGTACCGAGACCTCGGCGACGCGCAAGCCGGCGCCATAGGCGACCGACAGCGCGGCCTGGTGCTTGAGGCAGGTGGTGGCGTTGAGCAGCCGGGCAACCATCGTCGCGGCTCAAGACCACCGGCAGCTTGCGCGGGTGCGCCAGCCGGACGAGCTTGCGCGCCAGATCGGGACGATCGACCGTATGCGTGAAGAAGAAGCGCAGCGCCGACACGATGCTGTTCATCGTCGGCACCGGAACACCGTCGTCCTGCTGCTCGATCTGGAACCGGCGCAGGTCGTCGGTGGTCGCTGTATCTGGCGACCGGCCGAGGAACGTCGCCAGGCGTCCGATGTCGCGGAGATAGTTGCGCTGCGTCTCCTGTGAGAAACGTCGCATGTTCATGTCGTCGATCAGCCGCTGACGCAGTGGACTGATAGGTGCATCGAGAACAGGATAGGGCATGGTCGGGCTCCTTGTTGAAGAAGCCCGTGATGCTCTGCCGCTACCGAACCACCCTCAATGCGAGCGCGACGACCGGCTCGTGATCTCTACCTCAACCCCAGGCGCCCTCCCGCGTAGCGGGTTCGTTCTTCGGCCGTTCCAGCCATTGCTATTGATCACCGGAACTGACGGAATGACGGGCCTATTGATGTCATCAATGTTCGCCTTGTGTGCTCAAAAAGTCGCATAAAAGGAATGTCGAATTTTCCATCCCGGGGCGTTGCAAGAAGTCAATTTCAGGTGCTTGGTCGTCGCGGGCCTTCATTGAGCCGACGCCGGCCGTCCGGCTCGACATGCGATCGCCTTGAGCCCGCCTTAGCCGCTACTGAGATCGTGAATGACCGGCTGTAGACCGACAGGCGTGATATCAACCGTCGCAAGCGTAATCGACAACTTGAAACGACGGGGGCCGGCGCTCCCCGGATTGAGGTAGAGCACACCGTCAACGGTTTTGAGTTTCGGCACATGGGAGTGGCCGGACACGACCATGTCGATACCGAGTGCCGCTGGTGAGACCTGCAGTGTGTTCAGATCATGGAGGACGTAAAATGTTCGGCCTGCCAGCCGTACCAACACCGTGTCGGCGTAGGTCGAAGCCCACCCGGCCGTATCCACGTTGCCTCTGATCGCGGTAACCGGTGCGATCTGCTGAAGCGCGGAAATAACGTCAGGACTGCCAATGTCTCCGCCATGGATGATGTGGTTTGCCCCGGCCAGGCGTCGTTCCGCCTCAGGCCTCAACAGTCCGTGGGTGTCAGAGATAATGCCTATCCTGAATGTCATTGTCGGCCGTTATATGATGAGCACATCGAGATCAGCCGCAATGCGGCTGTTCGGAAACGCCCGCACGGCTTCCGCGAGGATTTCTTCATCGGCATAGCGGCCAGAGATATGCGTAAGAACGAGCTGCTTCACATTGGAAGTCGCTGCCAGAGATGCTGCCTGCGCAGCCGTGAGATGACCATAGTCACGCGCCACGGCCGCATCCCGTTCCAGGAAGGTGGCCTCGATCACCAGAAGGTCGGCGCCGCGGACATGTTCCGCGAGATCATCAGTCGACTCCGTGTCGCCGACGATGACCAGCTTCTTGCCTGCTTCCAGCGGACCCAACACGTCTTCGGAAGCAACTGTTCGGCCATCCGCGAGGGTGATAGACCGGCCTTCTGCCAGTTCCTTCCTGATTGGACCGTCGGGCACACCGAGAGACGTGAGGTGCTCGGCGCGAAGGTGGCGGCGCGGTGGTGTCTCGAGCACGAAGCCGTAGCTATCTGTGTCGCGGTGACGAACCTGAAAGCAGTCAATCATGAATTCGTCCGCGTCGAATAACCGGCCGGGCCTCAGCGGCTCAAGCGTTAGTGGGATCGGCGCTCGTCCTTCACCCCACAGACCAGCGAGCATACGCACAACGACGTCGAGGGTGTCCGAGCCTCCATGGATGGTCAGGAGATCCTCGCTTTGCCGCAACCGGAGTGTCGAGAACAGTCCGGGGATCCCAAGGATATGGTCGAAATGCGCATGCGTGAGCAGTAGGCGGTGAAGCCGCCGAAGCCGGCGCCGCTGCGCAGCAGCTGGCGCTGCGTGCCTTCCCCGCAGTCGACCAGAATTCGCTGGCCTCCGGCCTCGACAAGCAGGGCAGGGTGATTTCGCTCGGCAGAGGGTACGCTGGCCGAGGTGCCAAGAAACGTCAGTCTGAAAATCATGGAGCTAGTCTCTCATGTTCCCTGTCAAGGTTGAAGGCAAGAAGGCTCACCTGCTTGGCAGGTTTGCGAAGCAGTCGGATCGGCCGAAGCTGCACAGGGCTGGGGGTGGAGCTCAGAGACGACGGTTGATCAGACT
>NZ_JAPYKO010000026.1:0-83386 GCF_037179585.1 Mesorhizobium argentiipisi (SeqCode)
CTTCGCCGCCGAGAAGCTTAACTGTCTCGGCCCAGCCATCATCAACAAGCGATTCGTGTGTCATCCCCAGCGTAGAATCACAACCGATTCCGCGCCGCAATACCCTATCTTAGCGCCTATGCCCTTGTGGGGGAGATGTCGCCGAAGGCGACAGAGGGGGTCGCCGAGCGAGAGGCGCCGGCGCTTTGCGCGGCGAGAGACGACGCTGGCGCTTCACGCGCGGCGACCCCCTTTGCCCTGCCGGGCATCTCCCCCTCAAGGGGGGAGACTAGCTAGTCGCCAATTGACAGCACCACCCTACTCTCCCATAAAACCCGCGTTAATGTTCTCAGGGCGGGGTGAAAGTCCCCACCGGCGGTAAGAGCCTCAGCTCAAGCCCGCGAGCGCCTTCCAGCCTATCGGAGGGGTCAGCAGATCCGGTGCGATTCCGGAGCCGACGGTTACAGTCCGGATGGAAGAGAACGATCGCAGGAGACGGTTCCGCTCGCGCGGGCCGCGTTTTTGCGTCGTGCGTCCTGATTCTGGTTCGAAACGGAAGGAAGGACCCATGAATCAGCATTTCCCCAAAGACCATACTGCCCGTCGTGTCGCCGTCATCCGGGCGCGCTGGCATGCCGATATCGTCGACCAATGCGTGCAGGCCTTCGAGGCGGAGCTTGCCGCGCTCGGCGGTTTCGTCGTCGAGGTCTTCGACGTGCCGGGCGCCTATGAGATCCCGCTGCACGCCAAGACGCTTGCCGAGACCGGCCGCTACGCCGCGATCCTCGGCACCGCCTTCGTCGTCAACGGCGGCATCTACCGGCACGACTTCGTGGCGAGCGCCGTCATCGATGGGATGATGAATGTGCAGCTCGCGACCGACGTGCCGGTGCTGTCGGCCGTCCTGACGCCGCACAACTACCATGACAGCGTCGAGCATCACCGCTTCTTCCACGAGCATTTCATCGTGAAGGGCAAGGAAGCCGCGAAAGCCTGCGTCGAAATCCTCGCCGCGCGCGCACGCATCGCCGCCTAAGTCCGAAGCGCCTGATTTCAGCCCTGCAACAAGAATTGCGGCCGAAAAGGCTCCGAAAGGTTGCGGTGGGCCCGAAATCCGGCCAGAAGCTACGGGGCCGCCCGACGCCCGGGCGGCCTTTTCAACCACGGGCTCGAACCAGATACGGGAGACTATTCGTTGGCTCGCATCACACTGAGACAATTGCTCGACCATGCCGCCGAACATGGCTATGGCGTGCCTGCCTTCAACATGAACAATATGGAACAGGGCCTTGCCATCATGGAGGCTGCCGAGGAGACCAAGTCGCCGGTCATCCTGCAGGCCAGCCGCGGCGCGCGCGCCTATGCCAATGACGTGGTGCTGGCAAAGCTGATCGACGCGCTGGTCCAGATCCATCCCGATATCCCGGTCTGCATGCATCTCGACCATGGCAACAACGAAGCGACTTGCGTCACCGCGATCCAGTACGGCTTCACTTCGGTGATGATGGACGGCTCACTGAAGGAGGACGGCAAGTCGCCGGCCGACTACGCCTATAATTCCGGCATCACGCGCCGCGTCGTCGATATGGCGCATTGGGGCGGCGTTTCGGTCGAAGGCGAGATCGGCGTGCTCGGCTCGCTGGAGAGCGGCGGCGGCGAGCAGGAAGACGGCCACGGCGTCGAGGGCGCGATCAGCCACGACCAGCTTTTGACCGACCCGGTGCAGGCCGAGCAGTTCGTGCGCGACACGCATGTCGACGCGCTGGCGGTCGCCATGGGCACCAGCCACGGCGCCTATAAATTCTCGCGCAAGCCGGATGGCGCGGTGCTGGCGATGAACGTGATCGAGGAAATCCACCGCCGCCTGCCCAACATGCATCTGGTCATGCACGGCTCGTCCTCGGTACCCGAAGAGCTGCAGGAGATCATCAACAAATATGGCGGCCAGATGAAGCCGACCTGGGGCGTGCCTGTGGAGGAGATCCAACGCGGCATCAAGCATGGCGTGCGCAAGATCAACATCGACACCGACAACCGCATGGCGCTGACCGGCGCGATCCGCAAAGTGCTGAGCGAGAACCCGTCGGAGTTCGATCCGCGCAAATATCTGACGCCGGCGATGGCGGCGATGAAGAAGCTCTGCAAGGAGCGCTTCGAGCAGTTCGGCACCGCCGGCAACGCGCCGAAGATCAAGCCGATCCCGCTGGCTGACATGGCCAAGCGCTACAAGTCGGGCAGCCTCGACCCGAAATTCGGCTGAGCCAAATTTCCCGCGGCCGACCAAATCCGGTCGCGGGAACACTTTCAGCCGGTGGGTTCGCGGAACCACATCCCGGCAGATCGGTTCCTGCCCTGACAACCGTCCATGCCCACCCGCAGGCAAGGCGCCCCCCCGGGATCGAACTGCGCGGCCACGGAACCATCGGCGGCCAAGCCTAGTTGAACGTTCCAGACGCAACGGAGGGGCTTAGGCCGACCTGACCGACGATGTTCGAGCCGCTTTGCTGCGACATGCCGCTTCATCCGACTTGGCCGGACCTCGTCGCGCGGTTGTTGGCGACACTGGTCGCAGGTTTTCTCATCGGCTTGAACCGCGAAGCGCGCGGCCATTCCGCCGGGCTGCGCACGACAATCCTGGTCGGTCTTGCGGCATGTGTGGCCATGGTCCAGGCCAACATGCTGCTCGATGTTTCCGGCAAAGGGCCGGACTCTTTCGTGCGCATGGACGTAATGCGTTTCGCGCTCGGCGTGCTCACCGGTGTCGGCTTCATCGGCGGCGGCGCCATCCTGCGGCGCGGCGATCTGGTCACCGGCGTCACCACTGCCGCCACGATGTGGATCATGACCATGATCGGGCTGGCCTTCGGCGGCGGTCAGTTCGGCCTCGGCGCGATCGCGACGGTGCTGACACTGGTGACGCTTCAGGGCTTGAAGTGGGTCGACCTCAAGATTTCACGCGACCACAAGGCGATCCTGTCGGTCTCATGGCCGAAGAACTCGCCACCCGATCTCCAGGGCATGATACGGACGCTCGGCTACGAGGCTCGCCTTGTCAGCATGGAGCATGACGCCGGCGGCAACCGTTTCGTGTTTTCCTTCCAAATCCGATGGAAGCAGCCGGAAGCGGACCAGCCCTCGACCGACGTGCTGGGCGTGGTCGGCGAGCATTGCACGGTCGAGCGGTTCGATATGACCGGCGAGAGGTCGTTCTGAGGGGTTCACACTGCCCTGTTTCCGCACCGGTGCGCGGCGGCCACGATCCCCGACCAGCACCGCCCCGGTGACGAACGACACTTGTCGGAGGCAAGGACAGACAGCAGGATGCGATGTCCTCGGCGGTTCCCCGCCCCATGAGAAGGTTCCCCCGGCGAATCCGAGACGGAAAGGGGAACGCCCCAAGCGATTGCCCCAGAACGCGGAAGACAAGCCCTGCCCTTCCATACCTGCCTCTTCGCTTATTAACCACGCTTCGGGCAACGTGAACGTCGTTCATTTTTTCCTTGAACGGCGTTCACGATATGCTATGGTGCATCCTTGAACGATGTTCAAGAAATGTATCCAACCTGAAACACGCCTGTGCCGAGCCACACTCACCCTGAAACGAAAGGATCATATCGATGCTCGCCGACAGCCAAGCCCGCAAACAGTCGAGTGCCTGGAAGGCCTGGAAGCCGATCATGGGCGACAGATTCCAGGCACCAAGAACAAGAAATAAATGGATTGGATTGAATCGCAGTAACGAAGCTTAACGGCTTTCCGATAAACAAGGCTCAAACCGCGCAAATGTCCGCCCAGTCCAATCGGATTGCCAGCCGGACTTGCCCAATGGAAATTGCCATGAACACCCATCTGATGATGTCGCGGCGCTTCGCGCCTCTCTTCTGGACGCAATTCCTCTCGGCCTTCAACGACAATTTCCTGAAGAACACGCTGGTGTTCCTCATTCTCTTCACGCTTGCCAAGGACCAAGCCGCGTCGCTGGTGACGCTGGCGGGCGCTGTCTTCATGGCGCCCTTCCTGCTGCTATCGGCGCTTGGCGGCGAGATCGCCGACCGCTTCGACAAGGCGCTGATCGCGCGGCGGCTGAAGTTCACCGAGATCGCCGCGGCCGCCGTCGCCGTCGTCGGTATCGCGCTGTCGTCGATCCCGGTGCTGATGACGGCACTCTTGATGTTCGGCATCATCTCGGCGCTGTTCGGGCCGATCAAATACGGCATCCTGCCCGATCATCTCGAGCGCAAGGAACTGCCCAAGGCCAATGCCTGGATCGAGTCGGCCACCTTCGCAGCGATCCTCGGCGGCACCATCGCCGGCGGCGTCGTCTCCGCCGACGGCATCGGGGTCGCGGTGTTCGGACCGATCATGATGGCGCTGGCGGTCGGCTGCTGGTTCGTCAGCCGTTACATCCCCGCCACCGGTTCGGCCGCGCCCAACCTTGCCATCGACAAGAACATCTTCCGCTCGACCTGGCGGCAGGTCGCGGATTTGCGCACCGACAGGCGCATCTGGCGCGCCGGCCTGATGACCTCCTGGTTCTGGCTGGTCGGCGCGATCGTGCTGTCGATCCTGCCGACGCTGATCAAGGATTCGCTCGGCGGCAACGAAATCGCCGTCACCGCCTATCTCGCCGTGTTCGCCGTCTCGATCGCCATCGGCTCGGCCATCGCCGCCTGGATGTCGCAAGGGCGCATGGTGCTGCTGCCGGCGCCGGTCGGCACCGCGCTGCTGGCGCTGTTCGGCCTGCATCTTGCCTGGACCATCGGCAGCATGCAGCCCTCGCCCAAGGCCGAGACGCTTGCCGCCTTCTTCGCCGGGCCCAACACCATCCGTGTCGCCATCGACCTCGCCGGCATGGCCATCGCCGCCGCCTTCCTGGTGGTGCCGACCTTCGCCGCCGTGCAGGCCTGGTCGCCGGAGGCGCGCCGGGCCCGCGTCGTTGCCGCGGTCAGCATCGTCAATGCCGGCTTCATGACGGTCGGCTGCATCCTCGTCGCCGCGATCCAGGCTGCGGGCGTCTCGATCGCGGGCATCCTGTTCGGCCTCGTGGTCGCCAACGCGATCGCCGCCTGGCTGATGCTGAAATTCCTGCCAACCAACCCGTTCCGGGACTTCGTCTCCATCCTCTTCCGCGCCTTCCTGCGGCTGGAGGTCGAGGGCATCGAAAACCTCAAGGCGGCCGGCAAGGCGCCGATCCTGGCGCTCAACCATGTCAGCTTCCTCGACGGCCCGCTGGCGCTGACGCTGACTGACGAGGAGCCGGTCTTCGCCATCGACTACACGATTGCCCAGGCCTGGTGGATGAAGCCGTTCATGAAGCTTGCTCGCGCTTTGCCGCTCAATCCGGCGAAGCCGATGTCGACCCGCACGCTGATCAAGGTCGTGCAGGGCGGCGATCCGCTCGTGATCTTCCCGGAGGGACGCATCACCGTCACCGGCGGCCTGATGAAGGTCTATGACGGCGCCGCCATGGTTGCCGACAAGACCGGCTCGATGGTGGTGCCGGTGCGCATCGAGGGGCTGGAGAAGAGCTACTTCTCGCGGCTGACCTCGCAGCATGTGCGCCATCGCCTGTTCCCGAAGGTCAAGGTGACCATCCTGGAACCGGTGAAGCTCGAAGTCGCGCAGGAACTGAAGGGCCGCCAGCGCCGCGCCGCGGCGGGCTCCGCGCTCTACCAGGTGATGTCGGACCTCGTCTTCCGCACCCAGGACATCGACAAGACCGTACTGGAGAAGATCATCGAGACCGCCAACGAGCGCGGCATGAAGGAGCTCGCCGTTCAGGATCCGGTCACGGGTTCGCTGAGCTACGGCAAGCTGCTGACCGCCGCCGCGGTGCTCGGCGAGAAGTTCGAGCATCTCTATGCCGGCCACCAGACGCTGGGGATCATGCTGCCCAACGCCAATGGTGCCTGCGCGGCACTTCTCGGCGTGATGTCGGCCGGCAAGGTCCCCGCGATGATCAACTTCACCGCCGGTGCCGCGAACATCCTGTCGGCCTGCAAGGCGGCCGAGGTGCGCACCGTGCTCACCTCCCGCGCCTTTGTCGAACAGGCAAAGCTCGGGCCGGTGGTGGAGGAGATCGGCCGCTCGGTCGACATCCTCTGGCTCGACGATCTGCGGGCCACGATCGGACTCAAGGACAAGCTGCTCGGCCTGTTGCGCAAGACGACGCCGCGGGTGGCGCGCAAGGCGGACGATCCGGCAGCGATCCTGTTCACCTCCGGCTCAGAAGGAACGCCCAAGGGCGTGGTGCTCACCCACCGCAACATCCTGGCCAATGCCGCCCAGGCCGCCTCGCGCATCGACTTCCACTCGGGCGACAAGGTGTTCAACGTGCTGCCGATCTTCCACTCCTTCGGCATGACGGCGGGCACGGTGCTGCCGCTGATCTCCGGGGTGCCGGTCTATTTCTACCCCTCGCCGCTGCACTACCGCATCGTGCCGGAACTGATCTATGCGTCGAACGCCACGATCATCTTCGGCACCGACACGTTCCTGTCGGGCTATGCCCGCACGGCCCACCCTTACGACTTCCGTTCGGTGCGCTACTGCTTCGCCGGCGCGGAACCGGTCAAGGCCGCCACGCGCACGACTTACATGGAGAAGTTCGGCTTGCGCATCCTGGAAGGCTATGGCGTGACCGAAACCGCGCCGGTGATCGCCATCAACACGCCGATGTACAACAAGTCGGGCAGCGTCGGTAAAATCATGCCTGGCATGGAATACCGCCTCGAGCCGGTGCCCGGCGTCGACGAAGGCGGGCGGCTCTTCGTGCGCGGCCCGAACGTCATGGCCGGCTATCTGCGCACCGAGAATCCGGGCGTGATCGAGCCGCTGAAGGACGGCTGGCACGACACCGGCGACGTCGTGACAGTCGACGACGCGGGCTTCATCTCGATCCGCGGCCGCGCCAAGCGCTTCGCCAAGATCGGCGGCGAGATGGTATCGCTGGCGGCGGTCGAGGCGCTGGCCGGCGAACTCTGGAAAGGCTCGCTATCGGCCGTGGCCACGATGCCGGACGCGCGCAAGGGCGAGAAGCTGATCCTGATCACGGAAGCGCCCAACGCCACCCGCGCCGATTTCCTGGCCTTTGCCAAGGCGAACGGCGCCATGGAGCTGATGGTGCCGGCCGAAGTGCGCGTCGTGGCGAAAGTGCCGGTGCTCGGTTCCGGCAAGCTCGACTTCGCCGGCGTGACCAGGATGGTGCGCGGCGACGAAGAACTGAAGGTCAAGGCCGCCTGACCCGCGCGTGCGAACAGGCCGGCAACAAACTCCGGCCTGTTCATTGCCAATCCCTGCTGTTCAAAAGCAAGTATGAGGTCGCGCCAAGGAGCTACGGGAGCGGGTGCGCACGGTGGTGCACTGAGGGCGAACTGATCCCTACCGACAGCTTGCACGCGCTCCTGCGTGGCATGCAGGGAGCTCCTCGCCCGCAAGCCGACCAGCAGGATAAGCCTCTACATGTTGGCCGCGGTCGGGCGCACAATCACTCCGTTGACGTCGACACCGTCGGGCTGTTCGAGCGCGAAGCGGATCGCGCGCGCGATGGCGTCCGGCGTCAGCGACTTTTGCCGCCACTCTTTCAAAGCAGCTGCCACTTGGGGGTCGCTGATGTCGTCGCCCAACTCGGTCGCGGTCACGCCGGGGGAGATGATCGTGGCGCGGATGTCGTCGTGCTCCTGCCGCAGGCCTTCGGTGATCGCCCACACCGCATATTTCGTGCCACAATAGACCGCCGCGGTGGGCAGTACGAGATGCGCGCCGACGGACGCCACGTTGACGACGTGCCCGTTTTTCTGCGCGACGAAGCGCGGCAGCACCGCAGCGATCCCGTTCAGCACGCCGAAGATGTTGACGTTTATCATGCGCGCCCACTCATCGCGTTTCAGGGCGGCAAGCGGCGACAGCGGCATGACGCCGGCATTGTTGACCAGCGCATCGATCCGCCCGAATCGGGCATGAGCGGCATCAGCGAAAGCGTCGAAGCTCTCGGCATCCGTCACGTCGAGCTCGCGCCAGGCGACGCGTTCACCGATTTCCTCGGCCAGCGCCTTCAGACGCTCGGCGCGTCGGGCCCCAATGAACAGTCTGGCGCCGGCCGCGGCAAGCTCCCGCACCGTCGCTTCGCCGATGCCGCTCGATGCGCCGGTGATAAGTACAATTTTGTCTTTCAGTCCCGTCATGATCGTTCCTTTTTGGCTTGCGGTGACGGGATGGAAAATGGCGCCGCACAGGCGAAGACCGGTAGTGCGATCGTCCAGAGAGTTTGCACGATCCTCCAAATGAAGCAGACACGCCTTGCAACATTTCGCGCCATGCGGATTTATGCGGCATGGAAAAAATAACCGAACTGGCCAGGCTGATTGCGCGGCATGCCCCGGACTCAGGCATGTCCGGCACCGCGGTGGCACGGCTGACGCTCATTCGCTGCAATCAACCGAGCGCGCCTGTGCCGGCGGTCTATGAAGCCTCGCTTTGCATAATCGCCCAGGGATCGAAGCGTGTTTGGCTGGCGAACCAGAGCGTCACCTATGATGCGTCGAGCTATCTTCTCGTCTCGGTCGACCTGCCGCTGGTCGGCCATGTGCTGGAGGCGAGCCCCGCCGTGCCCTATCTCTGCTGCAAGATCGACCTCGATTCCGCCGCGCTGGTGGACCTGCTTGCGGCGGACGGGCGAACCCTGCCCAGGCCGGACTTGCCGGTGCTCGCCGTCTATCCGGGCGATCCCGAGTTGATAGATGCCGCCTGCAGGCTGGTCCGGCTGCTCGATCGCCCGAAAGCATCCGTGTTCTGGCGCCGCTGATCGAGCGCGAGATCCTCTATCGCTTGCTCACCGGCCCGCATGGCGGCCTGCTTAGCCAGATGGCGTCCGTGGACAGCCATCTGAACCAGGTCAGCCGCGCCATCGCAGCGATCCGCAAAGGTTTTCAAGGGCAGTTGCGAATCGACGAGATCGCCGCGGCGTCAGGCATGAGCGCATCGTCGCTTCACGCCCATTTCAAGGCGATTACGCGCATGACTCCGCTGGAGTACCAGAAGCGGCTGCGCTTGCAGGAAGCGCGAAGGCTGATGCTTGCTGATGGAGCGAACGCGGGCAACGCAGGGTACGCGGTCGGCTATGACAGCCCGTCGCAGTTCAGCCGCGAATATCGGCGCCTGTTCGGCGCCCCGCCCCGTCAGGACATCGAGCGGCTCCAGGCTATGCCGGACTCCGCCGCGGCCTATTAGGCACTTTGGCTGAGCGGCGGTGCAGCTTGCACCGCCGAAGATTTCGTCAGCGCGATCGCCGGCTCAGGCCGCGTATCTTGCCATGACGGGCTGCCTCGACCACTGCGCATACCAGGTGTCGAACAGCTTGAGCTGCTGCTCGGCATAGCCACGCTGGCTGTCGCTCAGCGCATCCGTCTCATTGAAGTGCAGCCTGTATTCGGGGTTACCCTTCAGCACCATCATGTGCTTGAAATAGAGCACGAGGTCCGGACCCTCGTCGAAAGAGGACAGCACGGCCAACGCCGCGTCCAATTCCTGCGCCAGCCGGCGCGCTTCGGCATCGCCCTTGGCCGCCGCCTGGCTGAGGCCCACGAGATGCAGCACTTCCTTGGGCAGGACATTGCCGATGCCGGTGATGGCGCCGGAAGCGCCGCAATTGACGAAGCCGTGGAAGACGGCGGTATCGACGCCGATCATCAGCGCAACGTCGTCCCGGCTGGTGATGTTTTCCGCCGCATAGCGCAAATCCGCCGGGCCGCCGAATTCCTTGAAGCCGACCAGGTTCGGATGCTCAGCGCGCAGCGCGAAGAAAAGGTCGGCGCGCGTGGCAAAGCCGTAATAGGGACTGTTGTAGATGACGGCCGGCAGGTCGGGCGCGGCGGCAAGGATTGCCTTGAAATGATGGCGCTGCGCCGCCACCGACGGCCCGCGCGAGAGAACGCGCGGGATCACCATCAGGCCCCGCGCGCCGACCTTTTGCGCATGGGCGGCGTGCGCCACCGCGCTGGCGGTGTTGACCGCCCCGGTGCCGACGATCACCGGGACGCCGGCTTTCACCAGGCGCTCGACGCCTTCCATGCGCTGCGCGTCGGTCAGCAGCGGCCAGTCGCCCATGGAGCCGCAATAGACGACGGCCGACATGCCGGCGGCGATCAGCTCGCGCCCCTTGCGCACCAGCGCGTCGAAGTCGGGAAGTCGGTCATCGGTGCAAGGCGTCATCAGCGCCGGCATGCAGCCGGAAAAAACATTGGCGGGCATTTTCGAAGTCTCCTTGAGGCAGGCATGCGGAATGACCAGTTTGGCCCGGCGCAGCACCGCTTGCCAAGCGGATAGTCGCTTTTCCGGCCGAAGCGAGCCTCAAACGGTCACCACGATCTTGCCGAACTGTTCCCCTGCTTCCAGAAAACGGTGCGCCGCGGCGATCTGCTCGAACGGAAACGTCCTCGCGATGATCGGCTTCAGCGCGCCTGAGGCGAGGCCATCGAGGATGAAGGCCTTGGCGGCTTCAAGCCGGGCGGGATCGCCGGTGATCTCGTGGACGAGGTAGCCGCGCAGCGTCAACGTCTTCGCCAGGACCTCGAACAGCGGGAACGGCGTCGGCTCGGGACTGAGGACGCCATATTCGATGAGAATGCCGCCGCGCGCCATCGCCGCCGTCAGCGGCGTGAAGATAGGACCGCCGACCGGGTCGAAAACCACGCGCACGCCTTGCGGCGCGATCTCCCTTAGCCGTGTCTCGAGATCCTCCTCATGCGAGGTCAAGACATAAGCGGCGCCGGCATCGAGCAGGGCACTGCTCTTGGCCGGTGTCCTCGTGACGGCGATCGGCACGGCGCCGATCATTTTGGCGATTTGGATGGCGGCAAGCCCGACGCTGCTCGAGGCCGCGGTGATGACGACAGGCTCGCCGCGGCCGAGACGGGCGATGTCGATCAACGCGCCATAGGCGGTGAGATATTGCATCCATGTTGCGGCGGCGGCCTCGAACGAAAGCGAGGGCGGATGTTTCACCACCAGCTCGGCCGGGAAATTCACGAGCTCGCCATAGGCCGGCCAGCGCGCCATCGAGCGCGGCGGGATGATGCTGACCGCATCGCCCAGTGCGAAGACTTCCACGCCGGCTCCCACCGCCTCGACCGCCCCCGCCGCTTCGAGGCCGAGGCCCGACGGCAGCGTCGGCGTCTCGATATAGAGCCTTTGCGCATCGAGGCTTCGGCGCGGTTCAAGCCCAGCGCCCTGACGCCGATCCGTACCTCGCCGGGGCCTGGCGGCGGAACCTCCATATCCTCGATGCGAAGCACCTCTGGACCGCCGTGACTGTGAAAGCGAACAACCCTTGCCATGCCTATAACTCCAAACCAAACCGATGGAATGGACTATTCAGAGGTATCGAGAACTGATAAAGGGGCGCGCAGGCAGAACAGTCGAAACTAATGGTTTTGAATATGGATCGCCTCGAAAGCATGGACGTGTTCGTCAAGGCTGTCGATCTCGGCTCGTTCGCGGCCGCCGCGGCGGCGCTCGACCTGTCGGGGCCAATGGTCGGCAAGCATGTCCGCTTCCTGGAAGAGCGGCTCGGCGTGCGCCTCATCAACCGCACCACGCGCCGGCAGAGTTTGACCGATTTCGGGCGCGCCTATTACGAGCGCTGCCGGATCGTGCTGGCCGAAGCGCAAGCCGCCGACGCGCTGGCGGCCGACCAATTATCCGAGCCGCGCGGCAAGCTGCGCGTGACGATGCCGGCGCATTTCGGCCGCCACTGCGTCACGCCGATTCTGCTCGCGTTTGCCCGGCGTTATCCGACGCTGGAATTGGACCTGTCGCTCAGCGATCGTTTCGCCGATCTCGTCGAGGACGGTTTCGACCTGGCGATCCGCACCGGCACGCTGGATGACAGGGCTGGCGTCATCGCGCGCCGCGTCGCGCGCCAGCGTATGATCGTGTGCGCTTCGCCGTCCTACATCGAAAGCTTCGGCCGACCGCTTCAGCCCGAAGACATCGCCAGCCATCAGGCGATCATCTACCGGCGGCTCGGCCAGGCGCTGCAGCCATGGCTGTTTCCGCGCGACGAGGATTCGGTCGCGGAGATCATCCCGGCCGGCCGGCTGCGGCTCGACGACCTCGACGCCATCGCCTATGCGGCAACCGACGGCATGGGGCTGGCTTGGCTGCCATACTGGCTGGTGCGTGATCGCATCGAGGACGGCACACTGGTCCGCCTGCTGCCTGAGCAACGGGACTATCCCTATGACTGCCATGCGCTCTGGCTGCAGACGCCGCACCTGCCGCTGAAAGTGCGGCTGGCCGTCGACGCGCTGGCGGCGGGATTGCCGAAGATGATGAGCTAAGTCCACGCCGATTTCAGTCGCTGCATCACACCGAACCGCGTCAGCACCTTCAGCAGGAACAGCATCGCCAGCATGATGATCAGCATTGCGGCGGGTTCGACGGTCTATGCGGCGGGAAGTCTCATACCTTTCACACTGTAGAGCGCAGAAGAGCCTGCATGTGTTCTGGCAGATCGAGCTCGCCGCGCGCCTCGACCTCCAAAAGATATCGGGCCTTGGCCAAGCAGTCGCCTTCCTTGACCGCCCGATAGGCGCAGATGGCCAGTAGCGCCCTCTCCTCCGTTCGGCCGGCCTCGATGTGGTCACGGCTATGGCTGCCCCTTTTGTGGACGACCTTGCCGAACGCTGCGTAGGTTGTCTTGTGCGCCTCAATCAGGGCGACCAGGTCCTCGGATGGTTGCCTGTTGCGCCTCAGCGCCTTTGTGCCGTGACCGTTCGCTGCGACGGTCGAGGCGACGACAGCGCAGCCGGAATGAAAGAGCAAGGCGCGACGGCTGATCCTGGACGTGGTGAACTCTCCTCTTCATCTCACGGCAGGCCCGAGCGGATGCCGTGAACATCATCAGCACCGTAACACAACGGTTCGCGCATTCATGTCAGGATGGATAGCGAGGAAAATGCGCTTGAGGTTCGAGCGCGAAGTATTCGAGCAGGCGGCGGCCGATCGGGACCGCAGCTGGTGAAGAGGTCGACATCCAAATGCAGACCGAGCGCCTCGCCGGTCTGATCGGCGGATTCCCGACGCAGAAAGAAAAAGGCCGGGCGCGAAAGCGGCCCGGCCAAAGTATGAAGGTCATAACCTTCAGAGGGGAACACCGCCCGGCGCAATGGGAGGAAAACACCGAGCGATGCCCCTTATTTGGGGCCTGAACGGCGTATTTTCCACGAACGGAATTCCAAAAAAGAGCGCAATCGCGAAAAAATCTCGCTCAATCATCAGGAATCGTCAGTCGGCGACCGATGCTTTTTCCAGAAGATCGGCATAGTGACGCCGCGCCACGTCGGGATGCGACCTCAGCCGGCTTTTCAGTACGTTGGTCCCGACATTGCGGAAGAGCGGATTGTCGGGGTCGCTGGCCGGGCCGCGCGCCTCGGCCGCCAGTTCCTCGGGCAGATCGAGCAGCGGGATGGTGGCGTCAAGCCGGGCGCTGAAGAAGAACGGCACCGAAATCCGTTCGACGCCGGCCGGCGGCGTGACGACGCGATGCACGGTGGCTCTGAGATAGCCGTTCGAGGCGAGTTCAAGCAGCTCGCCGATGTTGATGACGAGCGTTCGCGGGATCGGGTCGACATCGACCCAGCTGCCGTCATATTCGACCTGCAGGCCCTTGTTCTCGTCCTGCAGCAGAAGCGTGAGGAAGCCGCCATCCTTATGCGCGCCGACGCCCTGGTCGTCGCCGGTGGCATTGCGGCCGGGATAGCGCACGATCTTCATGCGGTGGTTGGGCTCACTTCTGTAGATCGGATCGAAAGCGTCCTCCGGCTGGTCGAGCGAGAGCGCGAAAGCCTTGAGCAGCCGGATCGCCACATCGGTCGCCTTGGCCTGCCAGGCAAGCAGCGCGGGCTTCAGATCGGGGAGCGCGGCCGGCCACTGGTTCGGGCCCTGCAGCCGCGTCCAGACCGGCACGCCCGGCCCTTGCGGAATGGTAGCGCGTTCGACGCCGATGTCGAGCTGCTCGCGCCAGTCGGCCTTGCCCCTGGTCAGCTCGCCGCCGGCGCGCGTATAGCCGCGAAACTGCGGCGACTTCACCATTTCGATGTCGAGCTTGTCGGTCTCCGGCAAGGCGAAGAAGCGGCGCGCGGCGCCCAGCACCGCATCGATCTCCGGCTGGGTGATGCCGTGGCCGCTCAGATAGAAGAAACCGACATCGCGGGCGGCGGTGCGCAGATCGAACAAGAATGTCCGCAGTTCCGATGCGCCCTGCTCCAGGCGGTCGAGATCGAGCACCGGAATTATCCTTGCCATGCACAGGCTCCTCTTGGCGGTAAGTCTTTTGCAATCCGGGACGGAAAACCGCTGCGCACCTTTCCTGGGATTGCTGTACCGACCGCGTCACGATGACATGTGCGCCATTGCGGGTGAAGAAACGCGCCACCCAATCTCGCTGCAAACGAAGCAAGCCGGCGCTCAATTCCCGGTTTTGCGGCAAATTGCGTTCGCGCCGCCATCCCGTGTCCGCGCTCTATCCGCGATGGTCCAGCCGAGCGACAAGGCGGTCGCCGATCCACTGGATGCCGCAGACGAGCACAATGAGCACGACGACCACGGCGACCATCACGCTGGTCTCGAAGCGCTGATAACCATAGCGGATGGCGAGGTCGCCGAGACCGCCGGCACCGATGGCGCCGGCCATGGCCGAAGCGCCGACCAGCGTCACGAGCGTTACCGTGAAGCCGGCGACGATGCCCGGCAGCGCCTCCGGCACCAGCACCTCGCGGATGATCGTCCAGCGGTTGCCGCCCATGGCGCGCGCCGCCTCGATCAGGCCGTGATCGACCTCGCGCAGCGACACTTCGGCGATCCGGGCGTAGTAGGGTGTGGCGGCGATCGACAATGGCACGATGGCAGCCCAGGTGCCGATCGAGGTGCCGACGATCAGGCGCGTCACCGGGATCAACGCCACCAGCAGGATGATGAAAGGAACCGACCGGAAGCCGTTGATGACGGCGCCGAGACTACGGTTGACCCAAAGGCTTTCGGCGATGCCGCCGCGATCGGTGGCGACCAGGGCAAGGCCGAGCGGCAGGCCGAAGACCAGCGAGATGAGACCGGACGCGCCGGTCATCAGCACCGTCTCCCAGATCGAGCGAAGCAGGAGTTCAAACAGGACCGGCGACATGGCCAAGCACCTCCACCCGCGCGCCGCGGTCCTTCAGGAATGTCGTCACTTGCGCAAGATGCGCGGCTCCAGCGCCGGCAACGGCCAGGAACAGGGTGCCGACGGGCTGGCCTTGGACATGATCGACGCCGCCCTGCACCAGGCGGAATTGGCCTGGCACCGCCGCGGCAAGATCGGAAAGCAAAGCACCGCGCGCTGCCTCGCCGGCGACATCGATCCGGAGAATCGTTTCCGCGCCTTCGCCCGGAACCAGCCGGCTCGCGATCTCGGACGGCAATTGCGGCCGGATGCTGCCGATCAGGCTGCGGGTGATCTCCGATTTCGGATTGGCGAAGACCTGCCAGACGGTCCCCTCCTCGACGATCCGGCCGGCATCGATCACCGCCACGCGGTCGGCGATCGAGCGGATCACCTCCATCTCGTGGGTGATGAGCAGGATTGTGAGACCGAGCCTGGAATTGATGTCCTTAAGCAGCGTCAGGATCGAGCGCGTCGTCTCCGGATCGAGCGCCGAAGTCGCCTCGTCCGACAAGAGCAATGCCGGTCGGGCTGCAAGCGCCCTGGCGATGCCGACACGCTGCTTCTGTCCGCCCGACAGCGACGCCGGATAGGCCCTGGCTTTCTCCGACAGACCGACGAGCTGCAGCAGTTCCGCCGCGCGCGCCAAGCGCTCGGCGCGCGGGCGGCCTTCGATCTTGAGCGGCAGCGCGACATTCTCCTCGACTGTCTTGGCAGACAGCAGGTTGAAGTGCTGGAACACCACGCCGATGCGACGACGCAGCGGCTGCAGCTCGCGCTCGCTCAGACGGCCGATCTCGCGGCCCTCGATGAAGACCTCGCCGGAATTGGCCCGCTCCAACCCGTTCAGGCAGCGGATCAGCGTCGACTTGCCGGCGCCGCTGCGGCCGATGATGCCGAGGATCTCGCCCTTCCGCACAGTGAGCGAGACGCCGTCCAGCGCCGCCGTCGCGCCGAAGCGGCGCTTCAGGCCGACGAGGCGGACAACGTCTTCCCGCCCGGTCGGCTGGATGTGGATCGGGTCGGCGCGGTTCGGCAGTGACATGCTGGTTCATTTCTATGTGCGTTTCTGTGCCGCGCAAACGCGGCGGCGGCCCGCTTAGCAGCGGACCGCCCGTTGTTGCCAGCCAGGCCCCGATCAATAGGCGCTGATCCCGGTGCCCTTGTAGACCTTGTCGAACTCGGCCTTGACGGTCTCGTTCTGGTAGGAGGCGACCAGCGTCTTCACCCAGGGCTCGTTCTCGCTGCCCGCTTTGACAGCGATGAAGTTGCGATAGGGATTGTCTGCCGCCGGCTCCTGCGCGATGCGGTTTTCCGGGCCGAGGCCGCTCTTCAGCGCCCAGTCGGTGTTGACGACGGCGGCGTCGAGATCGTCCACCGAGCGGCCGACGATGCCGCCGTCGAGTTCCTTGATCTCGAGCTTCTTCGGGTTGTCGGCAATGTCGGCGGTCGTCGCCAGGATGCCGGTGCCGTCCTTGAGCTTGATCAGGCCTTCATGTTCCAGGACATGCAGCGCGCGACCTTCGTTGGACGGGTCGTTCGGCAGGCCGATCACCGCGCCTTCCGGCAGGTCGGCGACCTTGGCATGCTTCTTCGAGTAAAGCCCGATCGGCCAGACGCCGGTATAGCCGACCGGCACGATGTGGTAGCCTTGCGTCTTGATCTGGTTGTCGAGATAGGGCTTGTGCTGGAAAGCGTTGGCGTCGATCTCGCCGCGCTCCAGCGCCTCGTTGGGCTGGGTGTAGTCGTTGAAAACGACGGTCTCGATCGTCAGCCCCTTCTTGGCCGCCTCGGCGGTGACGACGCGCCAGACATCCTCATCCTCGCCGCTGATGATACCGACCTTGATCGACTTCTTGTCCTCGGCGAAGGACGGCGACGGTGCAGTGAGGCCGATAACGGCCAATGTCGTGGCGAGAAGCACGCCAAGTCCGGCGCGCCTGGTGATTGACGTAGCGAGAGAATTTGAAGCGTCGGACATGATGCGTTCCTTGCAATCCTGAAATCAGTTCGGCCCGGCGGAATGCGAAGCCTTGTTCTCAGGATCATCAATGCTGCCTCATCGGGCAACGAAGCGCATTTCCTCTGAAGCGGAGCGCGGGAAATATTCTCTCAAAGATTTGATGACTTAGAGCACACCCGGCGAGCGGATGTTCGATATGGCAAACGCGGGCAGCGCCTATGAAGCGCGCCGGATAAGGACGATCTCGGCGCGAGTTCGCCGCCAGCTTTTCGTACCAATGGTCAGCGGTGTTGCAGGGCATGGCGATGCAGGCAACGCCGAGCGCGTTGAGCGTCGAGACCGCGGCCGTCAGCGGCGCCAGCGGTGTCGTGTTACTGTTCCGACTCGCCCAGTAACACCATTAGAACGTCTCGACCCAAGGCCTCAGCTCGACCTCGAAGCTCCAGGCGCTGCGATGCTGGCGATGGACTACGAGATAGGTCTCGGCGATTGCATCGGGCGAGAGGCGACGATCCGGACGGTCCGCGTCGTCGGCCTGCCCGGCCGGCTCGATCTGGCCGTCGATGATGAAATGCGCGACGTGGATGTTCTTCGGACCGAGCTCGCGTGCCATCGATTGCGCCAGCCCGCGCAGGCCGAATTTCGGCATGGCGAAACCTGCGGAACCGGAGAACCCTTTCAGGCTTGCGCTGGCGCCGGTGAACAGGATCGAGCCGGAACCCCGTGCAAGAAGCCGGCGCGCCGCC
The DNA here is from genome assembly GCF_037179585.1 of Mesorhizobium argentiipisi (SeqCode). Classification (NCBI taxonomy): domain Bacteria; kingdom Pseudomonadati; phylum Pseudomonadota; class Alphaproteobacteria; order Hyphomicrobiales; family Phyllobacteriaceae; genus Mesorhizobium; species Mesorhizobium argentiipisi (SeqCode). Next base: position 17,885 of record NZ_JAPYKO010000026.1, read on the forward strand.
TGCTGGCCGACAAGGAAGCCGCCATAGGCGCCGACGAGCAGGGCTTGCTTGACCGCTTGCGCGTCGAGCTCGGCGATCGGCCCGCGCGTGCGGCCGCTGGCGTTGAAGACGGCAATTTCGAGCGGACCGGTCTTGTCGACCGCCTCGAAGAGCCGCTCCACGGAGGCCGCGTCCGATACGTCTGTTTCGACGGCCTGCGCGCCGGTTTCCTTCACCAGCGCCGCCAGTTTGTCGACGTTGCGGGCGGCAAGAACGATACGGAAACCCTCCTTGGCGAGGAGCCGCGCCAGCGAGGCGCTTAACCCGGAGCCGGCGCCCGCGATCACTGCAACATTGGCTGCCATGGCGTTTCCTCCTTGCGATAATCCATCCGGGCAGTCGCCCGGCCGATGGTCTTTGTTCGCAGCCTCGCGCCTTCTTCGCCGAGAGGCAAGAACGGCGTTGCTCCGTTTTCACCATTCGATGCAAAAAGCCGTCGGTCTATGCGCAGGCCTGCTCGGGTGTAGCGAGACACTTGCCTGCTGGGCCGATCCGTCCGACACGTGAATGAAGGCCGATTCGAGGAACGACCATGGAACCAATCTGGGCCGTCGGCCTGATGACCGGCACGGTGCTCGACGGCAATATCGACGTGGCGCTGATCAAGACCGACGGCGAGCGCATCGCCGACACCGGCACCTACACGCTGGCCCCCTACCCGCAGTCGATCCGCAGCTTGCTCGAGGAAACACTGCGCCAGGCGCGCGCCTGGAATTTCGAGGGACCGGAGCCGGAGATCTTCCGCGAAGCCGAGGAGGCGCTGACGCGCGCGCAGTCGGCGGCGGTCAAGGATCTGGTCGAGAGCCAGGGGATGAGCATGGCCGATATCGGCATCGTCGGCTTCCACGGTCAGACGGTGCTGCATCGCGCTCCGCAGCCGGGACGCATCGGCCGCACGCGCCAGCTGGGCGATGGCGAGCTGATGGCCTCGCTGCTCGGCACCAAGGTCGCCTATGATTTCCGCTCGGCCGATGTCGCGGCCGGCGGGCAAGGAGCGCCTCTGGCCGCCGCCTATCATGCAGCGCTGCTGAAGGAAGCCGATCCGAGCGGCGACACCGCCGTCCTCAATCTTGGCGGCGTCGGCAACATCACCTGGTGGGATGGCAAGGACAATATCGTCGCCTTCGACACCGGTCCGGCGAACGCGCCGGTGAACGATTTCATCAGGGCGAAGGGCCTCGGCGAGATGGACCGCGACGGCAGGCTGGCTGCCGCCGGCAAGGTCGACGAGGAACGGCTCGCCAGGCTCCTGCGGCATCCGTACCTGACGAAGCCCTACCCGAAATCGCTCGACCGCTTCGACTTTGCCGCGGCGATGGCCGAGGGGCTTGGCGCGGGGGATGGCGCGGCGACGCTGACGGCCTTCACCGTCTCGGCCGTCGGCAAGGCGCTCGACCTGTTGCCGCGTCGCCCGAAGCGGCTCGCGGTCAGCGGCGGCGGCCGCCACAATCCGACGATGATGGCAATGCTCGAAAGCCGCGCCGGCGTCGAAGTGGTGCAGGCCGAGGCGCTGGGATGGAAGGGCGACGCGGTGGAGGCGGAATGTTTTGCTTTCCTCGCCGTGCGCGTGCTGCGCGGCCTGCCGATCAGCTTTCCAAGCACCACCGGCGCGCCCGCGCCGATGCGCGGCGGAAAGCTCGCTGGCTGATCAGGACGGCAGCTTCTTCTGCAGGAAGATGCGACTGCGGCCGATGGGGAAGTCAGGCAGCTCGCCGAACGGTTTGTAGCCCTGGCGCCGATAGACCTTTTCGGCGATCGGATTGAAGGTGTCGATCCAGGCGCCGTGGCAGCCACGTGCGATCGCTTCCCGTTCGGCGGCATCGAGCATGTTCGCGGCAATGCCTTTTCCGCGCAGTTTTTCGTCGACCCACAGCCACTGCACATAGAGCCAGCCCCAGGCGGTGTAGCCGGAAATGCCGGCGACGAGGGCGTCGGTTTCCCCGCGCACGAAAACCGCGAGTGACTTTCGGCCTGACGCTCCGACATCGGCATCGTTGAAAGCGGTGAGGCTTCCGCTCAGGAAAGCGAGGTCCTGCGGGGAGGGCTCGGCGGTGATCTCGAGTGTCGTCTTCATCGGCTGCGACTCCGGTTCGCGAGCCAGCCTTAGAGCAATTCCAGGGAAAGCGCGAAACGGTTTCCGGCCGCAAGCGAAGAGTAAGGCAGGCCTGTTACCGAGGACCGACTGACCGCCACGCCGCTGCGCCCGCCGCCACCAGCATCAATCCCGCGGCGATCAAGGCGCAGTTGGCGAAACCGAGGTTCGTGTAGAGCGGGCCGAAGCCTGCCGTGCCGACGGTGACGGCGAGATAGGTGACCGCGCTGTTCAGGCCCATGATGGTGCCGCGCCGCGCCGGGTCGAGCGCGGTGAGGCGCATGACCAGCACGTTCAGCCCGAAATGGTTGGCGAGGCCCCAGACGGCGATCGTCGCGATCAGCAGGCCGAAGCCGCCGCTTGCCAGAGCGATCGCGACATAGACGGCGGCGACGAGCAGATAGGCGAAGGGCATGACGCGGCGGGCGCCGAGCCGGTCGATGACGCCGTCGAGCAAGGCGGCCGCGCCGAAACCGAGGCCATAGGCGACCGCCGCCAGGCCGTTGGCGCTGACCGGCTCGCCGAGGGCTTGGTGGAGATGATCGCCGAGATAGCCGTAGACGCCATAGAAGGCGGTCATGAAGGCGCCGCAGGCAATGAGTAGCGGCAGGATGCCGGGAACGGCGAGCGCGCCGAGTGGCGACGGCGCGGGGCCGCTTTTCCCGGTGTCGTGCAGTGAACTCATCGCCAAGCCGGCAACGGCAGCTCCTGCGAGCAGCGCAACGGCGGCGAAGACGGCGCGCCAGTGGATAAGATCGGCAATCACGGCCGACAGCGAGACGCCGGCGACCATGGAAAGCGTCCAGCCGGTCAGTACGACCCCGATGGTGCCGCTTTCGCGGCCGGGCGGCGCGATCGCGGCCGAGCTGGCATAGATCGCCGGCATGGCGATGCCGGCGGCGATGCCGGCAACCAGCTGGGCGGCCACCAGCATCGTCACCGTCGGCGCCAAGGCGCTGGCGACCAGCGCGACGGCCAGCAGCAGCAATGCGCCCTGCAGCATGCGGCGCGCGCCGATCCGGTCGATGTAGCGGGCAAGGAAGAGCGCGCTGGCCGACGTGCCGAGGCCGAAGGCGGCGGCCGCCGTCATCACCGCCGGCACGCTGGCGCCGAACGACGCCGCGACGGCGGGCGCGATCGGTCCCAGAACCAGGGAATTGGAGCCGATGACGGCAATGCAGCCGGTCAGCAGATAGGCGGTGGCCGGGATTGGCGCGCGGGGCGCTTCGGTTATAATTGCTGATTGATTGCTGTTCGACATATCACCATAATGGCCGAATTAAATTCCGCAGCAATGGAGAATTTCCATATGGACACAGAAACAGATGACATTCAGCGGAACAAGCATCCGGCCCGCGAGGTCGACCCTATCGACCGAAATATATTAGGCGTCCTCGTCGAGGACGCGACCATCAGCTATGCCGAGCTCGGCGAACGCGTCGGCCTGTCGCCGCCGGCGGCGCATGAGCGGGTCAAGCGGCTGAAGCGCAGCGGCGCCATCCGCGCCACATCGGCGATCATCGATCCGAGGGCGGTGAAGAAGCCGCTGCTCGCCTTCGTGCATATCGACACCAGAGGCTGGGGCAAGACGCCGGAGCTGATGGCGGTCTCCAAATATCCGGAGGTCGAGGAGATCCACACGGTCGCCGGCGACACTTGCATGCTGCTCAAGGTGCGCACCGAGGATACGCGCGCGCTGGAGGGCCTGCTGGCCCGTCTCTACGACACGCCCGGCGTGACCTCAACGCGCAGCTATGTGGTGCTGTCGACCTATCTCGAGCGGCCAGTGCAGCCCGAGATCACGAACGAATGGCCGGCGCCGAAGCATATGGCGACGCCGGTTTATTAAGTCGCCGCGATCTGGTGGCGCCTGGAACGCGCCAGCAGATAGAACGCCGCGACATGCGTGATCATAAGCAGCGGCACGTAGAGGATCGGGATCGCATAGGTCGCGCCCAACTGTCCGGCATGGCCAGGAAGGTCGAGCACGGTGCCGAGATAGTAGTCGCCGACAAGGTCCACCACGCCCGCGAGGTTGAAGGCGACGACCAACGGCCAGAAGATCGCGGGCCTCGCCACCGCGACCAGCGCCAGCTTGGCGAGCAGGCCAGTGGCGAAGTCGCCATAGGCGGCGAAGCTTGCGAAGTCAGGAGCAAGGTCGGGGCCGACGACGCCCGGGATGAGGAAGACGAGGCCGAAGAAGCGGAAGCTGTGCAGCGTGGCGATGGCGCGCTGCGCCTCTATCGGCTCCATCGACCTCAGCCTTGGCCAGATATAGGCGACGAAGCAAAGCAGCCACGGCACATAGCCGAGCGCAAGATGGATGTTGAAGATCATCGCAGGTGACACCGTCGCCTCCTTCTGTGTTGGTTTTTCGCAATTCCGGACGGAAGACTACGGCGAAGCCGCCGAGCCTAACCGCCGAACGCTTTTCCTGGAATTGCTCAATTGACCGGAACGGCTTCGAACACGGCCGTCAGAATGCCCAGCCGCCCCTCCATGAGATTGCGCCCGAGATTGGTGGCGAATTCGGCGAAACCCTGGCCCATGACCACCCCGAGATTGAGCGAAGGCGGCGGGCCGGAGGCACGGAGCTCGGCGAACCAGGCCTTGGCGGCAACCGTGTCATCACGGCGGACGAGCGCGCCGAAGCCGGCGGCTTCGATCGCCTCGCAGGTCGCCTCCGCCGTCAGCAGGAAGCTTTCGCCCGGCGTCTTCGCCCAGGGCACCGGATAGAGCGGACCGCCACCATTCAGCACGACGTCGAATGTCGCGAATTTTCCACCCGGCTTCAGAACGCGCCTGATCTCGCGGTAGAGCAGCGGCCGGTCGGCGATGTTCATCGCCACATGCTGCAAGAGCGCGGCATCGAAACGGCTGTCTTCGAAAGGCAGTGCCAGCGCGCTGCCGGTTTCGAACGACACTTTGTCGTCTTGGCCGGTGCGTGTGGTCAGGTAACGCGCGGCCTCGACGAAGGGTTCGCTTAGGTCGACTCCGGTCACCGCGCAGCCATAGGTTTCGGCAAGAAACCGCGCCGGCCCGCCGACGCCAGATCCGACGTCGAGCACGTACATGTCGGCGGTGATGGCGGCCAGAGTGGCGAGCTCCGCCGTCGCGGCCAGCCCGCGGGTATGGAACTGGTCGAGGGTCGCCAGCTGCTCGGGCTTCAGCCGCTGTTGCTCAGGCCCAAACACCGCCAGTGCGGTCTTCAATCGATCGGTCAAGCCGGTCGCGCGATAGTGATCGCGCACGCGATCGAGTTCATCGGTCATCGCCATTTCCCTTCAGGCTTCCAAAGTCATGGAAGAAATAAGGCCGCTTTCCGCGAACCACTATCCACGATAATGTCGATGGGTCATGAAGCAGAACTTCACAGTCAGGCACGGCGCGCTCGACGGCGTCGAAGCATTCTTGAGCGTCGCAAGGCATCGCAATTTCCGCAAGGCGGCGGCCGAGCTCGCCGTCACCCCGTCAGCGATCAGCCAGGCGATACGGACGCTCGAGGCGCGCATCGGCGCCGCGCTGTTCATCCGCACGACGCGCAGCGTCGGCCTTACCGAAGCCGGCGAGCGCTTTTTCGCGCGCGCACGGCCCGCCTTCGAGGAACTGATCGCCGCGAGCGAGATCGCGCGCGGCATGGGCCAGCGGCCGGCGGGGCTGTTGCGCCTTTCGGTACCGCCGGCCGTGGTGCCGATGCTGCTGGAGCCGATGGTCGCCTCCTTCTGCCAGGTCTATCCCGAGATCGAGCTGGAGATCGTCGCCAGCGGCGAACTCGCCGATCTCGCCGCCGAAGGGTTCGACGCCGGCATCCGCATGGGCGATCTGATCGCGCCCGACATGGTCGCGGTTCGCCTGACGCCGTCCTTTCCGATGGTGGTGGTCGGCAGTCCGGATTACTTGCGCCGGCGCGTGGCGCCCGAGCGCATCGAGGACCTGCGCGACCATGCCTGCCTGCGCCTGCGCCGCTCGAATGGTTCGGTCGCGCCCTGGTCTTTTGTCGACGGCAACAAGGCCGTCGAGGCAATCGTGTCGGGACCGCTCATCGCGCACGACTATCCGTCGCTGCTCGGCGCGGCAATCCAGGGTGTCGGGCTGGCGCAGGTGCCGGGCCCGATTGCCGAAGCGCCGATCGCCGACGGGCGTCTGCAGGCGCTGCTCGGTCGCTTCGTGGTGACCACGCCAGGCGTTTTCCTCTATTATCCGGAAAGGCACCAGGTGCTGCCCAAGCTGTGCGCTTTCATCGACCATATCAGGCAGCCGGGCGGCGCCGACGCTGCCCGGAAGCGATCGGGCAGGCGGCGGCAAAGCTGACGCTTCGAAGGCCCGTGAAGGCGGTTGAGCCAGGCAATAAGCCGCTCGAACAGAGCGCGCCTTTGTGACCTGTTTTCCGCTTCGCCGCACCTTGGCGGAACACCGCGCATGGCGGCCATCATTCTGCGGCGCGAGATGCGATCAGTGATCGAATACGTTCCGCATCGGCCGGCGTGACCGGATTGTAGACGATCATGCCGAGCTCCGGGCGGCCGTCGACCGCGAAGACCGAGAACTCCAGCTCGATCAGCCCGATTTCGGGATGCCGCAGACGCTTCACGCCTTCGCCATGCGCCGCAACGACGTCGTTGTCGCGCCACAGTGCCGCGAATTCCGGACTAGTCCTGGAAAGCTCCTCGACGAGTTCCGTGACCTCCGCGCCGGCGCCGGCGCGAACGGCGTCGGCCCTGAAGGAGCCGACCACGAAACGCGCGACACTCTGCCAGTCGTCCTGCGCATGGCGCACGCGCGGGTTGCCGAACATCAAGCGCAGGATGTTGCGTTGCTCGCGCGGCAGCTTGGAATAATCGGTCAGCATTGCCGCCGCGGCACGGTTCCACGCCACGACATCCCATGTCGCGGTCTTGATGATCGCCGGACTGGGGTCCAAGGCATCGAGGACGCGCTGCAGGCGCGGCGTCACGCTGTCCACGCTTTTGTAGCGAACTTCCGGAGGCCGCCCGAGACCCAGCATGAACAGATGCTCGCGTTCGGGTTCGGTCAGCATCAGCCCGGTCGCGATGCGGTTGAGCACGTCGGCGGACGGCGCGCCGCCCCTCCCCTGCTCCAGCCAGGTATACCAGGTCGGGCTGATATTGGCGCGCTGCGCCACCTCCTCGCGGCGCAAACCTTGTGTGCGCCGGCGCCCCGTGGCGAAGCCGAAGGCGGCGGGATCGAGGCGCATGCGGCGATCTCGCAAGAAAGTGCCAAGCTTGTTGGTCGTTTCGAGCGCCATCGGGATCCTGTTGGCCATTATACCATGATAAAGTCACTACTTTAACAGAATGATTTATAGCGCAAATAAGGCCTCCGAACAACCACAGGAGACCTTCCCATGCGTGTATTCCTTACCGGCGCGACCGGCTTCATCGGTTCCAGGATCGTGCCCGAACTTCTTGCAGCCGGGCATCAGGTGCTCGGCCTGACCCGCTCCGAAGCCGGCGCTCGGTCGCTTGTCGCCGCCGGCGCCGAGCCGCATCGCGGCGACCTCGAAGACCTCGACAGCCTGCGAGACGGCGCGGCGAAGTCGGATGCGGTGATCCACACCGCCTTCGACCACAATTTCTCGAACTTCGTCGCGAATTGCGAGAAGGACAAACGCGTCATCGAAGCGCTGGGCGGGGCGCTCGTCGGCTCGGACCGGCTCCTCATCATTACATCGGGTGTGGGCATGGGCTCCGCCGAACACGGACAGCCGGCGAGAGAAGACGTGTTCAACACCGACCATCCCAATCCGCGCATCCTGTCGGAGCTTACCGGCGCGGCGATGGCCGAGAAGGGCGTCAAGGTGTCGGTGGTGCGGTTGCCGCAGGTGCATGACACGGTGAAACAGGGCCTGATCACACCGCTGATCGCGCAGACGCGCGCCAAGGGCGTGTCGGCCTATCTTGGCGAGGGCCGCAACCGGTGGTCGGCGGCGCATTTGCTGGACGTCGCGAAGCTCTACCGTCTGGCGCTGGACAAGCAGGAAGCCGGCGTGCGCTACAACGCTGTCGCCGAGGAAGGCATCCCGGTGCGGGAGATCGCGGAAGTGATCGGCGCCGGTCTCAACGTGCCGGTGGTCTCGCTCTCGCAGGAAGAGGCTGCGGACCATTTCGGATGGCTTGCCATGTTCGCCGGCCTCGACATGCCGGCGTCGAGCGAATGGACGCGCGCGCATCTCGGCTGGCAGCCGACCGGACCCGGCCTCATCGCCGACCTCCAGCGGATGGACTATTCGCAAGCCGCCGCGGCCTAGCCCAGTCCTCCAGCGGTTCAGCGACCCGGCTGAACCGCCGTTCGCTCTAAGCTCGAAGCAGATCCGCCAGGCTGTCGGACTTCTCAACCTTGTCGGTAAGGTCGAGTCCGGACAGCAGGTCGACCAGATGGCTGTTCATCAGGGCGGCAGCGTCGGCGCTGTCGCCGGCCTCGATGGCGTCGACCAGCGCGTGGTGGGCGTGCTTCTCGCAGGTGGCGTCACGGCGCTTCCAGTAGAGCGCGATGATCAGCGAGGAGTGCGAGACGAGGTCGCGCACGAAATTGGTGAACACCGAATGCGCAGCGATCTCGGCAATGCCGACATGAAAGCGTGCCGACAGCATGATGGCGTCGCTGTCGCGGCCGGCATGCAGCGCCTCGTGCTCCTTCTCCAGGTGTGACCGCAATTGCCCGATATCCGACGGCACCGCCGTCCTGGCGGCGAGCGCGGCCACCTTGGGTTCGATCAGCGCCCTCGCCTCGAACACTTCGCGCGCCTCGATCTTCGACGGCTGCGCGACAAAGGCGCCGCGATTGGGCTCCAGCCGCGCCAGCCGGTCATGGGCAAGGGCCTGCAGCGCGGACCGGACCACCGTGCGGCTCACCGAATAGATCGAGGCCAACTCGTCTTCCGGCAATTTGGTACCCGGCGCGAGGCGATGGCTGACGATGGCGTCCCTCAGCCCATAATAGATCGGCGACCAGCGCGCCGCCGGCTTGTCGTCTCGATCTTCTTCCTTGAGTACTGTCAACATTCTTTCAATGCGCGTGGCCGAAATGGCCCGATCTGCCCCCAAATCGCCGGCAGCCCGTCCAATCTAGTATCGCTCGCGCGGCGGTCAATCCCACCTGCCCGGGCGCCGGCCGGCCGTCCGCCAGCATGAAGCCGCCTAGAGCCGGATGATTTCAGGTCAAGTCGACCTGAAATCTGAATCCGGCTCTAAATCAAAGAGGTAGAGCATGATGTCGTCCGAAAACCGCTTCACACTTTTCGGCATCATGCTCTAGACGACTTCGACTTCCGTGGGCGACAGCGGTGCGAACATGCCGGCGAACTGTTTGCGGCGCGGCGCGGCATAGCCGCCGATCTTCGATGTCCTCAAGCCCACCTTGCACAGGCTCTCGGCCAGCGTGACGGCGCAGACGACGCCATCGAGCACGGGGACGCCATGTTCCTCCGACAGGCTGTTGGCAAGGTCGGCCATGCCGGCGCAGCCGAGCACGATGGCTTCGGCGTGATCCTCGCTTATGGCGCGCGCAATCTCCCGCGATATCCTGTGCCTCGCATTCGAGCCCGGACGTTCGAGCTCGAGCACGGCGACTTCCGACGAGCGTACCTTGGCGCAACGCGAGGCGAGACCGTATTTCGCCAGATTGTGCTCGATCGCGGGCACCGAGCGGGCAAGCGTGGTGACGACGCTGAACTTGCCGGCGATCAGGCTCGCCATATGGAACGCCGCCTCGCCGATGCCGATGACGGGTGCTCCGCTGGCACAGCGCGCGGCGTCGAGTCCGGTGTCGTCGAAACAGGCAATCACATAGGCGTCGGCTGCCGGCGCCTTGCCCATCTCGGCAATGATGCCCGGCACGGCGAAGACCTCGTCGAAGTAGCCCTCGATGCTTGGTGGACCATCGGCCGGATTGACCGCCATGATTTCGGTTCCCGCGGAGGCGACGCTTTGCGCCGCCTCGCCGATCTTGGCGGTCATCGAGGCGGTCGTGTTGGGGTTGATGACGAGAATGCGCATTGGAATCAGCCTCAGATCTCGCCGCCGAGATAAAGACGCTTGACCCGGTCGTCGGTCAGCAATTCGGCGGAGTTGCCGCTCAGCGCGACACTGCCGGTGGTGAGCGCATAGGCGCGCTGCGAGATACGCAGCGCCATGCGCGAATTCTGCTCGACCAGCAGCACGCTGACTTTCTCGTCGCGATTGATCGCGACGATGGAGCGGGCGATGTCCTGAACGAGTTTTGGCGCGACGCCGAGCGACGGCTCGTCGAGCAGCAGGAGCTTCGGCTTCGCCATCAGCGCGCGGCCGATGACCAGCATCTGCTGTTCGCCGCCGCTCATCGTGCCGGCGGCCTGCGAGAAGCGCTCCTTCAGCCGCGGAAAGCGCCCCACAACCATCTCCATCGACGCGGCGATCTCGGATTTGCTGGTGCGGGTGAAAGCGCCCATCAGGAGGTTGTCCCTGACCGACATGAAGGGGAAGACGCGGCGTCCTTCCGGCACCATGGCGATGCCCATCTTGACGATTTCGTCGGGGGCGGCGGCGTCGATGCGCTTGCCGCCGTAATGGATCTTGCCTGACCTGATCTTGCGCAAGCCGGTGATGGCGCGAAGGATCGACGACTTGCCGGCGCCGTTGGCGCCGATCAGCGCGACGGTCTCGCCCTCGTTGACCTCGAGCGAGACGCCTTTCAGCGCATAGACGTGATCGTAATAGAGCTCGACATTGGCGAAGTTCAGGATCTGGTTCATAGGCCGATCGCCTCGTCTTCGCTGCCCAGATAGGCTTCGATTACCTTCTCGTTGGCCTGGATTTCCGACGGCGTTCCCTCGGCGATCTTCTGCCCGAAATTGAGGACCACGATGCGGTCCGAGATCTTCATCACGGCCGGCATATCGTGCTCGACGAGCAGGATGGTGAGGCCGAGATCGCGCAGGCGCCGCACCATCGCCACCATGCGCATCGTTTCGTCATGGTTCATGCCGGCGAAGGGCTCGTCGAGCAGCAGGATCGAAGGATCGGTGGCAAGGCCGATGGCGATGCCCAGCGCCCGTAAATGGCCGTGCGGCAGGTTGCGGGCGGTCTCATTGGCAAGCGAGGAGAGGCCGAGCAGCGCCAGGATTTCGTCGGCGGAGGCGCCGAAGGCCACCTCGTCGGCCTTCGCCGCGCCGGTGCCGAGGAAAAAGCCGAGAAGGCTTGCCTTCGAGCGCAGGTGATGCGCGATGACGACGTTGTCGCGCACGCTCATGTTCTTGAAGATGGTGGTCTCCTGGAAGGTGCGCACGACGCCCTTGCGAGCGGCGATATGCGGCGCCATGCCTGAGATGCGTTCGCCCTTCAGGCGCACCTCGCCCGTCGTGGGCTTGAGGAAGGACGAGATCAGCTTGAACAAAGTCGACTTGCCGGCGCCGTTCGGGCCGATCACCGACAGGATTTCTTTCTCGCGCACCGAGAAGGAGATGTTGTTGACCGCGACCAGACCGCCGAAGCGCTTGGTGATACCGGAGACTTCGAGCATTTCGGCCATGGCTCAAGCCTTCTTCCGGATCGAAGCCGAGAGGCTGAGCAGGCCGTTGGGCAGCACCAGCATCAGGACGATCATCAGGCCGGAATAGATGAGCAGTTGGAATTGGCCCGTCTGGAACAAGAGGTCCCAGCCGAAATAGAGCACCAGCGTGCCGAGCATCGGCCCGAACACGTAGCCGAGGCCGCCAAGGAAACAGTTCAGCATGAAGTTGACGGAATCGGTGACCGTGAAGCTCGACGGATAGATCGATTGCGAGATGGCGGCGAAGATGGCGCCGGCCACGCCGCCGAAGAAGGACGACACGGCATAGGCGATGATGCGCAGATAGGCGATGTTGACGCCGATCGAGGAGGCCAGCTCCTCATTCTGCTGCAGCGACTGGCAAAGCTTGCCGATGCGCGAATTCACCAGCCGGTACATGACCCCGAAGCAGACCACCATCAGCGTGACCGCCAGAAGATAGAAGGCAAGCCGCGAATTCTGCAGCGTGGCGAAATCCGGAATGATGGTCAGGCCGAAGACCGACAGCGCGCCGGGCAGCGGGATGCTGACGATGCCCTTGGCGCCGTTGGTGATCGGCAGCGCGAGCGCGAGCAGCCGCGCCACCTCGGTCAGCACCAGCGTGACCATGGCGAAGTAAACGCCACGCAGCCGCAGGATCGGCAGGCCGATGAGCACGCTCGCAGCGGCACAAAAAAGCCCGGCCACCGGCAAGGTCAACCAGAACGACCAGCCATAGTTCATCACCAGTATGGCCGAGACATAGCCGCCCATCAGCGCGTAGGCGCCCTGGCCGATGTTGATGCGGCCGATGTAGAAGGTGAGCCAGACACCGGCGCTGGCGATGCTGAGCAACGCCACCGAGGTCAGCGTGTAATAGAGGTCGAAGTGGCCGCTTGCCGAGATCGCGGCCGGCACGGCGATGAAGACGATCGCCAGGAAGGCCGCGACCGATGCGATTTTGATATTGCGATTGCGGGTCATGGCGCCATCAACCCCACGGCTTGCCCATCAGCCCGTTGGGGCGGATCGACAGGAACACCATCAGGGCGGCGAAGATGACGAGATAGGTGATGTCGCCATATTCGCGCAGCACGGTGAGGCCGACCGACTCCATCATGCCGAGAATGAAGCCGCCGGCGATGGCCCCGCCGACGACGCCGGCGCCGCCGATCATCACCATCAGGAAGGCCTTGATGGAGATCGGCCCGCCGATGCCGGAATTGACGCCGGTGATGGTGACCAGCAGCCCGCCGACGACGCCCGCGAGCATGGCGCCCATCGCGAAACCGATCATCGAATAGCGATCGACGCGGACGCCCATCAGTTGGGCCGCGACGCGGTCCTGGGCAAGCGCGCGCATGGCGCGCCCGACCCGGCTGTACTGCATATAGAGCACGAAGGCGGCGATGAAGACGATCGCCAGCACGCCGACGACCATACGATCGTAAGGCATGATGATACCGGCGTCGTTGAAGACGCCCTTGACGATCTTGGGAACGCCGCGCTGCTTTTCGCCGAACAGAAGCAGGATGACGGCGTCGAAGAAAAAGGCCGTCGCGGCGGCGAGCAGCATCGTGCTTTCCTCGCGATGGCTGCGCCTGATGACGGTACGGAAGAGGAATTTCTCCATCAGCGCGCCGATGATAGCGAGCGTGACGCCGGAGGCGAGCAGCGCCACCACGAAAGGCAGGCCGAGCTGGCCGTAGACGGTGTAGGTGATGAAGCCGCCCAGCACATACATCTGCCCGTGGGCGAAATTGAGCACGTTCATCAGGGCGAAGATCAGGGTCAAGCCCAGCGCGATCAGCGCGTATTGGGCACCGAGATACAATCCGTTGGCGATGACCTGTTCCATGGATACCTTCGATCTTCCGCGGGGTCCGGTCTATCGGACCCCGCGGCAAGCTGGAGGAATGACGCTCGAAGGTGGCGCTAGTCGACGGAACCGACGAACAAGGTCTGGAAAGCGCCGTCCTTATATTCGTTGACCACCATCGGCACCGAAAGCTGGCGCTTCTGGCCGAAGGAGGTCATGCCGACATAGCTGAGCTTCGCGTCGCCCTTCAGGAAGGGATTGGGCGCCGAGAAAGTGTCCATGGTCTTCTTGAATTCCTCGACGTCGTTGATGGCCGCCGGATTGGCCTTCAAGGTCTCGATGATGTATTCGAGCGCATAGACCTTGGTGTTGGACTCGTCGTTGTATTCGCCGAACATCTTGGTGTAGCGGGCGACGAATTCCTTCATCGCGTCCGAGGCGATCTCCGGCGTGGAGGCGCCGCCGACGGAGATGAAGCCATTGGCGTATTCGCCGGCGCCCTCTTCCAGGACCTTGGCGTCCTGCGCGGTTTCCGTCGAGATCAGGCCTTCATAGCCAAGCTCGCGGGCGGCACGGATGAGCAGGGGCGCGTTGGCCGGCGCCACGCCGGACAGGACGAGCAGGTCGGGCTTCAAGGCGACGATCGGCGTCAGCACTGGCGTGAAGTCGCGGGTGTCATTCTGGTAGGTGTCGTTCTGGGCGACGACTTCCAGTCCAAGTGCCTTCGCCGCCTCGACGCCGCTGTCGCGCTGGCTGAGCGGGTCGGATTCATTGGCCGCGACAAAGGCGATCTTCTTCACGCCTTTGTTTTCCTTGAGATATTTGTAGATCGCAGGGCCTGACTGATAGTTGGCGATCATCCCGAGCACGGCATTGGAAGCGGGCTTCTGGTAGAGCGCCTTGGGGAAAGCGTAGGGAAAATAAATGATGCCGTTGGCCTCGGCGACAGGGCGCACCGCGGCGGCGCCGTCATCGACATTCGGCCCGACGACATAGTGGATGCCTTCCTGCGCCATCTTCTCCATGCCGGCGATGGCGCGCTTGGGATCCTTCTGGTCGTCGAAGGTGACGATATTGATCTTGTAGGTGTCGTCGCCGATCTTGACGCCACCTGTCTCGTTGATCCAGGCGGCGCGGGTCTGCATCGAGCGCACGTTCGACGTGCCCCAGGCGGCAGCGGGGCCGCTGGTAACGCCGACGAAGCCGATCTTCAGTTCCTTGTTTTCAGCCTGCGCGGACGAAATGCCGAGAGCGGCAAGCGCCAGGGTCGAGACGGCGCCGAGCGCCATTGATTTCAGAGTCGAGCGACGGTTGATCATAGCTTCAGTTCCCCTTGGTTATCGCGCTTTGTGTTTTGCTCGCAAGCTGCGCGTATAGCGTAAGGGAAACCGGCCAACGTCGATTGTCAACATCTTTCTTTATTATTGTATACAATATCTGGATCGACTGTGTGCGATGACCCGCAGACCCGCGAGAGGATTTGTATTCAAAAGAGGCCACGTCCGGCCAACCACAGCCACCCCGGCGAACTCCAATAGTTCGCAGAGACCATAACGCAAAGAGGGTCGAGGCTTGTCGAAAACGCTCCGAGGAACGCCGCCCCCAGGGAATCCTACTTCCCGCAATAGTTATCGTTGATGTAGTTCACCGCATTCGCGTCCGGTCCGACGCGGTGATACGCGCAGGCGCCCGCCGCCGTGGTGGTCATCTGCTGATCGTAATAGCGCGGACCGCCGAACAGCGTCTCGATGATGTCGTCGCTGGCCGGAACATAACGCTCGTGTTTGACGACGCGGTAGCGATGCTGTTCGCCGGCGGCAGCCGGGCCCGCCATCATGGCCGCTGTGACAAGCATGAGCGCGGCGATTGCAAAATACTTCGTCATAGCAGCGACCTTCCGGGTAATTGAGACCTGCAGCATATCCAAAATCGCCAGCGGAGCGAAAGTTCCCCTAGCTGCTTTCGGCACCGCTAATGCTCGACAGAGCGGCAGATCTGCAGGTCGCCTAGAATCTGTCGACTTCTATCGATGGCCTGGATTGGCTGGAGTGTCCTCTGCCATCCGACACTACTTCACCGTACTCGATTGTCTCTATGCATTGGCGCTGATTTATGAGCGCAATTCCTCTACGGACCGTCACAGCTGCATTCGGTCGGGCTTTGCGAGGCGCATGAACATGAACGTCGTTCTTGACGATCTGCGCGCCCGTTCATTTCTTCTTGAACTCAAACAGTTCAACCAGATTGCCCGACGGATCTTCCAGAAGTCTGGCGCGACCAGCTCCCGCCTCGCTGATTTCTCCTTTGAATTTGGCGCCTGCATCGTTCAACCGGCCGACGAGGGCGTCTATGTCTTTTGTGACGATCATGAACCGGTTCCATCCGCCGGGCTCTGGTTTACCGCCAGCAGTTCCTCCACTGCCTGCGCCCGGAGCGCTAAGGTAAAGCGTGAGATCATCGCGAATGAGCGCTGCGAACTTGCCAGGGTTGTGCATGTCAACCTTGAACTCGAGTTTATCGTGATAAAACGCGACCGAACTGTCAATGTCTCTCACAATGTATCGGATGGATGCCATGGTCCGTGCTCCTTTCACCGTAGAAAGTGAACCGGCCAATGCGAATCCGGTTCCTTGGCATTGGGATCACGGCCAACAGTCGGCCCGTCGGCTGATGAGAACACGACCTAGCCGACTACCGCCTGCGGAACCGCGTCGCTCGACTTATCGCTGGCCACCAATTCGCTTACACATCCTCTCCTACCCCATGCTACTCCACGGCACTCCCTGTCACTCCCACTCGATCGTTCAAACAACTGATAACTAATTGAAATCAGGATCAAATATTCTTCAACGTCACGCAAACTCCGTCATCAAAACCGTCAAAAAGTTACGCTTTGGATTTTAAATAGAAAATCGCCGCAAAAAAATTTTGACGTTTCACCAACCATCGGGAACCAATCGGCCAATTTTTTTGCACCTTGCGGCGTTCGACGCCGCGCCCAAATCATCTCAAAAAGTACCGTCACCGCCCCAGCTAAGGCATTAGCCAGAGGCAATAGAGATCGACAAGCAACCGGTGTGCACACCTCTGCCGCAGGGGGTGTGTTGTGAGCGCTGGCATCCACTCGATTCCTACCGAATTTCCGGCTAGCCTGGGCGATAGATGGCTCAGTTCTGGTGGGTGAATCATAAACAGACCGCACGTCAAGAGATTGATGGGCAGCACCTTTGGTCCCCCAGGACCGAGAGCAATGGCGCGCGAAGTGAGTTCTACGACAATATGCGCCGTGCGACGCCTGGCGACCTTGTCCTTTCGTATGCCGATCAAGCAATTAGGTATATTGACAGGATGGCGGAATTCGCCTTCACCGCTCAGAAACCAATGAAGTTCGGAGAGCCCGGAGCTCATTGGAATCAAGAGGGATGGCTTCTGCCGATCTCTTGGACACCGCTTTCCCCTTCGATTCGCCCACGGTCCTCAAAGCGAGAATTCTAAGAGACGTTCAACAATGACCCAGCACGCACAAAACGCTCGAATTCTCATGTACAGCCACGACACGTTCGGGCTCGGCCATTTGCAGCGCTGCCGGACGATCGCGCATTCGCTGGTCGAGGATTTTCATGGACTTCAGGTGCTTATCATTTCGGGTGCGACTATCGCTGGCGCCTTCGACTACCGCGCCCGGGTCGACTTCGTGAAGATTCCCAGCGTCATAAAGTTGCGCAACGGCGAATACACCTCGCTGGAAAAGGATATCGATCTGCATGAGACATTGAGGATGCGCCAGTCGATCATCCGCCACACAGCCGAGACCTTTCGGCCGGATATCTGCATCGTCGACAAGGAACCGCTCGGCCTGCGCGGTGAGATCGAGGACACGCTGTCCTACCTCAAAACGCGAGGCACCACGCTCGTGCTTGGCCTGCGCGAGGTGATGGACGCGCCGCATCTGCTCGAAGCAGAGTGGGAACGCAAAGATGTGATGCGCAAGATAGGCCTATTCTACGACAAGGTCTGGGTCTATGGTCCGCCGGATTTCTACGATCCGTTGACTGGCTTGGATGTCCCTCCGGCGGTCGGGGCAAAGATGAAGTTCGTCGGCTTCCTGCAACGGAGCCTGCCGCAAAACGAGTTGCCCGGCCACCGGCCCGAGGGCGACTATATCCTCGTTACCACAGGTGGCGGCGGTGACGGCGCCGAACTGATCCACAACGTCATAGACGCCTATCAGCAGGATCCGCAATTGCAACATAGGGCGCTGATCGTGCTTGGGCCTTACATGCCGGCGCGCAAGCGCAACAAGCTGCGCAAGAAGGGGGCCAAGATCCCCTATATCAAGATCATCGACTTCGACAACCGCATGGAAGAGCTGATTGCCGGCGCCAGGGCGGTAGTGGCGATGGGCGGTTACAACACCTATTGCGAGATACTGTCTTTTGACAAGCCGGCGCTGATCGTGCCGCGCGTCGAGCCCCGCGAGGAACAGCTGATCCGAGCACGGCGCGCAGCCGAACTCGGCCTCATCGAGATGCTTTTGCCGGAGGAAGCCCAGGATTCCCAGCGGTTTGCCGATGCACTGGAGGTTTTGCCGGATCGGCCCCGCCCATCGCAGAGCAATCCGCATCTGACGCTGGAAGGGTTGCCTCATATTTCCGAAATCGTCGCGGAACTGCTCGACCGGCGGACCGGCCATCACCTTTCGGTCATTGAAGGCATGAACTGAGTTGCAGCATCGCAAGATCGTCGTGGTTCTGAAGGGCTATCCGCGGCTGTCGGAAACCTTCATCGCGCAGGAACTGCTCGGTCTGGAGCGTGCGGGGTTCGACCTGATGCTCGTCGCGCTTAGGCGGCCGACCGACGCAAAACGCCACCCCGTGCATGACGAGATCAAAGCGCCCGTCCATTATCTGCCGGAATATCTGCATGAAGAGCCGCTGCGCGTGGTTCGCTCGCTGTGTGCTTATCTGCTGCGCCCGGGTTTCTGGCGGGCGCTCGGATCGCTGGCTACCGATATCCCCCGCGACTTTACGCGCAATCGCGTGCGCCGCTTCGGGCAAGCGCTCGTCTTGGCGGCCGAATGGCCGGAAGACGCGGCCTGGCTGCATGCACATTTCGCGCACACACCGGCATCGGTGACGCGCTATGCCAGCCAGCTTCGTGGCCTGCCCTGGAGTTGCTCGGCCCATGCCAAGGACATCTGGACTTCGGCGGACTGGGATCTGGCTGGCAAGCTTTCCTCGGCGCGCTGGACTGTCACTTGCACGAAGACCGGCTTCGACCGCCTGAAAAAACTCGCCAACGGCAAGTCGCCTGTGCATCTGAGCTACCATGGGCTCGACCTTGATCGCTTCGGCAGTTTCGGCGAGGCGCGCAAACAGCATGACGGCTCGGCACCGGACGAACCGGTTATCGTTCTGAGTGTCGGGCGCGCCGTTGAAAAGAAAGGTTACGATACCTTGCTGCAGGCGCTTGCCCTCTTGCCTGGCGATTTGGCGTGGCGTTTCGAGCATATCGGTGGCGGCGAGGAGCTGGAGCGGCTCAAGGCGCTGGCGCAAAAGCTCGGCCTGGATGGTCGTGTCTCTTGGAAAGGCGCGCTTGCGCAGGAGGAGGTGCTTGAGCACTACCGCCGCGCCGACATCTTCGCCCTGGCCTGCAGGATCACTGCGAATGGCGACCGGGACGGTCTGCCGAATGTTCTGGTGGAGGCGGCTAGCCAGCGGCTTGCCTGCGTGTCGACCGATATTTCCGGCGTGCCGGAGCTTTTATCGCCGGATGAAACCGGGCTGCTGGTTCCGACGGAAAACCCAATTGCACTGGCCGAGGCGCTCGAGCGCCTGATCCGTGATCCCGTGCTGCGCGCCCGCCTCGGCGACGCCGCGGAGCAGTGCGTGCGCTGCAATTTCGACCATATGGCTAGCATTGGACAGCTCAAGGAACTGTTCGAGCGGGAGTGGCGGGCCGCCGAATGAAGCGACTGCGCGCTTTCTTCTATGTCCAGCACCTCCTCGGTATCGGCCATCTCGCGCGCGCCAGCCGCCTTGCGGTGGCTCTGGTCGATGACGGGTTTGACGTAACCGTGGTGACTGGCGGAGCGCCGATCGCGGGGTTTCCAGGACTGGGTGTAAAATCTGTGGCCCTGCCACCTATCACCTCCGGTGATGAAGGATTTTCCGGACTTGTCGACCTGCAGGGCAAACCCATCGACGATGATTTCAAGAAACGGCGTTCAGACATGCTGCTGCAGGCATTCCTGGATTGCAGGCCTGATATCGTCATTGTCGAGGCGTTTCCATTTGGACGCCGGCAGATGCGGTTCGAACTCTTGCCGCTGATCGAGGCCATCGACGCGACGTCGCCCAGACCGCTGCTGGTGACGTCCGTCCGTGATATCCTTCAGGAGCGCGTCAAGCCGGGCCGAAACGAGGAAACGGTCAATCTTATCAACAGGCATTTCGACCTTGTCATGGTCCACGGCGATCCGGCTTTCGCAACCATCGACAAGACATTTCCGCTGGCTGGGGCAATCAGGGCCGAGGTCACCTACACAGGGCTCGTTGCCGCGCCGCCATCGCCCGCGGCCACCGAGCGCTTCGACATTCTGGTGTCGGTTGGCGGCGGGGCTGCCGGAAGGGGCCTTGTCGGTTCCACCATCGCAGCGGCGCGGAATGCCAACAATGGCTGGAAATGGTGTTTGATCACCGGCCCCAACCTGCCGAAAGACGAGTTTGACGCCATCGGACGCGATGCCACGCCGGGCCTGTCCATCTTCCGCTTCCGCGAGGATTTTGCCAGCTTGCTGACCGGCGCCCGTCTGTCGGTCTCGCAGGCGGGTTACAATACGGTCTGCGATGTCCTGCGCGCGGGTTGTCGCTCCCTGCTCGTGCCGTTTGCAGCCGGCGGGGAAACCGAACAAACAGTTCGCGCCCTGATGCTCGAAGAACTCGGGCTTGCAACGGTGCTGATGGAAAAGGACCTGACGCCTGAAGGTTTAGCGCAGGCGATCGAACAGGCGCTTGTGGCACCGAGGCCGTCCGCGCATCGTCTCGATCTGGAAGGGGCGCGTCACTCGGCGCAAATCCTGTGCGAGCGGCATCGAACACGGTCCCTAAAATGGGGCCCGGTCTCGGAATAGGACATGATCAAGCAGATGGCGGGGCCTAAAGCGCGTCGCGCTGAACCGGATTCAGGCGCCGCGCTTTAAGTCTTTGTTTTGATGCATGTCGTTGTCCTAAAGCCGCCACGCGCTTTTGGGCGAAATGCATCAAACAGTCCCAATTAGCATGAAGCGCGTATAATTTTTTGTCGGTAGTTCGCCAGAGAATCGTATCTCCCGCAGCGCCGCCATTGCTTCGAAGGCTGCAAGTGAAGCCACGCAGTTGATGTGCGTCGGCTCGCTGAAATAGTCATTTGATTGCAGCAGTACAGTCGTGCCCCGCGGAAGCAGGGCAAGCCAGGCGCGCAGATCGGCTATGTGCTCGCAGCTCGTATTGACTATCAGATCGGACGGCCCGGCCGCATAGTCGAGTGCGTACATATCTGCTGTTAGCGCCCGGAACCGGCCGCCGGCTTCCCGGTTGAGGGTCCGGGCAACCGGCGCGACTTCGGGATCGATGTCGATGCTATCGACTGCCGCAATATCGAAGCGGGGGTCGTTGAAAAGCATTGCCGGCAATATGCCGTACCATCCGCCCAGAACCCATATGCGCCCGAAGCGCCCGCCGCAGCTTTCGAACAGCCTGTCGAGCGCCCACATCTTGCAGGCCACCTGCTTGTTGTTGAAGGCGTTGGCGATGTCGGCCTTCGGATGTTTGGCGATGACGCGCGCCAGCCCTGCCACGAGAGGGTGGTTGACATAGGCAGCAATTCCCCGCGCGAGGTCCAAGGCCTGCTCGTGCCCGTCCATGCCGGCATTGCGCGGTTGCGTGACATCCATCATATTCGCCTTGTACGTTGGGATTTCGGGCGACACAACGCAATCTTGCCCCGCCAAGCCGCCTCGCAGGCTTCGAACATGTCGCCGGCGATGATTGCCGATGCGCCGTCCACCAGCTGATGCTTTTACTTTGTTCTTTAAACTGAAGGTCCACAGTCGCATATGGAACCCAGCCTGGCTCGCTATATCTGGACGCACACCAAGAAGCAGCAGCTCTGGATATTGGTTATCGTCTTGCTTTCGATGATCCCGTATTTCATGTCCTTTGACCTGCCGAAGTTGATTGTCAACGGCCCGATCCAAGGTCGCGGCTTCGAGCAACCGGGCGCGACCCAGCCATTCATGAGGCTACACTATAACCTGCCGTTCATCGGAGAGGTCCAGTTCTTTCCTGGCTTTCAGCTCGACCGCACGACGACGCTGCTTGCCCTGAGCCTTGTGTTCCTCCTGCTGGTCATCATCAACGGCCTGTTCAAATTCTACATCAACACCTACAAGGGCCGCCTCGGCGAACGCATGCTGCGCCGTATCCGCTTCGAACTGGTCGATCGTGTGCTGCGGTTTCCGCCGCGTTATTTCAAGCGCGTGAAATCCGCCGAGGTGGCGACCATGGTGAAGGACGAGGTGGAGCCGCTGGGCGGTTTCATCGGCGATGCTTTCCTGCAGCCGGTGCTGCTCGGCGGCCAGGCGGTGACGGCCATGCTGTTCATCGTGGTCCAGAACTTCTGGCTCGGAATGATCGCCGCCGTGATCGTCTTGATCCAGATCGTGCTGATCCCGCGAATGCGGCGGCGGCTGATCGTGCTCGGGCGCAAACGGCAGTTGACGGCGCGCGCGCTATCGGGCCGCGTCGGCGAAATCGTCGACGGCATCGGCGCGGTCCACGTCCATGATACGTCAAACTACGAGCGCGCCGACATAGCCGCCCGGCTCGGGCTCATCTTCAAGATCCGCTTCGATCTTTACCAATGGAAATTCATGGTGAAGTTCCTCAACAATTTTCTCGCGCAGATCACGCCCTTTCTGTTCTACATGGTCGGCGGGTATCTGGTCATTCAGGGGCGGCTGGACGTCGGTCAGCTCGTGGCCGTGATCGGCGCCTACAAGGACCTGCCCGGACCGATGAAGGAACTGATCGACTGGGATCAGGACCGGCAGGATGTCCAGGTCAAATACCAGCAGGTCGTCGAACAATTCACCGTCGAGGGTCTCATTGCGCCGCGAATCGGGGCACTGACGATCGACGATCCCGGTCCGATGACCAACCCCCTGTCGGCGATCGGTCTGTCCATGGCAGACGATGGCGGTGCAATGCTCCTCGACCGTATCTCTCTCCAGGTCAAGCCGGGGGAGACGGTGGCGCTGGTCAGCACCTCAACAGGTGGAGCGGAGGCGCTTGCAGAGGCCTTCGCGCGGCTGAACTGGCCGGAAAGCGGAAAGGTCGCTTCGGGTGCCGACGACCTGCTTGAACTCCCCGAAGCAGTGACCGGCCGGCGGATGTCCTATGCCTCGTCGGACGTTTTCCTGTTCCAGGCAAGCCTCCGCGACAATCTGCTCTACGGGTTGAAGCATGCGCCGCTGACATCGGTGACTTATGACGGTGCCGCGGCGGACCAGCACCGCTGGAACATCCACGAGGCGCGCCGGTCGGGCAACCCGGACCTTGATATCCACAGCGACTGGATCGACTACGCTTCCGTCGGGGCTACCGGCCCGCACGACCTCTTTGAAGCCGTGCGCCAGGTGCTCGACGCGGTTCTTCTCTCGCGCGACATTCTGGATCTAGGCTTGCGTTCTTCGGCCGACCTCACGCGTCACACGGAGCTTGCTGGGCGGATCGTCGAACTGCGTGCGGCGCTGCGAACCCGGCTGGAACACGAAGGATTGAGCGGACTGGTGGTTCCTTTCGAACCGGGCGCCTACAATAAGGAAGCAACGATCGGCCAGAACCTGCTCTTCGGCGCTGCCGCCGGCCCGGAGCTGGCCGACAGGGCTCTGGCGGCAAATCCCTATTTTGCTTCCGTGCTGAGGCAAGCCGGCCTCGATCGCACGCTCTACGAAATGGGCTTGGAGATCGCCGAACAAGCGATCGAGCTGTTTGCCGATCTGCCGCCCGATCACCAGTTCTTCCAGCAGCTCGCCTTCATGAGCGCCGAGGAGATACCCGCCTACGAAACCTTGCTGCAACGGCTCAAGAACCGTCCCTACGAGACGGTCTCGGAGAACGACCGCGCCATGATCGTCACCCTGAGCTTTGCCTATATCGAGCCCCGGCATCGCTTCGGCCTGCTGGGCGACGAATTGATGAACAAGATCGTCGCCGCACGCAACCGGTTCTATGAAGGCCTGCCTCCGGAGCTGCAAAATGCGGTCGAACGCTACGATCCTGCCAAATACATTGCCGCGGCTACGGTCATGGACAATGTCCTGTTCGGGCGTCTGGGTAGCAACCATCCCGACGCGCCGGACCGCATACGCTCCATCGTCTATGACATTCTTGATGAATTGGGGCTTTATGCCGAACTGCTGGATGTCGGTTTGGACTTCAACGTCGGCGCCGGCGGCAGGCGGCTGACCGCTGGGCAGCGACAGAAGCTCGATGTTGCCCGAGCCCTACTCAAGCGGCCCGATTTTCTCATTCTCAACCGGCCGCTGTCGGCACTCGACCAGCGCGTACAGGAGAAGGTGCTGCGAAACGTGCTCGAGGAAGCCAGACGCGACGGCCGTTCGCCGGCAATTGTGTGGGTCGTGACGAATCCGGCAATGGCGATGATGTTCGATCGCGTTGTCGTCTTCGACTCGGGTCGTTTGGTGGAAGACGGAACACACGAGACGCTTTTGGCCGGGAGCGGTATGTTCAAGGAACTGCTGTCATAGGAGCATTGGACATTCAGATGGGATCATTCCGCCGGTGGGACCTTGCTGCAAAGGTCAAGGGATTGAGCTTTCCGGCTGGTTGGGCTCGCCACCTCAAGCGGTTCGTATTGCCACCTGGAAACGGAATTGATTTCATCTGGGGGTCGGTTGTTCTAGTCTGGCAGACGTGAATTTTGGGAGGTTTGCGACAATGCTGCTCAAGGATGAGGTTGGAATGCTGCAACGCGTTCCCTTGTTCTCCGGCATAGAGTCGGCAAAGCTCAAGCTGCTTGCGTTCACATCCGATCGCGTAAGCTACAGCGCCGGCCAGATCCTTTTCCGGCAGGGGGACGAGGGAGACGCCGCCTATGTCATCCTTTCAGGCAAGGCGGATATTCTGGTCGATTCCGACAGCGGACCGATAAAAGTTGCCGAACTGCTGCCAAATTCGATCGTTGGCGAGATCGCCATATTGTGCAACAGCTCCCGCACGGCCACCGTCAGAGCCGCCAGTCCGTTGGAAGCCTTGAGAATTCGCAAGGATCATTTCCTAAGGCTTATGAAGGAGTTCCCGGAAATGACCATCGAAATGGTGCGGGTCCTCGCCGATCGCCTAAGCCATACGACCGCGGATCTGATCGACGCAAGGAGCGCCAAGTAACCAGTGACGCGCACTTAATCCTCGCCGTCGTGATGGCTCCGGCTAGCATGGGCGACTGGACCGCGAAGGAGCAGCATGGAGGACGACGTTTTCCTGGTCAGGTTTTGGGGGGTGCGCGGCAGCATTTCGGTATCGGGGCCAGAATTCTCCCGCTATGGCGGCAACACGATCTGCATTGAGATGCGATGCGGTAAGCATACGCTTCTCTTCGACGCGGGCTCCGGCCTGCGGCCTGCCGGCCGAGCGCTTCGGGCGTCCGGCGTAACCGATTTCGACCTGCTTTTCACCCATTGCCATTACGATCACATCATCGGGCTGCCGTTTTTTGTGCCGATCTATGACCGGAGCGTCAAGGTTACGCTTTGGTCTGGGCATCTTGCAGGACGTATGACGACTCGGCAGATGGTCGACGAGTTCATGCGGCCGCCGTGGTTTCCGGTGAAACTGGATGTCTGTAAGGCAAGCCTCGACTGCCGCGATTTCGTATCCGGAGACGTGCTTCGGCCGCGCGAAGGGGTAGTGGTCCAAACCGGCAGTCTTGTCCATCCGGGCGGCTGCATAGGCTACCGGGTGGAATGGGGCGGCCGTGTCGTGGCAATGATCACAGACACGGAGCATGAGCCGGACAAACTCGATCGGGCGGTGCTCGGCCTGATCGAAGATGCCGACCTCGTCATTTACGACTGCACCTACACCGAGGGGGAAATGGAACGCCACCGCGGTGACGGGCACTCGACATGGCAACAGGGCGCCAAGCTTTGTGAGGCGGCCGGTGCGCGGGGACTTGCGCTGTTCCACCACGATCCGACACGCACCGACCGGGAACTGGACGAGATCGAGAAACTGGCCAAAGACAGGTTTGCCGGCGCTTTTGCCGCGCGGGAGGGCCAGACGCTCAAATTTCCAGTCTCATTGCACAAAAAGCGCTGAGTTATTTTCCCCTGCCGGTGTAGCGCCCGATCAATGTTCTGATCGGAAGCCATGCGCAGGCTTCAGTATGTGCGGTGACTGTGAACAGCCGTTCGAGGAAAAGCCAGGCCGATTCATCATGTACGAGATGGTGGGTGAGCAGGCCGACGGGTTCGCCGCCGTCGAATGCATGCTGCAATTGTGCGATGATAGCCTGGACCAACAGGCCATGATCGCGGCAACCGCGCATGCCATGCCAATCCATGATGTCGACATTGCTGTTGATGACCGCCAGCGAAGCCGGCTTCGCTGGCCCATAGACCGACAATGCCGCAAATCCTATCGATCCAAGGTCGGATACCAAGCCGGCGTCGATCCTGTTCCAGGGTGGCACCAGCATCGGAACGGCACGTGCGCCGTGCAGGCCGGTTATGTGCGCCAGCCCGCGAGCCAGATCATCGAGCACCGCCTCGCGTGGCCGATGCGGGCCGAGCTCCTGCTTTTTCTGGTCATCGGGCGCATGATTTCGGTGCTCCCAGCCATGGATGGCGACCGTGGCATGCGGCGCCTCGTCAAGCCGGGCGACAAGCTTCTCATCAGTCAGGGCCGGAATGACGGCCAGAGCGACGGGAACCGCGAATTCACCGGTGAGGTCGAGCAGCCGATCAAGCGCAAGCGTCGGATCCACGGCGTCATCGTCGCGCAGCCAGAACTCTGCCTTACGGCCCGCCCGTTGCCGGGCCGCCAGTTCTTCCACCAAGGGTTGCCAGATCTGATCGGATGTCATGAAATCGCGATCTTCGCAAGAAGTTCGGCCAGACGCGCCGGTGCACCACTGAGGGAACGTTCTTCGAGGATGAAACGTCTGGCTTCTGCGGCCATGACGGTTCTTTCGTCGCTATGGACCAGAAGCCGCTCAATGGCAGAAGCGAACGCCGCCACATCGCCCGGCGGGGTGAGAAACCCGGTTTGGCCATCCCGCACTACCTCCGGCACGCCGGCGATGTCCTGAGCCACCACCGGAAGGCCGGCGGCCTGTGCTTCAAGATAGGCAACGCCATAGGCCTCGCCGAAACCCGGCCAGACGTAAATTCCCCCACCATAGAGGACATCCGGCACGGCGGCAGGCTCAATCGCTCCGAGCCATTCGATACGGTCGGCGGGCAAGCCGACGAATTGCGCTTTGACCTGTTCACGGGCAGGCCCGTCCCCGACGACCGACATGGTCCAGGGCAGGTGGCCGATCGAACCGAGCGCCTGCGCCAGCATGCGATAGCTTTCGACTTTGTCGCCCGGGCGCATCATGGCGACGGTAACGAGGCGCGTCGGACAACCCCGTGCCGGCTTTTCCCGGAATAGGGATGTGTCGATGAAGGGCGAAAGCATGCCGAGAGCGGCGCCGGGTATCGCATCTGCCAGTCCCTGACGATCCCTTTGTGTGAAGCAGATGTTCAGCGCCGCCTGTTCGATGGCTCGCACCACCAACGCTTGCGTATCGGCCCACAAACCGGCGTTGCGCCGTCTCGAATAGGAGGCTTCCGCTGTCACATAGGGGACAGCGAAGGCCGACGCCAGTTGGGGCCCGATCAGGTCGGGCGCCTTGTAATAGGGATGATAGGAGAACCAGAGATCGGGCTTGCCGTCACGATCCCAAAGCTTTGTCAGCCGCGCGGCCTCCTCTCGGGCCTCGATCTTGAGCGCATCGAAACTTTTCGACTCCGGTTCGCGTAGATAGAAGCGTAATTCGGATGCCAGTTCGACGCTATGCCCGCCATGCTTTAGCGCCTTGATCAGCGTCCGTGCCATCTGGCGGTCGCCGGAGGCAACGGGATGATTGGGTGACTTCAGCGGCGCGTAGAAGGCAATTCGCATCGCCGGACCCTATCATCGGAAAGCCAGGGCAAGTCAATTTCGAAGCGTGATCGACCTCACCTTCAAGCAGTGGAATGTGCTATCTCATGCTCATGGAAACAGCTGCCGCGTCCGACCCGTTTGTCGCTTCTCTGCCGGTCTTCGCAAAGTTCGAAAGTGTTGCCGATATCGACAACTATCGCCCTCTCCCCGATGGCTGGGCGCTGGCCACCGCCGACATCGTCGGCTCGACCAAGGCGATCGAGGCTGGGCGCTATAAAACCGTAAATATGGCCGGTGCCAGTGTTATTTCGGCGCTGCTCAATGCGCTGGGTCGGCAAGATTTTCCCTTTGTTTTCGGCGGCGACGGCGCGCTCGTGGCGTTTCCCGGCTCGGCGCTGGAGATCACCCGCAACGCGCTGGCGGCTGTCCAGAGATGGGTGGCGGACGAACTGGACCTGACCTTGCGTGCCGCAATCGTGCCGATAATAGATATAAGAGCGCAAGGCCTCGACGTTCGCGTGGCGAGGTTCCAAGCCTCCGAAGCAGTCTTCTATGCCATGTTCGCCGGCGGCGGCGGCAGTTGGGCGGAAGCCGAGATGAAAGCGGGGCGCTACCGCATCGATCCTGCACCGGCCGGGGCGCGGCCGGATCTGACCGGCCTCTCCTGCCGCTGGAACCCGATCGAAGCCCGGCATGGCGAAATCGTCTCGATCATAGCCATACCGGGGGCGTCGCGCGACTTGCGCGGTTTTCAGTTTCTGACTTCCGACATCATCGCCCTTGCCGGCAGGCAGGAACGCGATGGCCACCCGGTGCCGGTGAATGGGCCGGACTACAGTCTTCTGCCCGCCGGCATCGATATTGAGGCGCGGGCCGTGGCGCCGGCAGGACGGCGGTGGCTGTCGAAGCTGTGGATAGTGTTCCTGATGACGCTTACGGCCGTCACCGATAGATATGGCTGGACGATCGGCAGTTTCGATCCGAAGATCTACAAACGCGACGTGGCCAGCAATTCGGATTTCCGGAAGTTCGACGACGGCTTGAAGATGACAATCGACGTTGACGCGGATGTGTTGCAACGGATCGAGAACCGGCTGAAACAGGCGGAAGAGGCTGGCATCTGCTACTATGGCCTGCACCGCCAGAAATCGGCCTTGATGACATGCCTCGTCGCTTCGCCGCTGCAGCGCGATCACCTTCATTTCATCGATGGTGCGGCTGGCGGCTATGCGATGGCTGCCGCAAGCCTGAAGGCGAAGGTGCCGCTTTGATGACAGCTTGCGGAAATTGGTTTTCCGCAATATCCCTCGGCCATGGTTCTTGGGACCAAGTGAGCCTCGCCATGGAAACGGACAGCCTGTCCGAATTGACGGGAAAGCAGATTTTTGGACGCCTCACGATCGACATATGACCGTCTTCTAAACCGGATTTCGACGCGCACCGCGCAAGTCGGTGTGATCGGACTAGGCTATGTCGGGTTGCCGCTGGCGGTTGCGATCGCACGCGCCGGCTTCCCGGTTTTCGGCTTCGACGTCGAAGCCCAGAAGGTCGAGAGCCTGAACAACGGCCAATCTTACATCGAGGCGGTGACGTCGACATGCCTTGCCGGCCAGGTGGCGAGCGGACGGTTCCGCGCTACTGCGGATTTTGCCGAACTGGCCGTCTGCGATGTCATCATCATCTGCGTTCCGACACCGCTGACGAAACACCGTGAGCCGGATCTCTCCTTTGTCAGGAACACGGCAGGCACCATCGCGAAGCATCTGCGTCTCGGCCAGTTGATCGTGCTGGAATCGACCACCTATCCCGGCACCACCGACGACGTGATCAAGCCCATACTAGAAGAAACCGGCTTGCAGTCGAAGATAGGCTTCTTCCTCGGCTTCTCGCCCGAACGCGAGGATCCCGGCAACCGCAGCTTTGAAGTCGCGACGATCCCCAAGGTCGTGGCAGGCGACGGCATTGAAGCGGCGACGCTCGTCCAGGCTTTCTACCAGGGCGTGGTCAAGACCGTCGTTCCGGTTTCCACCACGGCGACCGCCGAGGCGGTCAAGCTGACGGAGAACATCTTCCGTTCGGTCAACATAGCCCTCGTCAACGAGTTGAAGGTCGTGCTCGGCGCGATGGGCATCGACATCTGGGAGGTGATCGAGGCGGCAAAGAGCAAGCCCTTCGGCTACATGCCTTTCTATCCTGGCCCCGGACTTGGCGGGCACTGCGTTCCGATCGATCCCTTCTACCTGACATGGAAGGCGCGCGAATACGAACTGCCGACTCGCTTCATCGAGTTGGCGGCAGAGATCAACACGGCCATGCCACGCCATGTGGTCGATGAACTGGCGAAGGCGCTGGACCGGCGCTGCGGCAAGGCGCTCAGCCGCTCGCGCATTCTCATTATCGGGCTCGCCTATAAGAAGAATGTGCCCGACATCCGCGAAAGCCCCTCATTGCGGCTCATTGAACTCATCGAGGAATGGGGCGGCAAGGCGGAATTCCACGATCCGCATATTACCGAGATCCCGACCACACGGGAGCATATGGCGATTAAGGGGCGCCGCTCGGTCGAACTGACCGAGGCGGCCTTGAAGGATTTCGATGCTGTCGTCGTTGCAACTGACCACGACGCGATCGACTATCAGACGATCGCTGATCACGCCCTTCTGATCATCGACACACGCAATGTTTTTGGCCGCCTCGGGCTGGACCGAGAGACGGTCTTGAAGGCCTGACGGCGTCTGAGTTGGGGAACTTTTTGCCCGATGTCAGGATCATGATTGCACTCCGCCGGCAGCCTCGCCACATAACGCCACAGGACATAGATGCAGTTGCGCCTACTCCTTGCCTGCAAGGACAGTCATTCGAGAAATTCTTCGCCGCTTCTGCCGCCGAAGCCGGTTTCATTAACTTCGAGGGTCTTATCTTTGGGTTGTTGGCGGACTGTGTTATGGCGGATCAAAGGATAATGGCTCCGTCTTCAACGGTTTCGAGATAGCATGAGCACAGCGCAAGCAGAAGTTTCCACCGTTCTAATGGACAAGGTTGCCGATTGGCTGACCCAATCGGCGCTAGCGGGCAACGACCTGGAAACATTGGTAAAAGGCTTTTGTGAACGGCTGGCTGCTGCCGGCCTGCCGCTGAAGCGGGTGCATTTGAGCTTTTCGATGCTTCATCCGCTTTATGACGCGCTTGGCTTCACCTGGCTTCGCGGCCAGGGGCTGGAAGTGGAAGGCTTCCGCAGTGAGAACGGCGTTCATTCTGACAGATTCCTGACCAGCCCATACTACTATCTGCTCAGCAACAAGCTCGACCATCTGCGGCGCCGGCTCGACCCGTCGGTGCCGTCGGAGTTTCCTGTTTTCGATGAGCTTCGTCTTATGGGCGTCAGCGATTACATGGCTTTCGTTCATCACTTCAGCGGCAACACCAGTCAGGGCATGCTAGGGTCTTGGTCCACCGACAGTGCTGGAGGCTTCAGCGACAACATGATTTCGGCGCTGCTGCGCATCCAGAGCCATCTCGCCATCGCAACCAAGATGGCGGTGCTCACCAAGCTCGCCGACAACATGATGACGACTTATCTCGGCGGCGACGCTGGCAGGCGCGTGCTTGACGGTCAAATCAAGCGCGGCGAGGGCGATACAATCCGGGCCGCATTGGTCATGGGCGATATGCGTGGGTCGTCAAGGCTTGCCGAAACCTCCGGCCGCGAAATCTATATCGATACGCTGAACCAGTTTTTCGACGCCGTTGCTGCACCTTTCAATCGCAAGGGCGGGCAGATCATGAGTTTCATAGGGGATGGCTTCATTGCCGTCTACCCTTGCGAAAGGCACCGCTCGCAGTCCGAGATCGCCTGCCAGGCTGCTCTTGCGGCAGCGCAGAAGGCCACCGCGCGCATGGCGGATCTCAACCTGCGAAGAAAGGAAAGGGGGTTGTCCGCCATAAAATTTGGCATCGGCCTACATGTGGGCAATGTGATGTTCGGAAATGTCGGGCTTACCGACCGGCTCACATTCTCTGTCTTCGGCTCGGCTGTAAACGAGGTCCAGCGCCTCCAGACCCTAACTAAGAAATATCCGCACAGCGTTCTCGCCAGTAAGGACTTCGCCAGTTATTGCGGCACCAACAGCTGGCTGACGCTCGGCAACGAGGAACTGGCGGGCATCAAGCAGAAACTGACGGTGCTTTCACCCGATCTGTCGGGTGCTCTCGCACTCGATGAAGATGGTGCGCTGGAGCCGATTTACGACCGAAGATCAGACGCCGAGCAGGTCATGCTGCTTCACCGCGATGCCGCGCGGCTGCCGGCGGGCGACCCGAGGAAGCTCCAGTAACCGCCACGATCTGATCCCAACGCCTTTGATAGGCAGTCCGGTCGCCAGTTCCGCCACTGGCGACCGTTCAAATCCAAGTTGCTCTAGGCTGACAATGCGCTAGTCTCGCTTTCTGGACCTGCCAGAGTGGGGCTGGTGTGAGAATGAATTCGAGCGTTGATCTGCTGCGGATCGAGGATGTTGGCATCTCTTTTGCCATTATCGGGGGACCGTTGCATGCCGTCAGGCGTGCAAATCTTCGCGTCCTGCCCGGCAAGGTTACCGCGCTTGTGGGCGAGTCAGGTTCCGGAAAATCGGTTCTGAGCCAGGCTGTGATGGGCATTTTGCCGAGTTCGGCCCATGTTCACGGCCGTATCCTGTTTTCCGATCCTGAAGAGCCCGGCACGACGCAAGATATCCTGAAGATGCCGCGTGATGGACCCGAAATCCGGGCGTTGAGAGGCAGCCGCATCGGCAAGATCTTTCAGGAGCCGATGACATCGCTGTCGCCGCTGCACACGATCGGCAACCAGGTCAGCGAGTCCTTGCAGATTCATACGCCCATGCCTCGGGCGGAGCGAAAGGCACGGACCGAGGAAATGCTGAGCCTTGTCGGCTTTCCCAGTCCTAAGCGCGCCTACGACATGTATCCGTTTGAACTTTCGGGAGGATTGCGTCAGCGCGCCATGATCGCCATGGCGCTTATCTGCCGGCCCGCCCTGTTGATCGCAGATGAGCCGACGACGGCGTTGGACGTCACCATCCAGGCGCAAATCCTGCAATTGCTGCGCGGGCTTCAGACCAAGCTGAACATGGCGATGCTGCTGATCACGCACGACCTCGGCGTGGTCGCCAATGTCGCCGACGAGGTGGTGGTCATGTACCATGGCGAGATCATGGAAGCGGGACCTGTCGAGGCGATATTCCGCCGGCCAGGTCACCCTTACCTGAAGGGCCTGATGGCAGCCGTTCCGCATTTCGACCTGAAGCCCGGCGAAAGGCTAAAGGCGCTCCGCGAGGTGCCGGTGAATGTCGGGAATCTGCTGGGCAAGCAGACGGCGCCGGCATCGAGGGGGCCAAACGACATCCTGTTGTCGGTCAGGGATCTGAAAAAGGTCTTCACCGTCCGCAAGTCCGGATGGTTCGGCGGGGATCATCAAACCTCTATTCGCGCCGTGGACGGCGTGAGCTTCGATATCAGGCGGGGTGAGTGCCTGGGTCTGGTCGGCGAAAGCGGCTGCGGCAAAACCACTGTCAGCAAGATCCTCATGCGGGCTGTCACCCCTAGCGGCGGCTCTGTGGTCTTCAACGGTCGCGATAGACCGATCGACGTCTTAGAGGCAGAGGGAGACGCCCTGCGCATCCTACGCGCGAAAATCCAGATGGTCTTCCAGGATCCGGTTTCGTCGCTTTCACCTCGCATGACGGTTGAGAACATCCTGAGCGAGCCGCTGGAAATCCATAAACGTGGCAATGCAGGGTCCCGACTCGCCACGGTCAAGAGCCTTATGCAGGCAATCGGGCTCGATCCGCGCTTCATCAAGCGTTATCCGCACAGTTTCTCCGGCGGGCAGCGTCAGCGTATCGGCATCGCGCGCGCGTTGGCGCTGGGGCCTGAACTCCTGATCTGCGACGAGCCGGTTTCGGCGCTCGATGTCTCTGTCCAGGCGCAGATCCTGAACCTTCTGAAGGACCTGCAGAAGGAACTGGGCCTGACCTACCTGTTCATATCCCACAACCTGGCGGTGGTGGACTACATGGCAGACCGCATCGCGGTGATGTGCGGCGGGCGTATCGTCGAGCTTGCGCCGCGCGAAATTCTGCTTAGGAAACCGGTCCACCCCTACACGCGCTCACTGGTCGCCGCAGTGCCTTTCCCCGATCTCGACAGGCCGATGGATTTCAAGACGCTGAAGCTCGGCGGCGCTTCCGACACCAGCGCATGGGGGCCGCAATTCCGCGACGAGGGCGAAGAGGATATGCTGTCGCCACTCGATCTTGGCGGTGGCCACCTCGTTCTGGCGCGACGTTCGGCCGATGTCAGCGAGCTGCGCCATTGATCAGCCGGCGCGCCGTCCTTGGACTCATGGCTTCGGCATTTGTGCCGAGCACGTTGCGCGCCGGCGATCTGGAGCCGGAATTTCTTCAGCCGTGGCTGAAGGCCCTGGCGCTGCCGGCACTCGCCGAACGCCTACCCAAGAGCCCGCGCGTGTTGAACCTCGCTGCGATGGGCCGGCAGCCCGGCCAGTATGGCGGCACGCTGCGCACGATCATCGGCAGCCAGAAGGATATCCGGATGATGACCATCTACGGATATGCTCGCCTGGTCGGCTATGACGAAAAGCTCAACCTGCAACCCGACATTCTCGAAAGTTTCGACGTGGTGGACGATCGCGTCTTCACTTTCAAGATACGGGAAGGACATAAATGGTCTGACGGCAGCCTGCTGACGCCGGAGGATTTTCGCTATTGCTGGGAAGATGTCTGGCTGAACGATGAGCTTACGCAAGGCGGGCTCGTCCCGACCCTGCTGGCGGGCGGCAAGCCGCCACGCTTCGAGATCGTCGATCCGTTGACGATCCGCTATAGCTGGGATGCGCCTAATCCCGACTTCCTGCCCAAGCTCGCTGCCGCTTCGCCGCTATCGCTTGTCCTGCCGGCCGCCTACCTCAAGCAGTTCCACAAGAAATACCAGGATCCATTCCGGCTCGCCGGCCTGATGGAGCAGAACAGAGCCAGGAAATGGACGCTCCTGCATATCCGCATGTCGCGGCAGTATCGCCCTGAGAACCCGGAACTGCCGACACTCGATCCCTGGCAGAACCGGACCAAGCCGCCGGCCGAGCAGTTCGTCTTCGAGCGGAACCCGTTCTTTCATCGAGTAGACGAGAATGGCCGGCAACTGCCCTATGTTGACCGGGTAGTCATGAATGTCAGCTCGTCGGCGATCATTTCCGCCAAGACCGGTGCCGGCGAGAGCGACCTGCAATGCATGGGAATTGACTTTGCCGATTACTCGTTCCTGAAGGATGCGGAGAAGCGTTACCCGGTGAAGATGCATCTGTGGAAACGCACACAGGGTTCGCGGCTGGCGCTACTGCCCAATCTGAATTGTGCCGACCAGGTGTGGCGTGGCCTTTTTCGTGACGTGCGCGTGCGTCGCGCACTTTCGCTTGCTGTGGACAGGCGCGAGATCAATATGGCGGTGTTCTACGGATTGGCGCAGGAAAGCGGCGATACGGTCCTGCCGGAGAGCCCGCTCTACCGGCCGGAATTCGCAAAAGCCTGGGTCGCCCATGATCCCGACCAGGCCAATGCCCTGCTCGATGACGTCGGGCTTCAGACGCGTGACGATGACGGCCTGCGGATACTTTCCGACGGACGCCCGGCGCAAATTATCGTGGAAACGGCCGGCGAAAGCACACTGGAAACCGACGCGCTCGAACTCATCACGGATCATTGGCGCCAGATCGGCATCGCCCTGTTCGTCCGGACTTCGCAGCGCGACATCTTCCGCAGCCGCGCGCTTGGCGGCCAGATCATGATGTCGATATGGTCGGGCATCGACAATGGCGTGCCGACCGCCGACATGAATCCGTACCAGTTGGCCCCCACCATCGACGACCAGCTGCAATGGCCGCTCTGGGGTGCTCACTACTTGTCTCATGGCACGCTCGGCGAGGCGCCCGATCTTCCGCCTGTCGTCGAGTTGATGGCTTTGCTCAAGCGCTGGAACGCTTCGACCGGAGCCGTTGAGCGCGCCGAAATCTGGAATTCAATGCTGTCGATCTACGCGGATCAGGTGTTTTCGATCGGCACGGTGAATGGAACGTATCAGCCGGTTCTGGCGTCCTCGCGGCTGCGCAATCTGCCTGACAAGGCGCTCTACGGCTACGACCCGACCGCCTATTTCGGGGTCTACATGCCGGACACATTCTGGCTTGGAGAGTCCTGAGCGTGCTTCGATACATTGTCTGGCGCATTGCTGTGATGGTTCCAACGCTGCTGATCATATCGGCGCTGGTTTTCACGATCATCGAGCTTCCCCCGGGCGACTATTTCGACAGCTATGTTTCCGAGCTGCGCGCTCAGGGCGAGGCGGTGGATTCCGATCGCATCGAGATGATGCGCAAGGAGTATGGTTTCGACAAGCCGCCGGTCATTCGCTACTTCTACTGGGTCGGCGGGATGCTGCATGGCGATTTCGGCTATTCGTTCGAGTATGAGCTGCCGGTTCGCGACGTCATCGGGGACCGAATGTGGCTGACGGTGCTGGTTTCCTTCGTCACGATCGTGTTCACCTGGCTCATCGCCTTTCCGATCGGCATGTACTCAGCCACCCATCAATACAGCTGGGGCGACTACGGCCTCACTTTCTTCGGCCTTCTCGGCCTTGCCATTCCGAATTTCATGCTGGCGCTGATCCTGATGTATTTCGCCAACATCTGGTTCGGCACGTCCATCGGCCATCTCATGGACCAGCAATATCTCAGCGAGCCGATGAGCTGGGCCAAGGCGAAGTCGATCCTCGCCCATCTCTGGATCCCGGTCTTGATCATCGGCACCGGGGGCACGGCAAGCATGATCCGGCGGCTGCGCGCCAATCTGCTCGATGAGCTTCACAAGCAATATGTCGTGACCGCGCGCGCCAAGGGCCTTCATCCCTTCAAGGCGCTGGTCAAATATCCGCTGCGCATGGCGCTCAATTTCTTCATTTCAGACATCGGCTCCATCCTGCCCGCCATCATCTCCGGCGCCGAAATCACCGCGATAGTGCTGTCCTTGGAAACGACCGGACCGATGCTGATCAAGGCGCTGCAAAGCCAGGATATGTATCTGGCAGGGTCGTTCCTGATGTTCCTCGCCTTCCTGACGGTCATCGGTGTTCTGATTTCCGACCTGGCGCTGGCGCTGCTTGATCCACGAATTCGCTTGCAGGGCGGAAGCACCAAATGAACACGCAATCGCCGCTGCCCGCTCCGGGTGCTCCACTGCAACACTACGTTTCCATTGCGCCCTTCGACCTGCAGTCGGTCGAGGCGATGACGCCTGAGCAGTCGAAAGTTTTCCAGGCGTCGCAGTTGCGGCTGATGTGGTGGAAATTCCGACGGCACCGGCTTGCCCTTATATCCGGCATATTCCTGGCAGCGCTTTATCTTGGGATACTGATCTGCGAGTTCCTGGCGCCCTACAATCTGCACACGCGAAACATGGACTACATCTATTCGCCACCGCAGCGGGTGCATCTGTTCCACAACGGCCAGTTTGTCGGGCCGTTCGTCTATGGCCGCCAGATGACGCTCGATATGGACACGCTCAAGCGAAACTACATGGACAAGCAGGATGATGTTCAGCGGATCCGTTTCTTCTGCAAGGGCGACAGTTATTTATTCTGGGGCCTGATCGAAGGTGACAGGCATCTTGTCTGCCCTGCCGAAAACGGCCAGCTCTTTCTGGCCGGCACTGACAGGCTGGGGCGCGATGTGCTCTCGCGCATCATCTACGGCGCACGCATTTCACTGACGATCGGCCTCGTCGGCATCGCTTTCAGCTTCGTCCTTGGCATCGTCATCGGGGGGCTGGCCGGCTATCATGGCGGTGTCTTCGACTTGATCGTTCAACGGGTAATCGAAGTTCTGCAATCGATTCCCAGCATTCCGCTGTGGTTGGCTCTGGCGGCGATCATGCCGATAACCTGGAGTCCGATCCTGATCTATTTCGGCATCACCGTCATCCTCGGGCTGCTCCATTGGACCGGACTGGCGCGGGCCGTGCGCTCAAAGCTTCTGGCCTTGCGTGAGGAGGATTACGTTCTGGCCGCGCAATTGATGGGCGCCTCGAGCAGCCGCATCATCCGGCGGCATCTCATTCCCGGATTCATGTCCCATCTGATCGCAACAGCGACGATCTCCATACCCGGCATGATCCTGGGCGAGACGGCGTTGAGCTTCCTCGGGCTCGGGCTGAGGGCGCCGACTACCAGCTGGGGCATCCTGCTCACCGAGGCACGCAGCGTCAGCGTGATCGCGTTCTATCCTTGGCTGCTTTTGCCGATCCTCCCCGTCATTCTTGTCATCCTGGCGTTCAACTTCCTCGGCGACGGCTTGCGGGACGCGGCGGACCCCTACAGGTGACATCACCATTGCGCCGCCCGCCGGCCTCCAACCGGCTTGCCGTCGGCCTGTCCGGTTGTTGCAGTTCTCACCATTCGCCTCTATATGCGGCGAGCCCGGGACCAAGCTTAACACGCCACTTTGGGTTTCCACCCTGGTCGCGGGCATCGTCGGTCTCTAGAGCTGGTTCAGGACACACAAACGCGGATGAGTCGCCTCGAGAGTTTCATCAGCAGGATGACCGCACAGCGCGACATTCTCGATCATGTCTGCGTCGAGGTGGCGAAGATGGAGGGGCTTGTGCTCGAACTCGGCCTCGGCAATGGCCGGACGTTCCACCACCTGCGCGAGCGCCTCCCCGGACGCCGGATCGTGGCGTTCGACCGCGAAGTTGGCGCACACGCCAGCTCAATTCCCGAAGCTGAAAACCTCGTGCTCGGTGAAATACGCGAGACGGCGAGGAGGTTCATTGGCATCGACGCCGCTCTTGTCCATGCCGACATCGGCACCGGCTATGAAGATCGCGATGCAGTAACTGCCACCTGGCTTCCCGATCTGATTGCGGGTCTGCTTCGCGTCGGCGGCTTCGCGGTGAGCGGCACGCCGCTTGATCACCCGCAGCTGCAACGCCTGCCGGCGCCGACTTCGGAGCCCGCCGATCGTTATTTTCTCTGTAGGCGCGTCTGACGGGTCGGAGCGGCCCAGGTCTTCAGGGGATCGTATATACTGCTATCTCTCGCTCAATGCCGCGCAGCGAGACCTCGTGGGGCTCCGGCTTCAGCGCTTTGCTGCGCAACAGATCGGCGGTGAGATTGTCGTCGACCACCGCACGGGTGGCGAAGATCGCCTGCGCGTTGGCAAGGTTCTGGACCCGCGAAGCAATGTTGACCGTCTGGCCGAAATAGTCCTGTCGCTCGTTCATAGACACGGCGATGCAGGGGCCGGCATGGACTCCGATCTTGAGCAGCAGATCCTCGCGCCCGCTCTTGTCGTTGAGCGCACGCATGGCATCGCGTATCCTGAGGGCCGCGGCAATCGCACGATCAGGGGTCGCGAAGGTCGCCATCACCGCATCACCGATCGTCTTCACCACCGCGCCTGCCTCCGACGCGACGATCTCGTGCAGAACCTGGAAATGCTCGCGCACGAGATCGAAGGCCGAAAGGTCGCCCACACGCTCGTAGAGCGCGGTCGATCCACGCAGGTCTGTGAACAGGAAAGTCAGGCTGGTGATCTTCAGGCGCTGGTCGACGGCCAGAGTATCCGTGCGATAGAGGTCGCGGAACGTCTGGTTGGTGAGCAGGCGCTTGGCGGTGAGAAAGGGCCGGCGTTTGCCCAGAAATTCATGCAATTCATGACCCGCGATGAAAACCGCCGGCAACACACGCGTATCGGTCCTGTTTTCCAGCGAAATGCGCAACGGGCCGGGTTGCATCTCCAGCGTCTGGCTCTGGACATGGTCGCGGTCGAAGACCAAAGAGAGGCTTCGGCGCTCCTTTGTTGGTTCGCCCTTCACGTCGATGAACTGCGCCGAATGGGTGACCGGCTCGAAGACGATGACGAATTCGGACGGAAGCTGGATGGGCAGAACCGCCTTTTCACCCGGCGCAAGCTCGATATCCTCCAGCGAGAACGCTTCCATCTTCTTCGTGAAATCCTCATCCGGCACATCGATGCCGGACGCCCAGTAGATCTGGCGGAAATATTCCACCAATGGCAGTTCGTTCGGATTGTGGGCGGCAATCCTGCGCATGCGGGGACTGACGGTGAACGTCACCTCGACCATCTCGTCCAGGGTCGGCGAATAGCCCTGGGAACACAGCGCGCAGGTGTATTCGTCCTTCTGCAGGGTTTTCAGCGTGGCGTTGGTGTCGAGCACGCCGCCACAACCGGGGCACAGAACATTCCAGGAAATGTCAAAGATGCCCACCCGCGCCGCATGGAGAAAGGCGCCTATGGTGCGCTCCTCGTCGAGGCCATGCTTGCTGGCGAAGGCTAGAACATTGATGCGGCAAAGTTCGCGGTCCTCGCCCTCGGCAATGATCCGCTTGATCGCGTCGATTGCCAGAGGATCGACATCTGCCGATTGCCGCAGAAGCGAGAACAGGTCCTGAGCTTCGCTCATCGTGCAGGCTCCGAAAATGCGCCCGAGGCATGTTGACCGGACCGCTTTTTGGTCCGAGCGCCGCATTTTACTTCGAAACGGGCCGTGCGGCTATTCGAATAGACAACCTTTCCATCGGCCGATTTTCACCGGTCGCAAGCGGCACTATGAGAGTCCACGGGCATTCACCCTGGGGAGCCTTTCCCATGCCGAGATCCGACAACCCGCCATTTCCCACGGCCCTGCGCCTTTTTTCAGTGGCGGTCATCATCGTCCTGATCGTGGGCGCGGGCCTGTTTTTCGCGCCTGTGCTGGTCAAGCCTCGGTGGCCTTGGGCCGTCACCCCGTTCAATGCCCGCTTCCTCGGCGGCTTCTACACCGCCGAAATGGTGGTGATGGCGGCGCTGCTGTTCTGGAACCGCTGGTCGCCCGGCAGACTCGTGCTGGTCATGGCCTTCATCTTCACCGTCATCGTGTCGGCGGCTTCGTTCATCAATCTCGGCTATTTCAACTTCGAGCGCAAAGCGCCGTGGCTATGGTTTTTGGTCTATCTTGGCTCGGTCGCAGTATCGGGGCTGTTCCTGTGGCAGGCCTGGGATCGTCCTTCTGCAAAGGGCGTCACCTTAAACCCGGCATGGCGCGGCTACATGCCGGTGGAATTGGCGATCCTCGGATTCTATGGCATCGGCCTGTTGGTGTTTCCCCTGACATTCAGTAGCTTCTGGCCATGGCCGATCGATGCCTTCCACGCGCAGGTCTACAGCGCCATCTTCCTCGCCGGCGCGGGGGGCATATATCTCGTCTGGAGAAACGCGCCGCGCGAGGAGCTGCTGGTGCTCGGCCTAGCGCAGTTTTTGGTTGGCCTGCTTGCCATCCTTGGCCTCTTCATCACCGACGCTGCGGTGCACCGGATCGACTGGACGGCGACCGGGACGTTGTGCTGGCTCGCTCTTTTCGGCTGGATCGGCATCAGCGGCGTCTTCAAGCTCTACACCTCCTCCCGATATTTCAGCTCGCAATCGGCATCATAGCTTGCAGACACGGCTGGATTTCCAGGTGAGGTCCGGTGCATCGTGCAGGGCCGATTGCCTTCGCCGGGAACGCCATGACCAGCACGACCTCGCCATCCTCCAACAAAATCCAGCCGCAGCTCCGATCTGTCCGGCCAAGCGATGCGGAGGCACTTTGCGCTATCTTCAACATGCCGGCCTTCCGCTGGGGCACGTTCAGGATGCCTTTCGAGAGGATGGAGCAGGTGGAGCGGCGCATTGCCAAGGCCGGCCAGGAGACCACCTGGATCGTTGCGGAGGTGGACGGCAAGATCGTCGGCCATGGCAGCTTGGTCGTGCAGGGTTCGCCGCGCCGTTCGCATATCGGCGAGATCAATATCGGCCTTGACGATGCCTTTGTTGGCAAGGGCATTGGCTCTGCCATACTTGACGCGCTGCTTGACGTGGCCGACAACTGGCGGGCCCTGAAGCGAGTCGAATTGACCGTCTATGCCGACAACGAACCGGCCCTCCGTCTCTACACAAGCCACGGCTTCGTGGTCGAAGGTCGGCATGTGAAGGCCGGTTTTACTGACGGGCAGTACCACGACCTCCTGAGCATGGCCCGGCTGCGGTTCTAAGATCCTGTTTAGCCTTAGCTGTTTAGCCAATCTGACAATTCGTGCCGGGTCGGCGAACAGGTGATTGCTCATGGAGAACTCCATAGGATACGGTCAATTTCGTCTCACACCACTTGATCGAGTTGACGAGCTGGGCTGGCCGCATCCAGCAAGTATGGTCTCCCTTGGCGTTTGCACTGCAAGCGGCTAGACGGGACCAATGACCGCCGTCTTTGATCCATCTCCTACGCCTCCGGTGGAAATTCTGGCTTTGCTGTCGCCGCTCTGCCCGGAAGTCGTGCGTGACATCGAGCAGAACTGGAATGCACCGGTTTCCGACTACGCCCGCCATCTGTGGCG
Organism: Mesorhizobium argentiipisi (SeqCode); assembly: GCF_037179585.1. Taxonomy (NCBI): domain Bacteria; kingdom Pseudomonadati; phylum Pseudomonadota; class Alphaproteobacteria; order Hyphomicrobiales; family Phyllobacteriaceae; genus Mesorhizobium; species Mesorhizobium argentiipisi (SeqCode). Next base: position 60,072 of record NZ_JAPYKO010000026.1, read on the forward strand.
GCCGGTGGCAAGGCCTACATCCGGCCCCGCGATCGCTGCCCGCTCGATCCTGCGCGAAGTCCTGCATCAGCGCCTCGGTGTGATTATGCAGCCTGAGGAGATCGGCAAGGCCCTCGAAGAGTTCGAGCACAGACCGGTGATTCAGTCCGGCCTGCACTGCCTGCTTCTGATGGACCGGATCACCTTCGATGCCCTCCTGCTTGCTTGGCTCGGCGCGGTCGAAAACGGGCTGTCGGCCTTCTTCGGCTTCATGGGAACGACGATGACCATGGAAACAATTGGCCGGGAGGGGCCGGGATGGCTCGATGTCGGCGACGACAAGATCAACCTGTTCGGCATGGGGCGCCACAAACTGTGCCGCAAAAGTGTCTGCGTGGCCGGTCCCGTCTCCCTCAATAAGCGCGCGCTCGAAGCGGTGGGCGATGAAACGGATGCCAGCCGCTGGCTGGGCACACTGCTTGCCAGTCAAGACAAGGTGTTTGGAACCGCTGCCGATGCGCTGACAGCATTCAACCAGGATCTGGCCGCCAATTGGGATCGATCCGGCATGGCCCTGCCGGTTTTCATCGATGATCGGCTCGCCGCGGCTGCCATGGCCCGGCATCTGGAATATGACGACAGCCTTCTGTCCAGGCTGCTCGTTGAGCCCGCAAGGCGCCAGCGTCTCGAACGTGCCTTGCAAGAGGCCGCATCGAGCCCATTTGGCAGATTCCTGCCCAATACCACGGCCTATTTCTGGGGCATCCGCGAGGAGCGCGTGCGCAAGCTCGTCCTCGAGAACGGGCACCTGGTCGAGCCCGACAGGCCGCATGGTCTTTCCATCCCGTTCGAGCGGCCGTATCTCAAGCAGGCGCTGCTGGACGGCGTGCTGCTGCCGAACTTGTTCCTGATGTTCCTCGTTCTTGCCATATTGCCGCGCGTGCGGGCTGTGGGCGGATTGAGACAGATTGGCTATGTAGCGCTTTTCCACTCGATCCTGCTGGCTGCGCTAGACGAAAACGCGCCGGAAGAGCGCGATCTGGCTGCGGAGCTGCAGGTCCGGGAAAATGCCTGGGGAATGCGGGTCATCGATGAAAAGATCTCGGTCCGCGAGCAGCTTGCCGGCCTACCCGAGGGGGCGCTCTTCCCGGAACTGCTCCGGCAATATCGTTTGCGGACATTTGCCGAGACGACCGACGACCTGAAACTGGTTCGCGAAGACGCCCGGTGGCGCAAGATCGGCCAGGCAGAGATCAAGGCGACCTGAGCCTCACTTCAGCCCTTATCTCAGGCTGTTTTTCTAGGGTGCAACCGCAAGCGACGGCGATTTATCGGTGAGCCTCTGGCGTCTGATCCGGCCGCTTCCTTGAGGGTTAGCAGCAGTCAAACGGAAAACAAAACTGTTACGGAGGCTCCATCGCGATCGGCTGCAGTTCAAGGCCAGACCTGACATGGCCTTACCTGTCATTGCTCGACACCGGCCTTGCGGAGCCCGTCCACCACGAGTTCGAAATCGGCAGGGTTCTTGTAGGGCAAGACTTTGCGACGGTACTCCAGGGAATAGTCGGGATTGAGGCGAAGCACCTCCTGCCATGCGGCGCGGGCCTCGGCGAAACGGCCCAGATGGCCGTAGCTGGCGGCCAGAAGCGCGCGCGAGACGTCGGTGGCAGCGTTGCGAGCCAGTCGTTGCATCAGGAGGTCGACGGCCTCTTCGTACCTTCTTAGTTGAAACGAGGCCAAAGCCTGGAAGTGCAGAAGCACATCCGGAAAGTACGGATTCAAGGTCTTCCCCCGGGCGAAACTCTCGAGGGCCTCCTCAGATCTGCCCGAATAGTACAGCGCCTCGCCGAGGATGACGTGCCCTTCGGCGAAGTTCGGATTGAGGACTATCGCGCGCTCGGCCTCCTCGATGGCCTCATCGTGTCGTCGTGTGTAGAGCTTGACTATAGCCAGCGCCCAGTGTGCCCAGGGATCGGTACCATCCAGCGTTACCGCTTGCGATGCGACCTCTTCCGCCTGCGCCATCGATTCCGGCGGCGACGCGCTCCACCTGTTCAGGTAATCGAGCCCGTGCGTGAGGGCGAGGAAAGCGTGCGCAGAGGCAAATCTCGGATCCAGTTCGATGGCACGTTGCAAGAGGTCGCGGGCTGCGACGTTCGTCTCCTTCGTCAGCTGGTACCACAGCTCCCGACCCCGCAGGAAATAGTCGTATGCCTCCGTGTTGCGCGGGCGCTCGAGCGCCAGCCGCTGACGTTCACCCTCAGTCAGATTGAGCGCCAACGCACCGACGATCTGCTGCGTCACGTCGTCCTGCACCGCGAATATGTCGGTCAGATCGCGATCGAACCGCTCCGCCCAAAGATGGCCGCCCGAGGTTGCATCGATGAGCTGCGCGGTGATGCGCACCCTGTTCCCCGACTTGCGTACGCTGCCCTCAAGCACATGCCGCACGCCGAGCTTCGTGCCCACCTCCTGCACATGGACGTTCTGGCCCTTGAAGGTGAACGACGAATTGCGCGCGATGACGAAGAGCTGCGACAGTTTGGACAGCGCGGTGATGATGTCTTCAGAGATGCCGTCGGCGAAGTAGTCCTGTTCGGCGTCACCACTCATGTTGGCAAACGGCAGGACGGCGATCGATAGCTTCGGCGGCGCTGCCGTCGCCGGCCGCTCCGTCGCGGTTTCCGAGGTCGCGGCCGCCTTGGTTCCGGCGCTACCGACTTGCAGTGAATAGATCCGGATCGGCTCGGCGATGTTCTTGAGCTGCGTGCTGCCGAGATCGCTGACCGAGAGGTCGAGCCTGGCCTTGACCTGGCGATAGGCATCCTCGGACAGGCAGATGGCGCCGGGCGCCGCGACACCCTCCAAACGCGAGGCGATGTTGACGCCGTCGCCCATCAGGTCGCCGTCGCTCTCTTCGACTACATCCCCCAGATGGATGCCGATCCTGAACTCGATGCGGCGGTCCTGCGGCAGGCCGGCATTGCGCTCGACCATACCATTCTGAACCTCAACGGCGCAGCGCACGGCATCCACCACACTGCGGAACTCAACCAGCGCCCCATCCCCGGTGCGTTTGATCACCCGCCCGTGGTGCACTTCGATGGTCGGATCGATCAGGTCGCTGCGCAGCGCCCGCAACCTCGCCAAAGTACGATCTTCGTCCGCGCTCGCGAGCCGGCTGTATCCGACCACATCGGCAGCCAGGATTGCCGCTAGCTTACGATTCTCGCTCATGGGTCGTCTCCTCATCTCCAGGATAGCAGGAAGACGGAGGGTAAGAGGGAACTTTCGCGAGCGACGGCCACGCAGCCGCCCGAATCGACAGCGCTCTGCCACAGTACCCACACTGATCGCTCTATGCCCCATTTGCGTTGCCGCTTGCTGGTCGACGGCTATCGGTTCATCCTTGTGTGAATACCCCGGCCGTGAAGTGCGTAGCTAGATCACGCCGTCATGGCCCCTGGTGAGGTCTTGTTCGATGGACTGCGCGGGCTGCGGTTTCGAGGTTGAGGGCGGTTATGCTTTCTGTCCGAGGTGTGGCAGGCGCCAGCCCGTGCCATGCTCCAGTTGTGGCTACGTCTGCGCACCTGATTTCGAGTTCTGTCCGAAATGTGGGGTAAGCGTCGGTGCGCCAACAAAAGCCGTCGAACGGCCTGCTCCGACACCAAGCCGGACCATTGTTCCGCCTTCTCGAACTCCGTCGCTGCTTGCAAACATCGAAAGCGAAGACGGGCTGCATGCCGTCTCTGACGCCGATCGCAGGACGGTAACGGTCTTGTTCGCCGACCTTTGCGGCTTCACCACACTCAGCGAGCAGCTCGACCCAGAGGTCATGCAAACGCTGCAGAACGAACTATTCAAGGAATTGACAGCGGCAGTGCGAAACTTTGGTGGTTTTGTCGACAAGTTCATCGGCGATGCACTGCTTGCCTTGTTCGGTGCACCGGTCGCGCATGAGGACGATCCGGAACGTGCGCTTCGCGCCGCTCTCGACATGATGGCCCGGACGGCACGGCTCGGCGAAAGCACCTTCCACTCCGGCTCGCCTCTGTTGCTTCACATCGGCATAAACACTGGTCCGGTCGTTACTGGGGGATTGGGCATCGGTACCGCCAAATCCTATTCGGTAACCGGCGATACGGTGAATACGGCGCAACGCCTGCAATCGCTGGCCGCACCGGGTGAGGTGCTGGTTGGCGAGCTCACTCACAGGCTGACCCGGCATGCCTTTGCTTACGAGTCGCTGGGTGATGTCGTGCTTCGCGGCAAGGCTGGCAGCGTGCTCGTCCACCGACTGGATGGACCGCTTGCGGCGCCGCGTGCAGCGCGCGGGCTCGAGGCGCTCGGCCTCAGCGCGCCGATAATAGGCCGCGGTGCGGAGCTCAATAGAATGCTGGCCAGCCTTGATCAGGCGTGCGGCGGCTCGGCCCAGCTTGTCCGCCTCGTCGGAGAAGCCGGTATCGGGAAATCGCGGCTGGTGAGGGAGTTCGTCGCCCGCGTCGGCGACGAGGATCGTTTTCGCAACGTCGCCGTGCGGCAGGCCACGTGCTCGCCGCTTGGCGAACAATCATTCGGCGCTTTGGGTGCAGTGGTGCGCAGCGCTGCCGGGATGATGCAAAACGACAGTGGGGAGGAAATGCGGGGCAAGCTCGCAGACTTGCTTACCGATCTCGGCCTGCAGGGCGAGGAGGTGAAGCGGCTGATGCCTTTGCTCTACCATGTGCTTGGCCTTGGCGACCCCGACGCCACCTTGCAGTATGTCGAGCCCGAGCAACTGCGGCGGCAAATTCTCTACGCGGTCCGCACGATCATCGAACGGCGGCTTGCGTTGTCGCCGCTGTTGATTGTCGTCGAAGACCTGCACTGGGCCGACGCCGTGTCGCTCGAGGCACTGCGTTTCGTGATGGACAGGTTGGAACGCACGCGGTTGATGTTGCTGGTCACGCATCGTCCGGCGCCGCACAACGACCAGCTCGACTCAAGTCGAGTCAGTCACACGGCACTCAGGCTTTCGCCGCTCAACGGTGATGACGGTCGTAGCCTGCTGGCGGCGCTTTTCGGCGAGAGCTGGGTAAACACGGCAGGAGGGCTTCCCGACCAGATCCTCGAGCGCGCGGGCGGCAACCCGCTTTTCATAGAGGAGATTGTTCGTGGCCTTATCGATCGCGGTATTCTGGTGCGCGAGGGCCAGCGATGGCGGACTGTGGCAGGCGAAGTCGCAACCGGCATTCCCGCCACTATCCAGGCAATGTTGCTTGCCCGCGTCGACCGGCTGCCCCAAGAGGTGCGGCGGTTGGCCCAGGAAGCCGCGGTAATCGGCCCGCGCTTCGATGCCACACTTCTAAAAGCCGTGACAGCCGACCCCGGCCGCCTGGAAGCCGGCTGTGAACTGCTTTGCGATGCGGAAATCATCGAGGAAGTTGCCGGATCAGGTTCGGTCTCATCGCAAAGCTACCGCTTTACGCAAACGCTGCTGCAGGACGTGATCTATCAGAATCTGCTCCTGCAACGCCGGACCGACATCCACGGGCGGGTCGGTGCCGCCTTGGAGCAACTGTGCGGCGACAAGCCGGAACGGCTCGAGGATTTGACCGTGCTCGGCCATCATTTCGCACAGAGCGCCAAGCGGGAAAGGGGCGCGCAATACCTGCAGGCGGCGGGCGATCGCGCTCGCATGATATATGCCAACGATGACGCCCTTCGTTTCTACGAGCGAGCCATGACTGCGTTGGGCGCGGTCGGGCAAACACCGCTCAAACTGGCAATCGCGGAGCGCATTGCCGATTTGAGCGGTCCGGCCGGCCGCCGCGAGATCGCGCACCAGCACTACGAGACGGTCTTGCAGGCATATCGCGAGTCGGGCGATCGCGTCGCTTCGGCGCGAGTTTTGCGCAAGATCGGTCGGCTGTTCTGGGACGTCGGCAAGCGGGACAACGCAGAATCCCGTTATGCCGAAGCGGCAGCGCTTCTCGATGGCGCGGATGCCCCGGTCGAGCAGGCGCATCTCTGGCAAGAACGTGGCCGACAGGCGTTTCGTGGCGGAGATCACGCTCTCGCGGCAAAATGGGCAGACGCGGCGCTGGATTGCGTACGCACTCTGACAGCCGAGCATGTCTCAGAGATGGGGCGTGATGCCACTCTTGTGACCGCCGAGGCACTCAATACCAAGGCTGTTGCGCTGGCTCGCCTTGGGCGAGACCATGAGGCCGTGCGCCAGATTGAGCGCAGCATCGAATTGGCCGAAGCCGCCGGTCTGCTGGGCGCGGCCTGCCGCGGCTACACCAATCTCGGGGTGCTCTACACGACCATCGATCCGGCACAGGCCATAAAGGTCTGTCGCCGCGGTCTTGAAGTGGCGCGCCATATTGGTGATTTGGGTTTCCAGGCGCGCCTCCTCGCCAATCTGGCGGTTGCTTGTTGTACTTTCACGGATCGCTGCCCAACCGAGGGCGTGCCTGCTGCCGAGAAGGCCATCGAGATCGACCGGGCGCTCGACCAGCGCGAGCATCTGCCGGTGCCGTTGATCGTGCTTGGGCAGATCCACCAGTGCAACGGTCGTCCGGAACTGGCGGTTGGCTTGTTCCAAGAAGCACTGGACGTAGCGCGCGAAACGAGTGAGCCCCAACTGCTGTTTCCGTGCTATGATGGCCTTGCAACGCTTAATCTCGACCTCGACAATATGGCCGAGGCTGAACGCTACTTTTCCCTGGCGCAGGGAATATGCGCCCAGCACGGGCTCGACCCGGAAGCGCTTGTGGTGCTGCCTTTTCTCGATTAGCCGGATGGGAGGTTGAAAAATGTCCGCGCGTATTGACTTGGTACCGCTTCAACCGGGCGATCGTGCGCCGAACGTGGTGCTCGACGCCATCACCCAGGAAGGCAAGATCGCGCTTGACGACTTTCGCGGACAAAAACCGGTGCTGGTCGGCCTGTTTCGAGGTCTCCATTGTGCGTTCTGCCGGCGCCATATCGCAGCCCAGGCGCGGCTTGATCCGGAACTGCGCGAAAAGGGGGTGGAAAGCCTGACGGTGGTCAACACGCCGATTGAGCGGGCGCGTCTCTATTTCCGCTATCACCCGATGCCGAATCTGCTTGCGGCTTCCGACCCCGAACGCGCTTCACATCGTGCTTTTGGACTGCCAAATCTCGAATTCACCCAAGACGAGACAAACTGGCCGTACAAGGTCTCGATGGCAGCGGCAAAGGATATGCGGGTCGACATACCAGGCGAGTTGCCCACTCCCATGGATCCTTTTGCGGCCAGCGAATTCCTCGACAAGAAGGACCATTACGAAGTGACCGAGGCCGACGAACAGATGATGGCAACGGGACACGGACAACTGATCGGTCAGTTCCTGCTGGACCGGCAGGGGGTCGTCCGCTGGAGCTTCACGGAAGTCCCAGAGGGTGGGCGATACATGTTTGGGGCGCCGAACCCGCAGGAGCTGATGTCAGCCGTGTCCCAGGTCGCCCAATAGACTTGCGAACAACGTAGTCGGACGGGACACCGACAAAAAAGCAGAAGCGGTTTGTTCACCCTTCATTCGAGCACGGCCTCGACGCGCGCAACAAAGTCATCGAGCGAGCGATCCCCGCGAACCTCGATGCGCGGAAGGTCGATGGGATCGCAGTCGAGGTCCGCCGGCCCGTGTTTGCCGCCGAAGCCGATGCGATAGCCGCACTCCTTGGCCAGTCGGCCAAGCCGTCGGTCGGTGACAGAGAAGGGTGCCGCGAACGCCGTGGTTGGTCGACCGGTCCACCGTTCGACGAACATGCGCGAGCGCAGGAGCTCGGCGGCCAAGTCAGAACTCGACAGACCATCGATCGCGCGATGCGTCGCCAGATGGCTTCCGAAGAACGCACCTTCGCCGGCGAGACGTCGCACCATCCCGGCGTCCATAAGCTGCGTCGGCGGCCCGATGTCGACGTCCCACCGTGCACTTTCCCCTACCAAGTCCGTCACCAGGAACACTTCCGCGGTCAGGTCGTTCGCGCGCAAGATCGGCCAAGCATGGTCGGCAAAATTCTGGAAGCCGTCATCGAAGGTGATGAGCACCGGGCGGCCAACGAAAGCTTCACGGTTGGCAATGGACCATTCCAGCTGCTCGGACATGATCGCGTGAAAGCCATTGGCGCGCAGCCATGCCATCTGGCCTTCGAATGCGGCGGGCGTGCACCGAAAACGGGCGAGCGCGGCCGGACCATCATCGGCGACGCTGTGATACATGAGGACAGGGATACGCTGCCGCCGCTCGCTGCGTGCGACGTCGCGGCGCAAGGCCCGTGCCCCGCCCCAAACGATATTTCGCGCGACCCCAATACCGATGGGCGCGCGGATTGGCACATGATCAATCGTCGGTTCCGTCGCCACGTCGTCTAGCGACAGGCGGCGGAAGCGGTCTATGCGATAGAGCTCGGTCTGGATCGATTGTTCGAGGACGAGGCCTTCAGTCACTGCCAACGTCTCTGAGATTGCTTGTGCACCGAATGTGTTCCAGTCGAAGCCCGTCCTTTCAACATTGTCACGGAGCACGAATGCGTGTGCGCTGATGAAACTGCCGCCAGGCGCCAACGCCTCAACAAATTTCTTGGCGATGCGCCGCAACTCGGCGAGATCACCCAGGTAGTAGAGCACTTCCGAACAGACGATCAGATCCATCCCACCTGGCAGCGTGTCCGCCGAGAAATCCAGCACACCGAACTCAACATTCGGCTGATCGCTGCATCGCGCGCGCGCCCGCCCGATGGCTATGGCGGAGATGTCAGTTGCGGTCAAATGGCCGACTCGCGGCGCTAGTTGGCGCGTGAAGTGACCCTCCGCGCAGGCCAGCTCGAGCGCCCGTCCGATGGGACCGGCAGGCAGAATTTCGAGCTGCCGCTCATATTTTTCCTGCTCATAGGGCGAACGATAGTTCCAGGGATCCTCGGTCGCAAAACGGCGATTCCAGAACGACGTGCGATCAGTATCGTGGTCATCCGCGGCCGGTTTACGGCGCGGTGATGCAAGTGGCTCTAAAGGTTCGGCGCTCGACCGAACCAGCCCCTGCGCTTCCGCGGCCAATCGCGCCAGTTTGCCGAAGTGGCTGTCCGGATCAGAAGGATGCTCTGCCATGGGCAACGACGCCTCGGCTGCAGACAGGTTTGAATTGTCGGCAACGCCGCTCTGCGAGGCCAGATTAATCCAATGGCTCCTTGTCACTTTCCCGAGCGCGCCGAACTGCACGCGGGCCTCGATCCGGCCGTCCACCATCAGATAGGCATAAATTTGGTCGATTCCTTCCGGCAATTCTATCGAGATCGGATTTCGAGCGTCGACGCGAATTCCCAGTGTCCGCGCCAGTCTGCGCGGCGCGGCAAGATCGTCGGAGTCGAGCAGCATTTGCTCAAGGTGATACTGGACGCGGCGACCCGCTGCGGGATCGCCCCAGATCTTGCCGAGTTCGATGATCAGCTCGGTGAGAGAGCCGCCGAACCTATCCCACCTGGCAGCCAGTTGCGTTGGTACCGATAGGCTTCCCACCAAAAGGCCATCGAAGACCGCCTTGGCGATCTCACCCGCCCACTTACGTCCTGCCGGGAGCGCGCGCAGGGACTGCGGGTTGATCGAGTGCGAGCCGCGGCCGCAATCCGACGCGGCGTTCAACAATGCGAACCACGCGAGTGCCTCGGAAGCGGTGCGGCCGTTCGCCTCGATCGCTCCCTTGCCGTGAGCCGATGCTGGGTGTTCGACTCTGGGATCAGTAGAAAAGCCGCGGGCGATCACGATTTCCGCATCTGCCAGCAGCTGCATCGAATTGCAGGAGAGCGAGTTGGGGCTGATCCGATAGAAAGCGAGCGGCTCGTCGACCATCACCCAACGTTTGCCTAGACGTGCGAGGCGCTGCCACAGATCCCAGTCCTCGCAGGTGCGCAGCGACACATCGAAACCGCCCAACTCGACAATTGTCTCCCGGTCGACCAGCAGCGCGTGAGTGCGAATGGCACACCGGCGGGCGAAAGTTTCGAAGGGCTGGATCGCAACCTCAGTTGAGATGCTCGACGGGGTGAGTTCGCCATCGGGCATCACGCGCCGAGAACCGCAATAGGCGGCCACTGCATCGGGCGTGGTTTTCAATGCGGCCAGCATTTTCGCAAGGAAGCTGGCATCCACCCAATCGTCCGCGTCCAGAAACATGAGCCATTGGCCGCGCGCTGTCGAAATCCCGCTATTGCGCGCGCCGGCGGCGCTATACGCGCAAGACCTCAACGTCCGAAATCGGGCATCGTGCCCCACATAACCGGCGATGATCGCGGGGGTGCGGTCCGTGGAGGCGTCGTCGACGATGATCGCCTCCCAATCCGCTATTTCCTGATCGAGAAGGCAATCGAGCGCGCGCGCCAGCGTTACCTCCGCGTTGTGCGCAGGAACCACGATTGAAACCAAGGGATTACAAGCCACGCCGTCCTACCCGCGCCTGGTTCGAAGGTAGAACAAGATGCGTTGGTCTTTCTCGGCGCAGGCCGTCACAATCGACGCCGATCCGTCCGTCGACTCATCATCCACCACGACTATATCCAGTACCTGGTAGGTCCGCCGGCGGATGCCGGCAAGCGTTGCGCCGACGGTTTGCTCGGCATCGAACATCGGCACCACACCGCCTGCGGTAGCATTGTCCTGGATCATCGAGCTTTCGTTTTCTTCGGCAAGAGTCGGCGAATGTCAAAAACGTGCCCGGCGCAACGGTCTAGCTCGGAACGATGAAGTCTTGCACCACAACTTCGGCTTCTTCAAGGTAGGAGCAATGGCGGACATAGATGTCGTTGCCTGCCGAGTTGACCGGAAGGTTACAGCACGATGCCACTCATGAATCGACGATTGGGGGCCAGGAACCTGGAGCGCCTGGCACGACGTCTCGGAGATCTGACGGCAATGCTGGCAGTGATTGCCAGGCCGCTCGTCTTTGGGATTGCCCTTTTGTTGGCTGGTCCGGTACAGGCACAGGCGCCGGCGACCGTCCCGCCTGAAAAGGTCAAACAGCTGTTCGAGCTTCTCGACGATCCGTCAGTGAAGGCCTGGATGGCCGAACAGCGAAATAAGGAGGCCGGGTCAACGGGAGCGCCTGCCGAGGCAGGGCCTTCGCCGGCCGACGCATCGGCCGGGGCCGTGGCCGCACCAGGCCAGATGAATACCATGGCATCCTCGACGCTCGATCGGATCAAGCATCATATCGAAAGAATTGCGCGAACCGTGCCCTTGCTGCCAGGCCAGTTCGCGCGCGTTCGGACTGAGACCATGGACGACATGTCCAGAAAGGGACCTCTCGGCGTATTTTTGCTGATCGCGATGTTCATCGCTGCCGGCGTCGCGCTCACCTGGGCCACGTATAGGCTCACCCGTCCGTTTCGTCTTTGGATCATCGCGCAGCCGAAGGATACGCCCATTGGGCGAGCCAAGAAGATTGGTGGTCGCACGCTTTATTCCAGCCTGCTGATCGTCTCGTTCGCGCTGGGCAGCGCCGGCGCGTTCATGTTGTTCGACTGGCCAATGCTTATCCGCGAGATCGTGCTGACATTTCTGATGGCTGCAGTCGTTACAGCGGGTGTGCGCATGTACCTCGCAGCCATGCTCGTCCCTTCCTTCATGAAAGTCGAGAACGCCGTCGAGGTTCGTGCATTGCCGATCACCAACGAGACGGCTGACCATTGGTTCTATTGGCTACCCCGGATCGTCGGCGTGTTCGCCTTTTTCGGCGGGGCCTTTATCCTCTTGCCGGGTCTCGGCATCGATCGGGATGGAATGCTGGTCCTGTCAACGGGCGCCGATTTCGTGCTGCTGTTGCTCTTGCTGCTTGCCGTTTGGCGTCGACCAAGAACACAGCGAGACGGTGCGCACCAAAGCGGCCACACGGCAGCGACATGGCTACTGACTGCTTATTTCGTCGTTCTGTTCCTGTTGCGCATCGCCGGCCTCAATATATTGTTCTGGTTGACCTTCGCCGCATTCTTCCTGCCTTTGGCGGTCATGCTGACGCAGCGCGGGGTCAATTTCGTCCTGCGGCCGGGTTCGGAGGATGCTGGCCGGCCTACGATCCCGGCGGTGACGATCGCTGTCATCGATCGCGGGGTCCGGATGATCTTGATCCTGGTGGCGGCTTATTTTCTCGCGCGTCTCTGGGGCCTGGACATGCAGTCCATGCGGGACAGCGATACGACGACCACGCTCGTATTGCGCGGCTTGATCAACGTCATGGTCATTGCGCTCGCAGCCGATTTCGGCTGGTCGATCATCAAAGCTTTGATCGAACGAAAGCTGGGCATCGAAACGCCGCACGCGGTGATCGACGACGAGGAGGTCCCGGTCCTCGATCCGCAGCAGGCGCGGCTGCGCACGCTCTTGCCGATCATCCAGAACATTCTGCTCGCGGTGATCGTGGTGATGGCGGCGCTGATGATGCTCGCCTCAGTGGGCATCGAGATCGGCCCGCTGATCGCCGGCGCCGGCGTCGTTGGCGTCGCTGTGGGATTTGGGGCGCAAACCATAGTCAAGGACGTCATTTCGGGCGTGTTTTTTCTGCTCGATGATGCATTTCGTGTCGGCGAATACATTACATCCGGCCGCTATGTGGGAACGGTGGAGAGCTTTTCGCTGCGCTCGGTGAAGCTGCGCCACCATCGTGGCCCGCTGTTCACAATACCTTTCGGTGAGCTCGGAGCAGTCCAGAACCAGAGCCGTGACTGGGTCACCGACAAATTCAACATCACCGTCGGTTACGACACCGATATCGACTTCGCTCGCAGGCTGATCAAGCGGATCGGCCTCGAACTGGCGGAAGATCCCGAGTTCAAGCACTGGGTGCTCTCGCCGATCAAGATGCAGGGCGTGCAGGAGTTCGGCGAGTACGGCATCGTCTTGAGGGTCAAGGTCACAACCAGACCGGGAGGCGCCTTCAATATGAAACGCAAATTCTATGTACGTCTCCGCCAGGTCTTCAAGGAGCAGGGCATCGAACTCCCATTCCCGACCGTCCACGTCGAGGGGCTGCAGAACCCACATGGGGCAGAGAACGCGCCGTTGGAGATCACACCCGAGTTGAAAGTGGCCGTCGCGCAGTCGCACACCAATCGGCGCAGAAAGAAAGCCAGCACAACGGAGTAGGAAAGCTGGCAATGCGCTCCAGCGTCGGCGGCATCAGGCCAGGAGCCGCCACATTCGCACACGACCCGTACCGCGCAATTCCGTTTCCGCGAGTGGATCGCAGGCAAAATTCGGTCCAAGCAGTTCGTGGGTCGCATCCGAAATACGGATTTCATCGGGCTCCGCGGCCTTTTGAATCCGCGCGGCGAGATTGACGGTGTCGCCCCACAGGTCATAGACAAACCGCCTTTTGCCTATGACGCCCGCCACGATCGGTCCGGAGTGAATTCCAATTCTGAGGCTTAGCGGTTCTCCTGCGAAGCGCTCGCGCCTGGCCGACTCCCGCAGGTCAAGTGCATAGTGCGCAAGGGCTTCTGCATGATCGGATCGCGCGGCGGGCAGGCCAGCGACCGCCATGACACAATCGCCGATGGTCTTGATCTTTTCGCAGCCATGTTGTTCCGAGAGCAGATCCGCCGCCTTGAAGAAGTAATTCAGAATAGCGAGCGTCGTCGCGGCTCCGACGCTCCGCGCTCTTTCCGTAAAACCGACGATGTCGGCAAAAAGCACACTGACCTCCGCGTGGTTGTCTGCAATTTGCTCGTCCGCTTTCAACCGCTCCGCGATCGACGCCGGAAGAATGTTGAGGAGCAGTGATTCGGCGCGCCGGTATTCGCGTGACAAACCCTCCTGGGTCTCCCTCAACGCCTCGTTCGTCGATTGCAGCTTCGCATTGAGTTGACGCTCCCTCTCCTGCAGGAGTGTCATTTCATAAGCCTTCTGTTGAAGCCGCTGCTGGTTGTCGCGTTCGGCAGTGGCGTCGAGAAAGAGCAGCCACACCGAGCCACCGTCACCGACGAGATGAAGGTCCGCGACACGCCCGCCGGGCAATTCCACCATGGGCATATGATAGGGAAGCTCCGGGCAAGGCAGCAGCCCTTCCATGAATTCAAGCTGATTGGCGACAGGCTTGCCGATGCAAAGCGACGAGAGTCCGTAATGTTCAATGTTGCCGCCCTTCGCGGCTATGCATTGCCGAGCGTCAATTTTCAGATATGCGGCAGAGCGCTCATTGTAGAAGAAATCGTATATCCAGCTTCTGACTTCCTTCGGCACTCTGGGCATGGTCTATTTGGCGACCATCGAAGCAAGCTGGCGAAACGCATCGTCAACATGTTCGCCCGAAAGCGCGCTTGTCAGATAGATTTGCCATCCACGTTGCCTCAATTCGTCAATTTCACTGTTCGATATCGCCCACCGGTCGGCCAGGTCGGATTTATTGAACAGCAATACGAACGGCATGGCGCCGAATTCGGCCTCGGCCCGCTCGCGCAGCGTGAGCGCCACGGCAAGAGTAGCGGCGCGGGTCCCATCGGCGACAAGTACCAGCCCGGTCGCACCTCGCACATAGCTGACGCGGAATGAGCCGATATCGTCTTCGCCGGCCAAATCCCACAAAATCAGATCCACGGTTTTGTCCGGGAGTGCGACACTCTTCTTGTCGATTTTCACTCCTACCGTGGTCAAATAGGTTTCCGAGAAGATGCTTTGGACAAACCTGCGTACCAGGCTCGTCTTTCCGACAGCGAACCCGCCCAACATGCAGATCTTTTTTTGCAGCATCCCGGGCTCCGCACTACTCTAGGTTCACTGTAATCGAGACCCGGCGATTGGTGGAGCTCCCAGTTCGACTATTTTCAGGCACCACCGGCTCAAAGGTGCCCGCGCCCCGAACCTGCAGCAGTTCCGGAGCGACGCCGCGCTTGTTGAGAAGCGCACGGACTGTCTCGGCGCGGGCGGCGCTGATCGACGCGTTGGCCGTCTCACGGCCCGTGGCGTCCGAATGGCCGATCAACATGAACCGCGCCGTGACGCCTGACTTGCGGGCGCTTTGGGCGAATTCCTTCAATTGATCAGCCAATCTGTCGAGCACCGGCGTCTGCTCCGGTCCCGGGACAACTCTGCCGGAATAGAAGAAAATATCGGTTGCCTGGATGGCCTCTCTCAAATGATCAAGTTCTGCAAGGTGCAGCTCACGCAGTTGTGAGACATCCAGAGCCACTCCGTCCGTGGAAAGCTGCTCGGCGGCGGCCCGCGCCCGGCTGATCCACGCGGTGGTAGCCTCACCCTCGGCGACGATGCGACCCTCGACGATCGAAAGCCGCACCGAATCCGGCGGAGCCAACGACGCCGTCAGCCGCTTCAGCACGAACTCCGGCTCGAGGCTCTGATAGAACTGCCATGTTGCATGAACGCGCGCGGGATCGACCTGCGTTCCCGACAGCAGGGACTGCGGGTCGGCCGCGAGCGGATCCCTCAGGCCGGCAATGTAGAACTGGCCGTCGCGCACATTCTGTTCGGCAACGATGATGCCCGGCTGGGTCTCCAGTCGCGACACATAGGCCTGCCAGCGCTCCTCGGGGCTCACATCACGGACCCCGGAGATGTCGAATGCCGGTCCGCCGGCCGAAAGCTGCTCAGCAGCGGACCGCGCCCGGCTGATCCACGCGGTGGTGGCTTCGCCCTTAGCGACGATGCGACCCTCGACAATCGAAAGCCGCACCGAATCCGGCGGAGCCAGCGACGCCGTCAGCCGCTTCAGCACGAACTCCGGCTCGAGGCTCTGATAGAACTGCCATGTTGCATGAACGCGCGCGGGATCGACCTGCGTTCCCGACAACAGCGACTGCGGATCGGCGGCAAGCGGGTCTCTCAGGCCGGCAATATAGAATTGGCCATCGCGCACATTCTGTTCGGCAACGACGATGCCAGGCTGGGCTTCCAGTCGCGACACATAGGCCTGCCAGCGTTCCTCGGGGCTCACATCACGGACCCCGGATATATCGAATACCGGTCCGCCTGCCGAAAGCTGCTGGGCAGCGGCCCGCGCCCGATTGATCCACCCGGTGGTAGCCTCCCCCTCGGCGACGATTCGCCCCTCGACAATCGAAAGCCGCACCGAATCCGGCGGAGCCAGCGACGCCGTCAGCCGCTTCAGCACGAATTCCGGCTCGAGGCTCTGATAGAACTGCCATGTTGCATGAACGCGCGCGGGATCGACCTGCGTTCCCGACAACAGCGACTGCGGATCGGCGGCAAGCGGGTCTCTCAGGCCGGCGATATAGAACTGGCCATCGCGCACATTCTGTTCGGCAACGACGATGCCAGGCTGGGCTTCCAGTCGCGACACATAGGCCTGCCAGCGTTCCTCGGGGCTCACATCACGGACCCCGGATATATCGAATACCGGTCCGCCTGCCGAAAGCTGCTGGGCAGCGGCCCGCGCCCGATTGATCCACCCGGTGGTAGCCTCCCCCTCGGCGACGATGCGGCCATTGACGACCGAAAGCCGTACCGATTGCGGCGGAGCCAGCGACGCCGTCAGCCGCTTCAGCACGAACTCCGGCTCGAGGCTCTGATAGAATTGCCAGGTTGAATGAACGCGAGCGGGGTCGACCTCAGTTCCCGACAACAGCGACTGCGGGTCGGCGGCAAGCGGGTCCCTCAGGCCGGCAATATAGAATTGGCCGCCGCGCATCTTTTGTTCGGCAACGACGATGCCCGACTGGGCCTCCAGTCGCGACACATAGGTCTGCCAGCGCTGTCCGGATTGCCAGGAAAGAAAGAACCAAATGCCTGCCGGAATCAAAATCAGTAGGACTGCGGCCACCACCAGCCACGGAAATCCCTGGTTTGTATCCGCGTGCTGCAATTCAACGCAGGTCTGGAGTTGCGTCTCTACGCCGAGCAACTGCGAACTGTCGCCGTCGAATCGCTCCAAAGCCTGTGAGGATTCATCGTGGATGCGAAGCAATACATCGCGAATTATCTCATGTAATTCCTCCGGCGGATTTCCCCGGATCACCGCAACCAGGGTTGCAAACGGCCCAACTTCCGACCAGAGACGAAGCTCCCCGAAACGGATAGTGTCCAGGCCGCTCTGTTCTTTCTCGTTAAACGAGTCCTTTACAAAGTCTTGAATGGCGCTGAGCATCGAAGAAATCAGCTGAGGGTCTTCGCTCGTTGCGTTTTCGGCAGTTACATGCGCAATCAAAAGCCCGGAACTGCGGTGGATGAGAAAAACATGTTCTACGCGATAGACAAGAGAATGATTGAGAACGACTTCCGCGAAGCTTGTGCCCGTTCTCCAGGCCTCAAATCTCCACTTAAGCCCCTGCCAGGTAAATATATGCCTCAATGATTCATTGAGCGACTGAAAGGTCTGGTCGATCTTTTCGCCGATCGACTTGCGGATAGCAGGCAGGAACACCGGGTATAATATATCCGTCAGCGTGCCCGGGTTCTTCTGGATGGACCGTTGCGCGGCCCTCTCGACAGCCGGCGCAAGGGCCTCGCCGAGTAGCGCATGAGACGCACGTTCGGCTGCGGTGGGGAGAACGCTCCCCACTGCAGCCGCAAGCTGCTCAGGCTCGTCGAGCAGGTGCGTAACGCGTGAAAGCTCCGAAATTTCGTGGCCGACCAGCAACTGGCGGAGCGTTTCCATGCGAGGATCGGCGGTTGGAACTCCGTCGAAACGCGCACGATGATCCGGATCAACGTTCCGGGCAATTTCGATCAAAAGGCGAGCCAGAGCCTCGCGATCAATCTCAGTATCGTTCGAAGCTGCTCTTTGAGGAAGGCTGATTGGGTCGACGCTCGACGTCAAGTTCCGATCAACTCACTTTCCAGTTACGCTCCGAGTTGCCCTTGCTGCCGACGGGATCCTGATTCAGGCATTTTGCGACCTCGACAAACAGGCCAGCCAAAAGATTTCGGTCGGTCTTGACGTTGCTGAGATCGGAAAACACTTTCTCGATCAGCATCTGAACGCTTTCGTTCTTTTGCTTGATTTCCTCACGCAGCAAATGATCGTTTCGGCTTATCCTGTCCGCAACTTCGCGCTCAAGATCGCTCAATTGATCCGACAACGCACGCACCTGCTTTTCAAGTGCCTGATTTTGATCGCGAAGGTTGCGGTCAATCTCCTTGTCGGCCTCGGCCCGTGCATCTTTTTCGTTCCGCAATTGCGTCGCAAGCGAGTCAACCTGCTTCTTCGCGTTCGACTCGTACATTTCGAGATTGCGCTTGGCCTCGGATTCGACATCCTTGAAGCGCTGCAAGACCCGTTCTTCAAGCTTGGAAAAGCGGCGATCATAGTCCTGCATCTGGTTGCCGAACAGCAGATCACGTATCTTGTCGACACCTACAGCGTCGCCTGAGGCCCCGCTCTCGCGAGCCTGACCCGCTATGAAGTTGAGCCCGTTTCCCTCTGCATTGCCTATCAGATTTGCGTCCGCTTTATTTGCTGAGGAAGCGGCATTCGAAGATTCCTTCGCCATCTTTGTGCCTCAATTACCCGCTGCAACATTAGGAGATGATAAATTATGTCAGACAAATACCAGGCCCGCAAGACGGAATCCTCTTGGCTTGAAGCCGATTCGTCCGCCCCTTGTTCGTCTCTTGGACCAGTAACAACAAGTTCCGATTGGCGACGCTCTTGGTACCGCTTTGTGGCTTTTGGTGAATCGACGGGACCGTAGGAGCGTCGGTGTCCGCCGCTCGCTGGCGGGCCGCTACTCAGTCAGACTCTGCATCTCTTTTCTTGATCTCTTTTCTTGCTGCCTCCGCTCGGAGTTCGAGATACCTTGCCAGATCAGCCAGATGTACGCTCCTCCTCGCCACGCGGCCTTTTTTACAACCACTCCGTGGAGGTCGCTCGCAAAGCGTTCGTGCAGTCACCCAGCGAACGGCTGGTCCGAGCGGAAGCGTGAAGTGAAAGATTGTGCCCAGCTCCGGCCGTGTGAACCATAACCGGCCGCCATGGGCGGCTATGATCGAGCGGCAAATCGCTAGTCCCATGCCCGTCCCTTCGGACTTGGTGGTGAAGAACGGTTCGAACAGGCGATCACCAATCGCAGAATCCATGCCGGTACCCTGGTCCTCGATTTCGACGAGGACCTGATCTCCCCATGCCGTTTTGACCGGAGTAACAGAACGCGCTGCGTATCGAGACCTGCCATGGCCTGGATGCCATTAATCACCAGGTTTATGACCACCTGCTGCAGCTGAACGCGATCACCTCGAATGGCGGCAATCCGCTTTCGAGCTCCGGGCGCAACGACACCTGCTGACGCATCAACTCCCCTCGAACGAGAGCAAGAACCTCCTCGAGCATCTCATTGAGATCAAACACAGTGCGCTTCGGCTCTGACTTCTTCGTTAGGGAGCGCAGCCGGTTTACGATCGCTGCGGTGCGCCGAGCATCAGCGATCATGCTCAACGAACTCTGGCGCACTTCCTCGATCTCCACTTTCGGCCGCGAGAGCCACCGCAGAGCAACTTCTCCGTTGGTTACAATCGCAGAAACGGGTTGAAGAACTTCGTGCACAATCGAGGCCGCTAGTTCTCCAAGTGAAGTTATACGCGTGATACGGGAGAGCTCGGCCTGTACCTCCTGGAAAGCTGCCTCGGCCTCCCTGGCTTCGGTGACGTCCGTTACCGCGCACACGCTACGTTCTGGCGATACTGTTTCGCCGGACGCATGCATTGTCCTCCGCACGTATTTGATCGAGCCGTCGGGCATGACAAGCCGAACGTCATAGTTGGTGTCTGGCTCGCCGCGAAGAACGCGCTCGAACGAGCGCTGCGAGAGCCATCGGTCGTCTGGGTGTATCCGCTCCCAGATCAGCTCCTGAGGGTCGAAACCGAAAATTCGAGCACCTTCGGCGGACCAGAACACCTCACCAGTCGAGAGGTTCAGTCCCATGCTTCCACAATGAGTCACTCGCTGAGTCTCGTCGAGAATTGCCTTGCTGCGAGAAAGGTCGCCTTCGATGCGCTTGCGGTCTTCGATATCGGTGTTAGTTCCACACCATCCATTGATCTGTCCGCCTTCGCCCGGCAGCGGCACGCACCGGAACAGGAACCAGCGATACTGCCCGTCGGCCCCTCTCAGCCGTGCTTCCGCCTCACCGGGTTGCCCAGCCTGCAGAATTGCCTGCCATGTCCGGATCAGCCGCTCCTGATCATCCGGATGTATCGCGACGCTCCACTTCCACCCAAGTGCCTCGTCCGAGGTTAAGCCAGTATACTCGAGCCAGCGTCGATTGAAGAATTCGGCAGACCCGTCCGGCGAAGTCTGCCAGACCAATGTTGGGATTGTGTCCAGAAGAACCCGAGCTTGACTTTCGAGCGCCGTCTCGTCCGGCGGTGGGGTACCCAACGAGTACAGCGCTTCATGCATTTCGTAGCCCTGCTATTTCGTGTCCGCGCTGGCATCGCCTCGGTCACGGTCGTGTTCCGATCCCGTACCCCGATAATCCAATCAGCTGAGACGTCTATCGGCCGATCAAGCGAATTCCGGACCAGTGGCAACTATTTGCGTATTAGCGAATGTGAATATTCGCGCACCGATGATCCAGATGAAAGGATGGCACCGGCAACTGGAGCCCGGACCGGCCGCAAGGCGCTCGACCGCGCCATGAGGAGGACCAAATAACGGCCGATATCACTCACCAGAGGTTGCTCTCACGCAGTGCCGCCACATCGAGATGACGAGGGCCGCAGTGGGCCAAGGCTTATACTGAGGCGAGTTGCCGATTGCCCCGTTTGGGCCAATGAGGAAGGACTGGCTGACGGTGACCTGGCATTGTGCTCACCAGACCCGCACCGTCACACGTCGTGTAGTTTGTCGGGGTGCCCGCCGCGAACAGGCCCTTCCCGCAGGCAGAGTGAACTGAAACGTGGCACCCCGAGGCTGGTTGCCGCTCGCCCACAATCGCCCGCCGTGGGCCTCGATGATCGAACGGCAGATCGAGCGTCGCCGTGTCGAGCCATTGCAGATCGTCCAGGTAGAGCGCCCAGCGGATGTTCGGGCTGGGCAAATACGCCGATAAAGCGCTGGACACGAGTTGAAAACGGCTCTGCGCCTGCTGCGACGGAAGCTCGGGGGCCGGCGGCTGATCTCCGATGATGAGCTTGAGGTCGGGAATGAGGTCGGCCATGAGCCGCCCGTTCGGGCCAAGCGCCTCCAGAAGGGCATGGCGCCAGCTCGCCAACTCTGCGTCACTCCTGCTGAGAACAGGTCGGACCAGGCTCTGAAAGGCCTGCACCAGCGTCGCGTACAGGATTTGAGATTAGAGAGTTCGCCTTCGACCACCAGCGACACCTGTCGAGCGGTCCACAGGGCTTCCTGCTCGATCCGTGATCTGGCGTTGCGCCCGGCTCACGGTGAAGCTCCTCCACCGCAATGCTGCGCTGGCGCTTCGGGCCGAGCACGTCAATCCTGGCATCGAAGGCGACGAGAGCGATCGCCAGGTCGCCTGGATAGACGGCAATGCAGGCATGCCTGCATTCCCAACTCGCTCCGCCCGCTTGGTCAACATGCCACTGTCCTACTCTCCGGCGGAGCGACCTCCACATTCGATGCGGTCTATCCGGCGATGGGATGCAGGACAGGAGCTAAGTTTGGAATCGACCTCGGGGCGACTTGCGACGACCTCGGATACCTTATTGTGGATGCGCATCAGCGAACCGTTGTGCCCGGTCTCTATGCCGCTGGTGATGTGGTGAACGAAATCAACCAGATCGCGGTAGCGTTCGGCCACGCTGCGATCGCGGCCACGGACATTCACAATCATCTTGCAGACACCAACCACGGCTTTGGTCATTGACCGGTCGTTTCCCGCGAGGTGGTGTAGCTCGGCGGTAGCGAAGCCGCTCGTGAGCGCGCCCTCAATAGCGCCGTAGCGAGCGAGCGGCGCAGCGGTGGTCATCGATGTTCTTCCGTTAGGGTCGGGTTGCTGACACCAACCCGATTCGAAGGAACCACCGATGACTATGGCGAGAAGAGCGCGCTGCGGACCGCCCAGCGCAATGGCTACCGCGACAGGGACTGGGAGACTCGGGCCGGAACGGTCGAGCTGCGCATCCCCAAGCTGAGGAAGGGCTCCTACTTCCCCAGCTTCCTGGAGCCTCGCCGCATGGCTGAGAAAGCGCTGACTGCCGTCATCCAGGAGGCCTACGTGCAGGGCATCTCGACCCGCTCGGTCGACGACCTGGTTAAAGCGATGGGCATGAGCGGCATCTCGAAGAGCCAGGTGTCGCGGCTGTGCGAAGAGATCGACGGCAAGGTGAAGGCCTTCCTCGAACGGCCGATCGAAGGTGACTGGCCATACCTATGGATTGATGCCACCTACCTGAAGGTTCGCCGCGGCGGGCGCATTGTCTCCGTCGCTGTCATCATCGCCGTGGGCGTCAACACCGACGGCCGGCGCGAGGTGCTTGGCATGGAGATCGGCACCTCGGAGGCCGAGCCGATCTGGACAGAGTTCCTGCGCAAGCTGACACGTCGCGGCCTGCGCGGGGTCAAGCTCGTCGTCTCCGATGCGCATGAGGGTCTGAAGGCCGCCGTGACCAAGGTGCTGTCGGCCACTTGGCAGCGCTGCCGCGTCCACTTCATGAGGAACGTGTTGGCGCACGCCGGCAAGAGCGGCCGCCGCGTTGTCTCGGCCTTCATCGGCACCGCCTTCGCGCAGGAGACGCCCTAAGCCGCCGGTGCCAGGTGGCGCGCCGTCGCCGACCAGATCAGGCCGAAGGTGCCGAAGCTGGCCGCCATCCTCGACAACGCCGAACCTGACGTGCTCGCCTACATGACCTTCCCGAAGGAGCACCGGGCCAAGCTCCACTCGACGAATCCGATCGAGCGTCTCAACGGCGAGATCAAGCGCCGCACCGAGGTCGTCGGAATCTTCCCGAACGACAACGCCATCCTCCGCCTCGTCGGCGCACTGCTGCTCGAGCAGAACGATGAATGGGCGGTGCAGCGGGCCCGCTACATGACACTGGAAACCATCAGCCAGATGAGCGATGATCCCCTCATCAGCCTGCCAGCCGTGGCACGCTGATTAGCCCGGCCATGCCGGAGAGCGCGGCAACCAACGCCGTCAGCTACACCACTTCCTGAGACACGATCCATTGACCGCCATGCACCTTGTTCAAATACTGCTTCCAAGCATGGATAATGACGGTCAGCCTTTCGCCCAACAAGACTTCGAGAGGGTAAAGGAAGAACTGGCGAGCCGCTTCGAGGGCGTTACCGCCTATCTTCAGGCTCCTGCGGATGGTTTGTGGAGAAAGGGTGCCGAGTCAAACGCCGACAAGATCGTCATCTTTGAAGTCATGACCGAGGAGATCGACCTACGTGAGTGGCGTGATCGCC
>NZ_JAPYKO010000027.1:0-79086 GCF_037179585.1 Mesorhizobium argentiipisi (SeqCode)
CGGCGATCTTCTTGGTTGCTTCGCCCACGGAGATTCCGCGTTGCGAGGTGATCTTGTTGAGCGTCAGAGACGTCATCGTCATAAGCCTCCACCAGGTTTGAGCCGCGGGTCCCTTGACCCCGGCATGGAGCGGCGCACGGCACCGCCAGTGAAATTGCGAACGGCACGACAAAGGGTTGCGCATTCAGGCGCGACTCGTGGTCCGGCCGTTCAAGTGGATCGCGGCAAAGGTTTTCGAGGCGTCTGACAGGGAGCCGCGAGACGCCGACCGCATGTGCGATGGCGTATCGAAGCGAATGTACCCTGCCCCTGCTTCCTCCGGTCCTTCGTTCTTTTGGCACCGCTTCAAGCGCGATGGGCTTCTTATGCAAATAGGTAAAGCAATCGCCGTGCCAGTTTGAAAAACGGAGCCTCCGACCACCGTTCAAAGCGAAACTTCGGGCATTCCGTCCATAGATGCTGGCGCAACTGTAACGTTATTTTACAAATGTATATTACGACTGTAACATTTAAGCTTGTTTGCAGTGCAATATAACTTGTTAGCTTGCGCAATATAATCAAAATATGCCGACATCTATTCATTTTCTCTTTCTTCTCTAATATCTATGAGGCAAGCCTTAGACGGTTCAATGCCGGAGAAGATGATGCCGAACGACAAGGACAACCGGGGTCCGGCCCAGCCAATGTCCAACCAGGCCGACGGGGTGACCGGCGACCTGGTCAGGCTGATGCCGCGCGACCTGGTTTTCGTCATGCGCTTCATGGGCGAAAGCCAGTACCGGCTGCAGAGCCATTTTCAGGACTTCATCCGCGCCGAGCTCGCCGCCGGCGGCGTCACCACGCAAACCCATCCGATGATCCATTTGTTCATCGAGAACCATGCGATCCTGCTGCGCGACTTCGTGTTTTCCGGCGTTTCGCTGACGCGCCAGTTCCACGTCGACGAGATCGAGCGCCTCACCGGCGACACCACATCGATGATCCGCGTCGATATCTGGGATCAGCTCAAGAGCCACATCGAAACGGCCGAGAAGCAATTCCAGTCGCAGGCCCACACGCTGCCCAAGCTGCTCTCCGCCTTCGAAAACCCGACCGGGCCGACAGCCCCGGAGGAAAAATGATGGCGACTTCAGTGAAAGCCGCTACGCGCGAGGTGCTGCTCGAGCGCCGGCTGGCACTTGTCGGCAATGTCTCGGCACTCACCGCCGAGGCGCAGCGTCTCAATCAGAAACTCGCCGGCATCGAGATGGAACTGCTGCGCGTGGAACTCGAGATCGGCAGGAGCGGCACCAGCGCGCAACTGGTGCAGGATTTGCATGAGGCGGAAGAGAGCGCCGAGGCGATCGTGAACGCGCGCGCGGCGTGCGAGGACCATATCGCCGCTGCCGAAGGCGAGGTCGCGGATGTCGATCGCGAGCTTGCGGCGACGGTGAACGAGGACTGACGGGAGAGGCACAATGAACCAGCAAACGATGCAAAACCTGACCCTGTTCGACCTGCTGGCACGCAGCTGGCGACGTCCGTCGGCGATCGCCGACCTCTGCTTCAGCGCCGATGGTTTGACCGTTGCTTTCACATCCGTGGATGGAACCGTCGCTATTGCCGCGGTCGCCGACCAGGAACCACCGGAATCGCGGATCCGGGTGAGCGGCGACCTCGGCCAGACGACGATCCGCCCGCGCGAGAAGCCGCCGGTGCCGTTGATCGCTTCCGCGGCATTGGCGATGGCGATGCCCCCCTCGCCGCCTACCTGCACTCAGGCTTCCTTATCGGAACGGCGGCCGGCGAAGCAGTGCATCTGACAGCTGACGGCGACGTTGCGGAAACGCTGATCAAGATCGAAGGGCCCGTCGTCGCCATCGATCATAGTCCCCGGACGGCCGTGATGGCGGTCAGTGACGGGCACGATGTCTTCCTGTCGAGCAACTGCGGCGATGTGGCGAGACTGGAACACGCTGCGACATCGTTGACGGGTGCACTGGCCTTCTCGCCGGACGGACGCCGCCTAGCCTGCGGCTCAAGCAATGGGCTGTCGATCTGGGCGATCGAAGGGCCTGCTAACCTGATATGGGACTTTTCCTTTCCGGCGCGCCCGACATCTATTCGCTGGAGCGGTGACGGCACATGGCTGGCTTGCGGGTTGGAGGCAGGGGGTTTTGCGCTGATCGGCCTTGCCGATGGTCTGACCGATACCGTCGCGGGATTTCCCTCGCCGGTACGAACAGTGTGCTGGAGCCCGCCTGCGAATGCGCTGCTTGCGTCGGGCGCGTTCCGGATCGCCGGCTGGTCGATGACCGCGCCGCCAATTGACGGGGACACGGCCGGAGCATTGGAAACCGGTCGCGCCGGTCTCGTTCTGGTCGAGACGGTGGCGGCGCACCCCCAGAAGAAACTTGTCGCGGCCGGTTACGCCAACGGTCGGATCACCGTCGCCCAGATCGGCGGACGCGACGAGCTTCTCGTCAGGCCCTTGGGTAGTGGGGTAACGGCGCTTGCCTGGTCCGCCGACGGGCGGCATCTGGCTGCGGGCATGGTCGACGGCACCGTGGCGATCATCACCTTCCCGGCGCAGATGTTCAAATAGCGGGCGCAGTCCGCGTGAAACAGGAGGATAGAGTGCAGACCGAAATCACCACCGAGGAAGAGAGCAAGGACGCGTTCTTCGAACAACTCGCCAAACTGTCGGAAGAGATGGTGGCCAAGCATGGCAAGGATTTCAGCATGGGCGCATTGGTGCTCGCCGCGCGCTGGATCGCTGAGGGCCGGGTTGGCCAGTTGAAGACGAACTAGGCAGCTCCGTTGGCTTTGTGGCTGGCCGGACGTCCCGGGAGCAATGGTCGCAACTGTCCTGCCTTCAGCCGGTCACCATAAGACCCCGAACATCTCCAACGGCGGAGCTTAAGACCGCCTTCTCGAGCGCGCATTTAATACTGTCCAAGAAGCGGTCCACATGCTCGACACGGCAAACAAGTGGGGGACGAACTTTCAGTGTATCCTCGTTGGCACCGGTTGTGCTGATAAGGACGCCATCATCGCGCATCAGATTTACGACATCCAAAGCCACTCCGGTGGCTAACGCCTTGCCCGGCGCCCGCGACGTGGTCGAACTCGGCGACGTGGTGCGCCTGGCGAACGAGCCTGCCTCATACCCCATCTTGCGGCCACCGGACTCGACGCGGTCGAGATGTGTGCCGCTGACATGCCCGATGTCATCGTTGTCGACGATGCTCTGCCGATATGCAGGCCGTGGACCCCCATCCGAAGAATCCGCGCCATAGAGGGCGCGATCAAGCCGCAAATTCTCATCTCGCTGGTCGAGGTTGACGTCAGCTCGATCATGTGGGCAAAGCGGGCCGGTGCCAGTGGCTACCTGCTAAAGCCGCTCCACCGGCCGCAATTGCTCGATCGCTTCCACACCCTGCATATCGCCGCCTGATCCGCAGGCCAGATATCGTCGGATTGAAAAAACCCGGCCGAAGCCAGGTGCGGCAACCCTTCTCGCTAGCGGATTCTGTTACTGATGGTGATCTCTCTGTCCTGGTGAAGTGTCATCGCCTCGATCTTCGTTGAGCAATGTCATAATATCCTGGGCAGAGACCGGCTTGCTGAAATGATACCCTTGCATTTCATCACAGTTGTTCTTGCGTAGGAATGCTATCTGCTCGTCCGTTTCGACCCCCTCGGCGATCACCCTTAGATTGAGTTTCTGCCCGAGTGAAATCACGGCACTGGCGACGGCCTGGTCGTCCTCGTCGGTGGCGAGGTCGTTGATGAACGACTTGTCGATCTTCAGCCTCACCACCGGGAAGGTCTTGAGTGCGCTAAGGCTGGAATAGCCTGTTCCAAAATCGTCGATCGAGATCTGTACGCCGAGGCTCTGCAGTTCATTCATCGTCGCAACCGCTATCTCGACATTCTGCATGATCAGGCTTTCGGTCACTTCGAGCTCGAGATATTGCGCTTCAAGACCACTGTCCGCGAGCGCGTTGACCACGCGGCTGATCAGGTTGGAGTCCTTAAACTGCCGTGCCGAGACGTTCACGCAGACCATCATCGGCGGCAGACCGCTATCCTGCCAGGCCTTGTTCTGCCGGCAGGCTTCATGCAGCACCCAGTCACCAATCGGGACGATCAGCCCCGTCTCCTCGGCCATCGGGATGAACTTCATCGGCGAAATAAGGCCGAGCGTCGGGTGCTTCCAGCGGATCAGCGCCTCGACCGCGAAGACCCGGCCGGAGCGAAGATCAACCTGCGGCTGGTAGAAAAGCGTGAACTCCGAGCGCGCCAGGGCGTTTCGCAATTCTTCCTGCAACAGGAATTTTTCGTGGACCGTAGCGTTGAACTCGGGCGCGTAGAACTGGAAATTGTCGCGGCCGAGTTCCTTGGCCCGGTACATGGCCACATCGGCATTGGCCAGCAGCAGGTCGGCACTAGCCCCGTCCTTGGGGTAGTTCGCCACGCCCATGCTGGCTGTCATCCTGAGACGATGTTCGCCCAGTTGAACCGGCGCCGCGATCGCCGCACGGATGTTCTGCACGGTCGCGGCAACGATGTCGGCGTCCGGAACCTGGTCAACAATCACAACGACGAATTCATCACCGCCGAGCCGCACGACGGTGTCGGTCGCCCGTACACATTCGACCATCCGGCCGGCGATGGTCTTCAGTAGCACGTCTCCGGCGTTATGCCCGAGCGTGTCATTGACGAGCTTGAAGTTGTCGACATCGATGAACACCACGCTTACCCAGCGGTGATAGCGCTGCGCATACAGGATCGCCTGCGAAAGACGGTCCCCGAGCAAGGCGCGATTGGGAAGCCCGGTCAGCGTGTCGTGATTGGCCATGAAATGGATGCGGTCCTCGGCAAGCTTGCGCTCGATGGCAATGCCGGCGATACGGGTCGTGAAATCGATAAGGCTGATCTCGGCCTCGACCGGCGCGCGCACCGTCATCGAATACATCGCAAAGACGCCCAGCACCGCGCCAGTATGCGCCAGGATCGGCGTCGACCAGCACGAGCGGTAGCCATACGGCTCCACAATGCCGCGATAATCCTCCCAGAGCGGATCACTCATCACGTCGGTCACGATGACCCGCTCGCGGCGAAAGGCGGCGGTGCCGCAGGACCCAACCTTGGGCCCAATCTGGACGCCGTCGATGGCGTTTGTGTAGTCCTTTGCCAGGCTCGGTGCCGCGCCATGCCGCAAGTGGCTGCCATCCTTATCGAGCAAAAGCACGGAGCCGAATATCCCATTCAACTGGGACTCTATGAGGCGCATGAGCCGATCGAGCACATCCTCGAGTGGAGCACTTGCCGCAATCATTTCCAGGATCTGCGCCTGACCGTTCCGCAGGTCGTCCGCCTGCTTGCGCTGGGTGATGTCGCGGGCAATGCCGATCAGGCCGAAAATCTCGTTCTGGGCGTTGCGCAACGGCACCTTGGTCGACGACAGCCACTTGCCGGCGCCAGAGGCATCGACAATGAATTCCTCCTCGTCAACCATCGGCTGGCCGCGGCGCAAAAGATCCTGCTCGCAGGCGCGAAACTGCCGGGCGAGTTCAGGCGCATGCAGGTCGAAATCGGTCAGACCGATCATTTCACCCGTCTGCCGGCCGCTGTCCGCGGCAAGCGCCCGGTTGACCACGACGAACCGGCTTTCGGTATCCTTGACCCACATATAGTCCGGGACCCAGTCAATCAGCGCCTGCAGTGAAACGCGTTCATTGGCGACCAGGCGGCTGGCGGCGAGTTCGGTGATGTCCTCATGCGTCGCCACCCAGCCGCCGTCGGGCATCGGCTGATGGCACACCTGAATCGTGCGGCCGTCCTTGAGTTCGGCGGCCCAGGTCGTCGAACCGCTGCTCGCATTTATCGAGCGAGCGAAAGCCAGATAGGCCTCGCCAGTTATAGGTAACGTTTGGGCGGCAAGCCTCAGCTCGACGATTTCACTGAGCATCGCGCCCGCATGCAGTTTCTCGGTCGGGATGCCATAGATTTCCGCGTAGCGGCGATTGCACAGGATCAGCCGTTCGTCGACATCGAAAAAACAGATGCCTTGCGAAATGTTGTCGATCGCTGTCTCGAAGCGCCGTGCCTGTGCTTCGAGCGTCGCGTTCGCGGCTCGAAGCTCGCGCTCCAGGTTCTCATAGGACACTAGGGCCAGTTTCGACAGTGTGGCCAGGCCGGCCTGATCCGTGGCATTGGCGGTGCGCCTGGATGATTTGTTGGCCAAACTAAATTCCTCCGGTTCGGCCTGCTGAGTAAATAGCATTGGCCGAGAACGAACAAAGGTCCCTGCAAGGTAATCGAGACCTACTAACTGTCCGTGAACGTCTCGAAGACACCAGATCGTCAGCAGGCGTCTGCCGGAACGACTAACGGCGTCTATGTGATGACCGGCTCGCAAGAAGTCTTTTACTGATTGTTGGAAAAGCGAAAAATGGGCCTTGAGCCGAGAGTATGGAAAGTCGAACCGTCGCAGCCAGCACCTTGTGTGTGTTTTTCGACGTCAATAGCTGGAACGGTGCCGGAAGCGGCCTAGCCGGCTATCGGGCCGCTTCTTTGCAGAAGCTGCCGTGCCGCGAGCAAGCCCGATCTGATTCAGGTCGTGTCATGGGAGTGGCTGGAAACGAGTGCCTCGTCTTCGGGCGTTCAATGTTAGTCTGAAAAAAACCGGCTTGTGTCGAAATCGGGCCTTGGCGAAAATCCCTCCGCTCTTGCGATCGCAGGGGAACAAAGGTCATGTCCGCCCTTGCCTTCCATTCCGTCGGAACATGGCGCGTTTGTCCTTCCACTCGTAGAACGAATAGACGATCGGGATGAACCAAGGCCTGCCTCGGTAGAAGGGCACTGCCTTCGGCCCCGGATCGAAGTCGAAGGCCGATTGGGCCTTCTCCGTCTCGCCAAGAAGTTTGAAGGCTGCCTTTTTGCCGAGCCAGCGCGCCCAAACCACGCCAGAGCCGCAGAAGCCAGTGGCGTAGACTGTATCCCCCGACGTGAATATGCGTGGAATCATGTCACGGTTCATCGCAACTTGACCGAACCAGCTATGCGTAAGACCAATACCCGCCAGTTCGGGGAATATGCGGCCAAGCTCGGAGCGCAGGTGTGTGGTGGGGGCAAGTGGGTCCCCGTCCGTGGTGCCGTCGCGCCCGCCAAAGAGAATGCGCGAGCCGTCTGGCGACGGACGGTAGTAGTAGCTGAGATGCCTCGTGTCGCCATACATCATGCGCTTAGGCATCAGGCGATCCATCATGCCATCGTTTAGAGGCTCAGTGGCGACGATGCGACTACGCACCGGCACGAGACGACGGCGAAGCCAGGGATCGAAGCCATCCGTGTAGGCGTTGGTGCATACCAGCACCTTTTTCGCAAACACTTCGCCGCGCGATGTGACGACACGCACGCCACCCACCTCCGCACTCGTCCCCACAACCGCAGTGTTCTCATGAATGACCGCATCTGTCATCTGTGTGACTCGCAGTATGCCGGAAAGCAGCTTGGCGGGGTGAAGCCCACCAATATCCATGCGCACGAAGCCACCCGCGTAGAAGTCCGTTCCGATGTAACGCGATACGTCCGCGCGGGGGACTGAAAACGCCTCAATCCCCAGAAAACGTTGCAATAACTCGGCGTACCGGCTCAGTTCGTCACATTCGTGTTGATTTATCGCTCCATCGAAAAGGCCAGACAGGAAAAAGTCACAGTCCACCTCCTCCTCTTGAAGGAAACTCCAAAGATCCTCCCGGGCAGCCTTTCCCTCCATCAAGATGCCGTTGGCGCGAGCTTCTCCAAACCTCCTGATCAACTGATTACGGCCCGGCCTGATGCTGCCGCTCGCCATGCCGCCGTTCCTGCTGGATGCGGCTTGCCCTATCGGCAACCGGTCGAAAAGCTGAACGCTGCGCCCAGCCCTCGCAAGCTCGATGGCTGCGGACAGGCCCGCATAGCCGCCGCCAACGATGGCGACGTCGCATCGAGGGCTTACCGGCCTCACCGGCAAAGCAGAAAAAGCGCAGTCGTCCCACCAATACGGCATGGACTTAAAGGGGCGCGGGGAGATGCTATCCATGTCGTGCATCTTTGGTTCAATCAACGCGCTCAATCGCGGGAGACCCAGAGCTTCCGGGTGGTCTCGATCACTCGCCAGACCCCGGTGAATCCTGGGTGCATGACGAACGCATCGCCTGCTGCAATTCGGCGCGGCTCGAACCCATCCTCGACGAGTTCCGAGACTCCCGAAAGGATGTAGCAAAACTCAAAGGTCCCGCCCTTGACGGATCGATAGGCTCCTGGCGTGACCTCCCAGACGCCAGCCTGCACCTGCCCGTCGTCGGTGCGCGCGATATCCCAGGTCAGAAAACGGGGATCGCCTTCCACGCGCCGTTCAGCCAACGGTTCCCCCCTTCTGGGTTCGGGAAGATTGTTCTGATCGATAAATGTAAGCTTGGACATGAGGCACCCTTTCAGCGTGCGGAATGCCGCTCGAAAGACAGTCGCCTTTCGATGGCGTTCAGAGCAGTCAGACAGACGACGTTGATGACAAGATAGAAGACGGCGGTGATGACGAAGATTTCCATGATGGCGAAAGTCTCGCTCATCAGCCGTTTGGCGAAGCCTGTGATTTCGAGCACCGTTATCGTGGAGGCAAGGCTCGATTCCTTGACGATAACGGCGACCTCCGTGCTGTAGGAAGGCAGGGCCTGTCGCAGCGCCAGGGGGAACTTGATTCGGTGGAAGACCACCCAAGGCGACATGCCGCACGCCTCCGCCGCCTCAATCAGCCCGCGCGGCAGCGAGAAAAGGGCAGTCCGGAATATCTCGGCGGTATAGGCACCCGTGTTGAGAATGACAGCAAGGATGGCGGCATGCAGACTGTCGCCGATCAGCCACCACAAAACCGGATTGTGGCGTATGAAACCGATCTGAGCGAGGCCGTAGTAGATCACAAAGATCTGTACGAGCATCGGCGTGCCCCTGAAGACCGCACAGTAGAAGTCGGCGCATTTCCGGATCGTGCTGACCTGGGATGTGCGGGCTGTTGCCAGCACGATGCCGAACGGCAACCCAAGACCGACGCCGAAAGCTGCAATCAGCAGGGTCGTCTTAGCGCCGACGAGGAGAAATGGGACCGCATATGCGACGATGCTGAAGTCCATTCTAACCTCTACTGAAGCCGCGGTTGAAATGTCTTTCGGCGCGGTTAAACAGAACCTGGCTCACTGCGGTCATGGCGAAAAACATCGCGGCCGCCAGGCAATAGAACAAAAGCGGCGAGCGAGTGATCCCCGCGGCGACCGCGGCCCCGCGCATCAGCTCCTGCATGCCTACGACGGAAACGAGCGACGTATCCTTGATCGTCATCTGCCATACGTTGTTGATGCCACCCAGCGCCAGCCGGAGGGCGAGTGGCAGGGTCACGTGGAAAAAGGTCACGCGTGGCGACAACGAAAGCGATCGAGCCGCCTCAAGCACGCCAACAGGGACCGACTGCAGTGCGCCTCGTATGACTTCGATCGAATACGCGCAGGAGATCGCGGCGATTGCTAAAATGCCGACAATGAAAGGATAGGCGTTCTCGGCGCTATTCGCATAGCCGAAGGCCGAGGCAATTTTCTGCACCCAGTCGACGGACCCGAAAAACAGCAGATAGATGACAAGCAGTCCTGGAACGCCGCGAATGACGATGCTGTAGGCATCAACAAGCTGCGACAGCACCGGGACCCGACGCCAACGAAGGATGGCGAGCGGTATTGCCGCCGCCAACCCTATGACCACGCCTAGAAAACCGATCAGAAGCGTGATGCCAGCGCCGCGGAGCAGCGCAAGCAGCCAACCCTTATCGATCATCAGCACCCAGATATCGTGCACCATGAAAAACATTCCATCAGACCGCCGCGGCATTGCCGCGACGATCTGTTGCCTGTCGGGACTACTTGTTGCAGGCGATGGTGTAGTCGTCCTTGAACCAGTTTTCCGAGGCCGCCTTCACCTTCCCGCTGTTGATCATGTCACAGAGCGCGCCGTCCAGCTTGGCCTTTAGCTCGGTATTGCCCTTGCGCAGGCCGACGCCCATCCCATAACCCAGCGTGTCGTGATCGTCCGCGCCGGTGACCTTGACGTCGATGCGGGCAAAGTTGGCGCCTTCCGGAGTGCTGAGGAAGTCGACCCAGGTCGGGGAATCGCCGAAGGCAGCGTCGAGCCGGCCTGCCCCAAGATCGGAATTCTGCTGGGTCGTGGCGTCGTAGGTCTTCAGGTCCGCGGTTGGAATATGTTTCTTGATGAACTGCGCGTATGTGGTGCCATTCACGACGCCTATGGTCTTGCCGGCCAAAGCCTTCTCAATTTCCGCAAGGCTTTTCAGCCCAGTCAACGCGGAATCCTTTGGAACCACGAAATACTGGGGAGTGGTAGCGTAAGGGATGGAGTAGTCGATCTTCTTCTTTCTCTCGTTCGTGATGCCGAGACCCGAGATGATGACATCGAAGCGATCACTGTCCATTGATGGAACCAGGGAACTGAACGTCTGAACCACGAATTTGCACTTGACCTTGAGTTCGGCGCAGATGCCGTTGGCGATATCGGCGTCGAAGCCAGTGACGTTGCCGTTGGCGTCGGCCATACTGAACTGCGGCGCGTCGCCTTCGGTGCCTACGCGCAAGACGCCGTCCTCTGCCCATGCAGTGCTCATTGCAGCGATCAGGACGACGCCGGACGCGCAGACCAGACGATATGTGTTCTTTGCTAGCATGTAATTTCCCCTTTTGTTTTTGGTTGATGGCCGCCATTAGGCGGCGGTTAAAGTGACGCTGGAGAGGAACCGCTTCACCGCCTCTGATGCGGGACTGCAAAACAGTTCTTCCGGCACGGCATCCTGCTCAACGGTACCTTTGTGCAGGAATATCATTCGGTTCGACACCTCCCTTGCGAACCTCATTTCATGCGTGACGAGAAGAATGGTCGCCCCCTCGCCGGCAAGCGTTCTGATGACCTTCAAGACCTCGCCGACTAGTTCGGGATCAAGCGCGGAGGTTGGCTCATCAAAAAGCATCAGTTTAGGCCGCATCGCCAGGACGCGCGCGATTGCCACGCGCTGCTGCTGGCCGCCCGAAAGCTGGCTTGGATATCGGTGCCTAAAGTCGGCCATGCCCACCTTCGAGAGCGCGGAAAGCGCTGCTTCTTCCGCTTCCCGCTTGTCCTGCTGCATCACGTAAATCAGTGCTTCGGTCACATTCCCGAGCACGGTCCGATGGGGCCACAGATTGAAGCTCTGAAACACCATGCCGATGCGGCGGCGAAAGACCCTGATATTGACCGCATTGACGATTTCCGTTTCGTGGCGTTCATTCTGGACGGCCGAAATCGCGTCGCCCATCACCTCGATTTCGCCCGAGCTCGGGGTCTCCAGGAAATTAATGCATCGTAGCGCCGTGCTCTTTCCTGAGCCGGAAGAACCAACGAGGGAGATGACCTCGCCTTGTCCCATCTGGAAGCTCAGCCCGTTGAGAACGCTGGTCGCGCCGAAGGCTTTGCGAAGGTCGTGAACTTTCAGAACAGGCGAAATCGTGGAGGCGTCTTGCATACTTGTCGTTTCCACCACTCCTCCGTTGCTCCGCGCCTTTAGCCTTCGATCGGTTGCGCGACTTCGTTTACGGCTGCCTTGGAGATCGAGACAATCTCGTCAATTTCGGATTCCGTTATAACAAGAGGCGGCGCGAACCGTAGGCTGCCCCATGCGGCAGGGCCCAGGCAAAAAAATTGCCATCGTGCGCCATGGCCGAGATCCGGGCCGCGACCTTCAGGACAGGTCGATCGTTCCGAGCCCAGAGGCCCGGGACTTCGAATTGGCCGAGTGCTGCCTGCGCTTTCGTTGCAGTGATTCGCCTTCCCCTCTTAACGGCTGCGTTCATGGGTTAAGGCTATGTACATGCGGCGGGAATTTTCCGCTTATTCGGATAAAATTTCGCAGTATTTCTGCTTAGTTTAGGCCCAAGAGAGGAAAATATGCGGAGACCCATGAAACTCGATCGGCTGGATTCCCGGTTGCTCGACATCTTGCAAACCCACAACCGCTCCAGCACAGAAGAGCTTGGCCAGATGGTGGGACTCTCTGCAACAGCCGTCCAGCGTCGTCTCAAGCGGCTTCGTGATGGAGGTGTAATCGAGGCAGACGTCTCGATCGTGAAACCTAAAATGGTTGGCCGACCTGTTGCGATGCTGGTCCTAGTCTCGCTGGAGCGCGAACGGGCTGACATTGTCGACCGTTTCAAGCAATCAATCCGCCAGACACCGGAAGTGATGAACGGATACTATGTAACAGGGGAATCGGATTTCGTCCTCATTGTGACCTCCCGAAGCATGGAAGACTATGAGGCCTTCACGCGGAAGTTCTTTTACGAGAATCCGGACATCAAGGGATTCAAGACGATGGTCATCATGGATCGTGTGAAGGTCGGCTTCTCTATACCCATCAATTTCGACGATTTTCATAAGTGACGTCTTCCCTCGGATGCCTGCTGGCGGAACATCGAGGATGAGCATTATCATGCGGAATCCGATAAGCTAGGAGACACCTGCATGCATTTCCCGGCGGAGTGCGTTGGTCGCACATCTGGGAAGCGGGCTTTATGAGCGTATTGGTTTTCAGCGGCGCAGGTTCTGCTTCGTCGGGCCGAATCGACCTGAGATCTCTAGCTATGATTTTTCGCGCCGCATAGCGCCGCCGTAAGGCGGGATGCGGGACCGACAGCCCCCGGCGAAGGGCGCCATATAACTCCGATGTGCGTCGCGGCTGCCCAATTGCAGACGCTTAGTGACAGCATGGCGAATGTCGTGAGTGGGCCGCAAGCGGAATGGCGCATTGCCGACTTCGCAACGAAGGATATCAGAAGTTCAAACTGCCTCGGTCGGGACCGCAGCTACTCTTGCCTCACAGAGTCCGTTGACGAAGCGTTCAAACGGGAACGCGATCTGACAGAAAGCGGCGCCAGCCGCCGAATGACGAGATGTCAGAAGCGCCTAGCAAGCCGACGGATTCCGCCAGGAAGCCTTTGGCGCTGCTGCCGTCGTCAAGCTCTATATTGCCAATGCCGAGCGGCGGCGGGATGGCGGCCACAAAGCGGCCGAAGGCCTCGGCGGGCAGCCGCCAGACCTCTACCTCGATCGCAGTGCCGCCATTCTCCACACGGACCAGTCCGGGCTTGGGCGTGGCCTGGCCGGCGAGCTGATAAAGCTTGTATGAAGAGGCCGTCCTCATCGCCCGGCAGAACCGGGCACCGGCCTGCTTGAGCTGGCCATTGAGCGGCATTCCCGAGAGGTGAGCGCCGACCACCACCAATTCGATCGTATCGTCTTCGGCCGATACGCCGACAGGCTGTGCGCTCGGCTGGCGCCAGCCCGTCGCGCCGAGGGTGAGACCGCTCGCGGCATGGAGATCGCGCGCGACGGACGCCACAAGGCCGTCCAGTCCGGCGGCCGCAAGCAGCGTCACGCTCATCGGCAGGCCGTCGTCGCGCGTGCCGGTCGGCACGGCGATGCCGCACATGTCGAGCAGATTGACGAAATTGGTGTAGGTGCCAAGCCGGCTGTTGGTCTCGACCGGATCGGCGAGCACGGTTGCGGTGGTGTAGTGCGTCGGCGCGGTCGGCACGCAGAACAGGTCGATCGAGGCGATGAGCGGGGCGAGCTTGGCCCGGTAGGCCTGCAAGGCATAGAGGCCGCGGAAGGCGTCCGCCGCCGACAGCTTCCTGGCGCCGCCGATGATCTTGCTCGTCACCGGATGCATGGCGGCTTCGTTGGCTTCCATGAAATCGCGGATCGCGGCATAGCGCTCGGCCACCCAGGCGCCCTCATAGAGGAGGTTGGCGGTAGCGTAGAAGTCGCCGAACGGGATTTCGACCAGCCGGCAGCCGAGCCGCGACAGCATGGCGAGCGAGGCCTCGAAGCCGGCCTGCATCGCCGCATCGCCGAAGAATTTCCGATCGGCTTTTGCCGGGATGCCGACGCTCAGCACAGGCGGGCGCGCGGCGAGCGGCCGGACGGCGATGTCGCGCGAATAGGGATCGGCCGCATCGCGCGCTGCCGCGATGCAGAACACTGCATAGGCGTCGTCGACGGTCAGCGCGAATACCGACACGCAGTCGAGCGTGCGGCAGGCCGGAACGACGCCGCCCGTCGACAACGCGCCGACGGTCGGCTTCAGCCCGACGATGTTGTTGAGGCCGGCCGGGATGCGGCCGGAACCGGCCGTGTCGGTGCCAAGCGCGAAGGAGACGATGCCACGCGCCGTCGCCACCGCCGACCCCGAGGAGGAGCCGCCCGGCACCAGCTCCGCGTCGATGGCGTTGCGCGGGATCGGCCAGGGCGTGCGCACACCAACGAGGCCGGTGGCGAACTGATCGAGATTGGTCTTGCCGACGACCAGCGCGCCGGCGGCCTTGAGCCGCGCCACCACGGTGGCGTCCTTGTCGGGCCAGTAGGTGTATTCCGCGCATGCCGCTGTCGTCGGCATGCCGGCGACGTCGATGTTGTCCTTGACGGCGAAGGGAATGCCCCACAGCGGTTTTGCCACCGGGTCGAACGGGCCGAGCGCTTCGACCGCGGCAAGCAGATCCGCCCTGGCGGTGAGATGGATGAAGATGCCCGGATCGTCAGCTGCCTCGATGCGGGCATAAATCGCCGCGATCACATCGCCAGCGCCGACGCCTCCACGATAAGCCGCGTGCAGGCTCGCTATGTCGAAGTGGACATCGCTCATTTCGTCTCCCCCAGAATGATCACCGGCAGGTCCCACTGAATCAGCACGACACAGCCGTCCTTCGTCCACACCGAATGCTCGGTTCCGACCGGATTGAGGATCACGCTGCCGGCAGGATGGTCGCCGTTCTCGTCGCTTTGGGTGCCTTCCAGCACGACGATGGTCTCCAGCCCGACATGGCGGTGGCGCGGCACGCCGGCGCCGGGCCGGTATTTCAGGATCGCGACCGACGGCTCGACCGGCCCGCCCTTCAGCAGCCAGTGCACGCCGATGCCATCGCGGAAAGGTTCGAACGCCAGATCGCGCCAGCCGCCGTCGAGCAGGCCGGCAAAGGCAAGATTAGGCATTGGCAATTCCCTCGAGCACCTGGTCGGTCGTCGCCGTCCAGCCGACGATGGCGCCCTGCGCCCTGATCATGGCGATCGCCGCCGCCTTGAACTCCGGAAAGTAACTTTCCGTGGCGTCCTCAGCGAGCAGGCACTCATAGCCGCGATCGTTGGCCTCGCGCATCGTCGTTTGCACGCAGACTTCGGTGGTGACGCCGGCAAAGACGAGCTGCTCGGCGCCGAGCCTTTTCAGGTCATCGCCGAAGGAGGTTGCATAGAAGGCGCCCTTGCCCGGCTTCTCGATGACGATCTCGCCGGGCAGCGGCGCAAGCTCGCCGAGGATCGCGGTGCCCGGCTCGCCGGCGATCAGCACGCGACCCATTGGCCCGGCATCGCCGATACGAACCGACGGATTGCCGCGATTGCGCTTGGCCGGCGGCAGGTCGGAAAGGTCGGGCCGGTGGCACTCCATCGTGTGGATCACCGGAAGGCCGACGGCGCGAAAGCCGTCGATCAATCTCTTCACCGTCGGCACGATCGCAGTCACCCGGCTGACGTCGTTGCCGAGGCTGGCCCCGAAGCCGCCGGGCTCGGCGAAGTCGCGTTGCATATCGATGACGACCAGCGCCATGGTCCGCGGCTTGAAGGCGAACGGAAATGGCTGCGCTGCGATTTCCGCCATCAGTGATGTCCCGCCATATGCTCGCCGATGGTCTGCACGCTCGCCTGCGCGATCGGCGTCTCGTAGACCAGCGCGCCGTCCGACATGACGAAGATGCGGTCCGAGAGCTCGAGCAGTTCGTCGAGATCCTCCGACATCAGAAGCACGGCGGCACCGGCATTGCGCGCCTTCATGACGCGGGCGCGGATTTCGGCCACGGCCGAGAAGTCGAGGCCGAAGCACGGATTGGAGACGATCAGAAGGTCGACCTTGCCGGTGAGCTCACGGGCAAGCACGGCGCGCTGCACATTGCCGCCCGACAGCGAGGCGATCGGCGAGGCAAGCGATGCGGTCTTGACCTTGAACTGCTCGACCAGCCTGGCGCTGAATGCCCTGATGGCGCCGGCACTGATCCAACTCACCGGTTTGCCGTTGCTGTCGATGTCGAAGGTGCGGAAAGAAATGTTTTCGGCCACTGTCATTTTCGGCGCGCAGGCATTCTTCAGCGGCTCCTCGGGAATGAGCCGCACATTGAGAGCGCGCGCCTCGGCCCGCGTTGCCGCATAGGCGGCGCCGCGCACCATGACTTCGCCGGCATCGCGGGGGCGCTGCCCGGCCAGCACTTCGAGGAATTCCTTCTGGCCGTTGCCCGAAATGCCTGCGATGCCGACGATTTCGCCGGAGCGCACGCCGAGATCCTCGATCCGGATCGACTTCAGCCCGGTGCGGTCCGGCGCCTTCAGGGCCTTGACCTTGAGCACGATCTCGGCGTCCGGCCTGGGCTCGGCGCGGCCGTCGAGCGCCGCGATCGGCTGGTCGCCGATCATCATCGCCGCCATGGCTTTGCGGTCGAGGTCGACGACGCGGCCGGTGCCGGTCAGCCTGCCCTTGCGCAGCACGCTGACGTCGTCGGCGAATGCCGTCACCTCATGGAATTTGTGCGAGATCATCAGCACGGTCAGATCGCCAGCCCTGGTCATGGCGCGCACCAGGCCAAGCACTTCCTGCGCCTCGCCGGGGGTGAGCACGGAGGTCGGCTCGTCCAGCACCAGGAAGGAGCGGCCGAGATAAAGCTGCTTGATGATTTCCAGCTTCTGCTTCTCGCCGGCAGCGAGCTCGGCCACCTTGACGTCGAGCGGCAGTTTGAACGGCATTCGATCCATGAACACGGCAAGCTCGCCGCGCTCCTTGCGCCAGTCGATCACGCCGGGAACCTTCTCACGCGAAATGACCAGATTCTCGGCACCGGTGAGCGACGGGACAAGCGTGAAATGCTGGTAGACCATGCCGAGGCCGAGCGCCGAGGCGTCCCTGGGGCTGGCGATCGCCACCTCGCGGCCGTCGACGAGCATGTCGCCGGCGGTCGGGTGATAAAAACCCATCATGCATTTGACCAGCGTCGACTTGCCGGCGCCGTTTTCGCCAAGCAGCGCGTGGAACGATCCGGCCGGCACCTTGACGGAGACGTCGCCCAACGCCGTGAAGGCGCCGAAACGCATGGTCATGCCGATGGTCTCGACGCCGACGGCCTTATTGCCGGTGATCGCGCTCATCCTGGTTTCCTCACGGCAGCTGGGCGACGAAGGACGCCGAGTTCGACACCGCGCCGAAGACGCCGCCCTGCATCTTGATCATCTTGATCGCGGCGAGATGGTTGCCGTAGTCGGTCGCCCCGCAGCAATCCTCCAGCATCACGCATTCGAAGCCGCGGTCGTTGGCCTCGCGCATGGTGGTGTGCACGCAGACATCGGTGGTGATGCCGGTCAGCACAATGTTTTCGATGCCGCGCTGGTTGAGGATCAGCTCCAGGTCGGTGGCGCAGAACGAGCCCTTGCCGGGCTTGTCGATGATCGGCTCGCCCTCGACCGGGTAGAGGTCGGGAATGATGTCCCAGCCCGGCTCGCCGCGCACCAGGATGCGCCCGCAGGGGCCGGGGTCGCCAATGCCGGCATTGATGCGGCGCGAGCGCCAACGCTTGTTGGCGGGCAGGTCGGCGAGGTCGGGGCGGTGGCCCTCTCGGGTGTGGATTATGGTGTAGCCTTTCGCGCGCATGGCCGACAGCACGGACTTGATCGGCTCGATCGGCGCGCGCACCAGAGACAGGTCGTATCCCATATGATCGACATAGCCGCCCGGTCCGCAGAAATCGGTCTGCATGTCGATGACGATCAACGCCGTATTGTCGGGGCGAAGCTCGCCATTATAGGGCCATGGATACGGGTCGGCGTCGATATAGCGCTGGGTGATTTCGGCTCTGGCGTTCATGGCAAAAACTCCAGCTATTTGGTGATCGACAATTCGCCCGGCGCACCCGCTAGCGAGCGTGTCGGCGACGAGGTGGCGATCATGATGATGAGGGTGAGGATGTAGGGTGCGGCGTAGAACAAATAGTAGCCTTGCGTGACGCCGACCGACTGCAGCGCCGGTCCGAGCGCTCCGGCGCCGCCGAACAGAAGCGCGGCGGCAAAGCAGCCGAGCGGATTCCAGCGCGCGAAGATGACCAGCGCCACCGCCATCAGCCCCTGACCGGACGAGATGCGCTCGGTCCAGCTGCCGGGATAGTAGAGCGACAGATAGGCGCCGCCGATGCCGGCCAGCGCGCCGCCGACGGCGGTAGCGATGAGGCGCACTGTGTTCGGGTTGAGGCCCAT
Organism: Mesorhizobium argentiipisi (SeqCode); assembly: GCF_037179585.1. Classification (NCBI taxonomy): domain Bacteria; kingdom Pseudomonadati; phylum Pseudomonadota; class Alphaproteobacteria; order Hyphomicrobiales; family Phyllobacteriaceae; genus Mesorhizobium; species Mesorhizobium argentiipisi (SeqCode). The sequence goes on from NZ_JAPYKO010000027.1 coordinate 18,394, forward strand.
GGCGCGCGCGGCGTCGGAACTGTCGCCGACGACGCGCACGATGAGGCCGGCGCGGGTGTTGCGGAAGGCCCACCACAGGACCAGCGAAAGTGCTGCCCCGATCAAGAACAGGACGTTGACGTCGAGTGCCGCCTGCACCTGCGGAATGTCGGACCAGGCGCCGAAGGGAATGGCCGGAAGGTTGGGCGCTTTCGGCTTGATGAACGGCTTGCCGAAGAAGAAGGCGAGCCCCGAACCGAACAGCATCAGCGCGATGCCGATGGCGATGTCGTTGACTTTCGGGAATTTGCAGATCCAGCCATGGAACAGGCCGAAGCAAAGGCCGGCGGCCGCGGCGGCCAGCAGGCCGAGCCATGGCGAGTTGGTCATGACCGCGACTGCATATGCGGTCATGGCGCCGAAGACGAGCGTGCCTTCTAGCCCTAGGTTGATGCGGCCGGAGCGCTCGGTGATGGCCTCGCCCAGCGAAACGAAAATGAAGGGCGTCGACACGCGGATGGCGCCGCCAAGGATGGCGAGCGGCACGCCCCAGAGGCCGATCTCGGTTGCATCCATCACGAGGCCCTCTGCCACAAATCGGGATTGAAGGCCTTGAAACGGCCGTACAAGGTTTCGCTGAGCAGGATGACGATGAACAGCATGCCTTGCAGCACCAGCACAGTGGCGTCGGGCAGGTCCATGCGGCGCTGGATCAGCCCGCCGGACGCGTCGATGCCGCCAAGCAGGATGGCGACCGGGATGATGGCCAGTGGGTTGTGGCGGGCGAGGAAGGCGACGAGGATGCCGGTGTAGCCATAGCCGGCGGCGAGCGAGCCATTGGCGCTGCCTTGCACGGCTGCGACTTCCAGCATGCCGGCAAGACCGGCAAAGCCGCCCGCAAGCGCGGTAAAGCCGACGATGAGCGGTCCGACGGCCAGCCCCTGCACCTGCGCTGCCCTGACATTGCCGCCGGCAATGCGGGCGGCAAAGCCCCAGCGGGTCTTTTCGATCAGCACCCAGGAGAGCACGCAGGCGACGACGCCGACGGCAAGCCCCCAATGCACCTCCATGCCCGGAATGTTGCCGATGCGGTAGATGTCGGCGAGCGGCTGCGTCGAGGGCTTGTTGAGCGAGGCCGGGTCGCGCAGCGGCCCTTCCACCAACTGGTTCATCAGGGCGATGGCAATGTAGGCCATCAGCAGGCTGGAAATGGTCTCGTTGACGACCCGGTAGTGGCGGAGCGCGCCGACGGCACCAATCCAGATGCCGCCGGCGGCCAGGCCCGCCACGCCCATGGCAAGAATGACGATGAAGGAAGGCGCGCCGCTCAGCGCCACGCCTATGGCAGCGGCACTGACGCCACCGAGCACGATCGCGCCCTCGCCGCCGATGACGACGAGGCCGAGCCGCGCCGGCAGCGCCACGCACAGCGCCGCCAGCAGCAGCGGTGCGGCCCGCGACAGCGAATTCTGGATGGAGAACCACGAGCCGAAGCCGCCCCGCCACATGGTCTCGTAGAGCAGGATCGGCGACTTGCCGACCAGGGCGATGAACAGGCTGAACAGCGCCATGCCGACGACAATTGCCGTGAGCGGAATGACGAAAGCCTCCGCCCGCCGCGCGATCCATTCCAGCGCCGCCGGATATCCCTTGGCGCCGAGCATGACCGGCGCCTCCGCACTGCTGACCGTGTCCGTCATACCCGTCTCAGCTCGGCTTCAGGCGGTCGAGCCGACCACGCCCTCGACGAGATAGTCCATGCTTTCGAGCTCGATGGCTGTCTCGATGAAGGCCTGACCTTCCGTCGCCACGACGGCGCCCTTGTTGCTCTTCAGCGGGCCCTTGATGACAGAGAAGCCGCCCTTCATCATTTCGGCCAGGGTGGCGTCGAATTGTTTGCGGGCCGGCTCGCCGACGGCGGGACCGAGCGGGCTCATCTTGACGAAGCCGTCGGCCAGTCCGCCGCGGGTGAAATTGGGCAGCGGCGTGCCGGCGATGAGGTCGTCGACGAACATCTTGTAGACCTTGGCCCAGTTCCACTCGGCGCCGGTGAGGTATTTTTCCGGCGCCAGCGGGCTCTGGTTGGCGTGGTAGCCACAGACGAAGGCGCCGCGGCCCGCGGCCGTCTCGACCACCACTTTCGGGCTGTCGACATGGCAGGTGATGACGTCGGCGCCTTGGTCGACCAGCGCGTTGGTGGCCTCCGCTTCCTTCACCGCCAGCGACCATTCGCCGGTGAAGATGACCTGGCAGGTGATCGACGGATCGACCGAGCGCGCGCCGAGCAGGAAGGAATTGATGTTGAGCAGCACCTGCGGAATGGGCTTGGCGGCGACGAAACCGAGCTTCTTGGACTTCGAGGTGTGGCCGGCAACGACGCCGTTCAGGTACTGGCCCATGCCGATATAGCCGAAATAGGAGCCGGCATTCATCGGGTGCTTGGCTTTGTCCCACATGCCGCCGCAATGGCGAAACTGCACGTCGGGGAATTTCGCGCACATGGCCAGCATGTGCGGATCGAAATAGCCGAAGGAGGTTGGGAAGATAAGCGAGGCGCCGTCGAGATTGATCATCGATTCCATCGTCTTCTGGACGTCGACCGTCTCGGGAACGTTCTCCTCCTCGACGATGGAGATGCCTTCGATGCCCTTCAGCGCGGCCGCCCCCTCGGCATGCGCCTGGTTGTAGCCATAGTCGTCCTTCGGGCCGACATAGATGAAGCCGACAGTGGCGGCGGCGGCGAAGGCGCGGCTGATGGGAAAGGATGCCGAGGCCAGGCCGAGTGCGGCTCCGGCGGCGGAGGTCTTGAGCAGTTGGCGGCGGTTAAGCATGAATCTGTCGGTCATAGTGAATGCTCCCCTTTAGGACCCTTTTTCGGGTCGGTTAACATGCCGTCGAAGAAAGTGCATGCAATCACTGTGCCAATTTGCAAATTGAAATTTATCTAATGAAATCAATGATCAGATCGAGGCTTATGCCTACGCCAGAAGCAATTGCATGCACTTTTTGCCTTGAAAGTAGCCAATTTGACAGGCAGATTAAAATAAAGGCATAGAGGGCGTATCCGAGTCGAAGGCCAACGAGTCGGTCGACTCCACGAGAAGACGCGACGGAGGAAAATTGCCGGGGAAGCGCAGCTTGATCAGGTCGGGCACGACCGTGGATCAGATGGTCAGGGCGATCGGCGACCGGATCGTCACCGGCTACCTGCGTCCCGGCGAAAAGCTGGACGAGATCTCGCTCGCCGCTCGCTTCGACGTATCACGCACCCCTGTCAGAGAGGCGCTCGGCCAGCTCAGCGCCATGGGCCTGGTCGAGAGGCGACCCAACAGGGGCGCTATCGTTGCCGTCGTGACGCAGGAGCATCTCGCCTCGATGTTCGAGAGCATGGCCGAGCTGGAAGCGATCTGCGCGCGCTTCTCGGCCGAGCGCATGACCAGCAGCGAGCGTCGCGGGCTCGAGATCGAGCACCAGGCTTCGGCGCGGATGGTGCAGGCGGGTGCCGAGGAGGACTACGAATATTTCAACACCGAGTTCCATAGCCGGCTTTATCGTGGCGCTCACAACGCGCATATCCACGAACTCACCGTGATGACCCGCAGCCGATTGGCACCCTTCCGCCGCGCCCAGTTCATGCTGCCCGGACGGCTGGCCAAATCCTGGCAGGAACACGACCTGATCGTCACCGCAATCATGCGCGGGGACAGCGTGGCTGCGGGCAAGGCCGCCAGGGACCATGTCTCAATCGTCAGCGAGGCGAGCGCGGTGTTCGCGACTGACGATCGCAAGCCAATTCGGCGGGACGTGGCCTGAAAATTTCCCGGCGGTCCGAATCTTAGCAGACGACGCCTGCTTCCAGGCGGTGCAAAGTTTCGCTCCAACGAACGTGATGGGGGCGCAAAACTGCCGTTCGCATCGTGGATAGCTTTCGTGTCAGACTCTCTCTACCGGTCTTTGCAGCACCGAGACAGGCCATCACGCCCGACAATGTAGAAAGTATCGTACGCTCTCCGCGCGGGGGGGAAAGGCGGTAGCGCTCTCCCGCTACCATCTTTCCCCACACTAATTTGACGCCGTTGAAAAAGGCCTTCGTCCGATCCGCGCCGGCGCGTACTCGATTGCTGTGGCTAGACATCGCGATTCTCCGCGACGGGCACCGGAGGCCTCTCCTACGGCTCTCAACCTGTCACGGAAAACTCGGTCCACTCTCGCTCTCCCGTAGGACCCGGGGCCGTAGCACGGATCGACCTATTTGCGCGAAATGACGCGCCCGGCTACGCGTTTCAGATTTTCGCAGTTCCCAACATTGGAACACGCGCCTCTTTCTCGTTCCCACATAGGCAGTTGGGACGCATGAACAGGATGTTAGTTGCGAGAAAGGCGAAATCGTGAGGCATTGTCGGCTGCCTCGTTGAGATCTCGGGCGGTACGCGCCTTTCTTCGGTCAGTGGTGCCGAGGGCGCGCCGAACGAACTCACCACGCCGGTCGAGGTCGCGGACCTCCTTGCACAAGACAGCAAAAGGCCGCAAGGATCGAGCCCCGGGTCATAAAATCAGATATTTACGGAAAAATCCGATGGTACCGTTGGCTGGGCTCGAACCAGCGACCCCCAGATCCACAATCTGGTGCTCTAACCAACTGAGCTACAACGGCACGCGTGCCTGAGCTGGATCGAGGTGAAAGCGTCTTTTCTCCGTGATCCGCCCTGTCGTTCGGCGATGCGTCAAATACGGGCTATCGGATTCTAATTCAAGGGCCTTGATGAGGTAAAGGACGGTTTCCTCATCCGCCTACGTCAAGGCAAAGAAAAGGCCGGCGGGAGGAGGTGCCGGCCTTTTCCTGTTACGAGCCAGCGGGAGGAGGTGCTGGCTGGTCACCCCGGAGACGGAGGGAGGAGGTTCCATCCCCGGGTATCTGGTTATTCAACCTATCGCACGACTATTTGTCTGACGAAATGCGACGTTTTGATGCATCGCAAGGTTGCGCGCCGAAATCAGGCAGCCTTGACGTCCTTTATCGCCTTCTCGAAGGCGGTCTTGACCGGCTTGGAGACATCCTCGACCGCCTTGGTGGCAACGGTCTGGAACTCCTTGGCCTGCTCGACGGCCATTTCGACGCGCTTGCGCAGGAAGGAGGTCTGCAGTTCGACGACTTCCGAAAGGGTCTTGGCGCCGACAAGGGCTTCGAGGTGCGAGAAGTTGGCCTCGGCATTGGCGCGCAGCGCGGCGATGGCCTTCAGCGAAACGTCGCCGGAAACGGTTTTGGCGGTCTCGTAGGTCGACTCCAGAACCTTCTGGGTCTCCTCTGCGCCGGTCTTCAGCTTGGCGTAGGCTTCCTTCGACTGCTCGACGCCCTTCTCGGCGAAGGCGCGGATCTGGTCGGTGGCCTTGGAAGCGTCGAAGCTCGGGAATTCGATGTTTTCGATGGTCTCTGCGGTCTTGGCAGTGGTCTTGGACATTTTCCAACCTTTTCGGGATAGCGGCTTTGACAGAAAGCCGTCTCGTTCATGTATGGTGGCAATATAAAGGTTTTTTTGTGCGTTGCAACATCATTGTTGCACTGCACCATAAAAATCTTCCCATACGTCAGCCGTAAGGGCCGTTAACCACGAGCCCAGAGATTTCGACCAATGCAAGCCTAGGCTTGTGGACCTCCGGGCCACGGGCTTTTATTAACAAAGCGTTAACTGAAAATGCCCGCTCCGGAGGGTCGGCCAGCGCATGCCGCCTGAAAACTACTCCTTCCTCGACGTCGCCGTGCTCGACGCGGTGCGCCAGCGCTTTGCCGCGGGCGATGCCTTGGCCATTTTTTCGGCCGATCTCGAACAGGTGATCTGGGCGAATGGTCCGGGGGCGTCGGTGTTCGGTTATCCGGATATCGAAGCGATCATCGGCACGTCGGCGCAGCTGCCGCTGGTCGCCCGGCGGCAGATCATGGCGACCAGCGGTTTTCCGGATATCGGCAGCGACCGCGCCATCACGGTGAGGCTGGCCACCGGCATGGTGAGCCGCGCCGTCGGCTTCCTGGCCAGCGCCGTAATGATGCCGGACGGCGAGAAGGCAATCCTGCTCGCGGTACCGGCGGCGCAGACCAGCTCGCGCAGCGCCGGCGAGATCGCCGGCCGCGCCATCGGCGGTTTCACCGAGGCCGGGCATTTCATCGCCTTCGTCGACGCGCAAGGCGAGGTCGAAGCAGCCTCGGACGGCTTCGCGGCGCTCGGCATCGAGCCGCGGACGCTGGCGGCCCTGGTTGCGGATGTGGCAAGCAGCGGCGACCGCGTCGTCAAGCGTCTCGTGCCTGGCGCCGACACCGCCTACCCGGCCGGTTTTGCGCGGCTCACCGACACGCGCCATCTGCTGGTGGTGATCGACGAGGACCAGCTCGACGACTTGGATGGCGAGCAAGGAGATCGATCGGCCACCGACCAGGGCGATCAGACCAGCGATCTAAAGGTTGCGCCCGAGTCCCAGTCCGCCCCGGACAGCCCTGCGCCGGCCGCGGCGGCCGGTGAAAAGGCCGAGCCGCCCCCAGACGCACGGCCAGACGCTGAAAGCCGTAGCTTGGCCGAGCAGCGGCCCATTCAGCCTGGCCGTCAGGCCGACGCCACCGACTCCAGCCGGGAACCCGCCGATGCCGGAGCCGGCCAGCACGACCAGTGGTATTTCAATGCCGGCGACGACGGCGCCGGGCATGCTCAACCGGCAGCGCCGGCGAAGGACGAATCGGAAGGCGCCGCCACGGCCGAAGGCCAAGGACAGGATGGCGCCGAAGCCGCCGGAGGCGAACCCGCCAAATCAGCCCGGCCGGCCCCGCCGCGCGACATCGACCGCTCCGCGCCGCCGCTGCGCTTCGTCTGGCGCACCGACGCCGAAGGCAGGTTCAGCGCGCTGTCGCCGGAATTCGCCGACATCGTCGGCCAACCTGCCGCCGATGTGATCGGCCGCCGCTTCAGGGATGTCGCCGCCACTTTCGGTCTCGACGCCTCGGGCGAGATCGCCGGCCTGCTCGACCGGCGCGATACCTGGTCCGGCCGCTCGGTGCTGTGGCCAGTGGCCGGAACCGGTCTGAAGATCCCCGTCGATCTGGCGGCGCTGCCCGTCTATGGCCGCAGCCGCGCCTTCGAAGGTTTTCGCGGTTTTGGCGTCGCGCGCAGTGCTGACGCCGTGGTCGATCCCGAAGCGCTTGGGATGGCTCTGGTGCCGAATGGCGCCCCGACTGAGGTCACCTCCGGCGGGACCGAACCGTCAGCCGAGCAGCCGGCGGAGCGGACGCCGCCGGAACAGCCGAAGCCCCAAGATCCGTTCCAGGGCGAAGTGCCGGCGCTGAGCATCGTGCCGAAGCCGGAGCGGCGCTTCGCCGACAAGGTGATAAGGCTGGCCGAGCATCGCCATCCGGCCAGCGACAAGCAGCCGGGAAGCGACACGCCGGCAAATCAGCGGAGCCTGTCGGTTCTCGAGCGTAGTGCCTTCCGCGAGATCGGCGAGCGGCTGCGCAAAGACAGCTCTGCCCCTGCCGAGCCGAGTGCCCACGAGGCCGACAAGCAACCCGATGCGGCGGCCACCGGCGAGGACACGGCGGCGGTGAAGAAAGCGGCCAACGAAGCGAGGGCCGACGCAAACCAGCCGCTTCCGCCCGACGCGGCGAAGCACGACGATTCCGCGCGGCAAGCGAGCCCGGCATCCGCACCGGAAGCCTTGGAAGCCGATGACGCGAAGGCCGATGCGAAGACCGCGGAGGCGCAGACCGAGGCGGAAGACCAGGAAGACCTGGCGCGGCTCGACGGCATCGATGACGCCGCCGAGACGAACGCCGCCGGCCAGACCGGGACCTCGGCCGGTTCCGGCTCGCTGCTCAACTATGCCGATGAGGAAAACTCTGCCGAGGAAATTGGAGGGGCGCCGGTTTCCCAGCCCGAACAGGCAGAGGACGCCCGGCAGGCTGCCGTGGAGCCGCAGCAGCCGACCGCTACCGGGCAGCCCGCCTCCGAGGCGACGGCCGACGACGACAGCATGACCGCCGACGATTTCCGCGATGCGCAGGACAATGAGGATTGGGCAGGCTCCGACGCGGATGCCGCCACGGCCGCGGAAGAACAGCCGGAAGCGGCGCCCGCGCGGCCGCGCCTCGACGTGCCGCCGCTCAAACCGTCGGGTTTTGTGCCGTCCGCGTTTTCGACCGGAGAGGAAGCCAAGGCACCCGATACATCCATCCTCGCCAGGCTGCCGGTGCCGCTGCTCATCCATTCGGGCGACGTGTTGCATTATGCCAATGACGCCTTCCTCGAACTCACCGGCTACGACGCGCTGGACGACCTAGCGGACGCGGGGGGCCTGGGCGCGCTCTTTGCCGATCCCTATGCCGAGGACACCGCGACGGACGAAAGCGACCACTCGCTGAAGCTCAAGACCCGCCAGGGCGTGGAATTTCCGATCGACGCGCTGCTGCGCTCGGTGCCGTGGCGCGGCGGCAAGGCGCTGATGCTGGTGGTGCGGCGCTCCGGCGAGGACGACGCGGCGCATTTCACCGCCGCCAATGACGAACCGGCGCTGCAGCCGGACGTGCCGGAACTGAAATCGCGCATCGCCGAGATGCGCACCATCATCGACACCGCTACGGACGGCGTCGTGCTGATCGGCCGCGACGGCAACATCCGCTCAATCAGCCGGCCGGCGGAAGCGCTGTTCGGTTTCGACAGCGACGAGGTCGCGGGCAAGCCCTTCGCCTCGCTGTTTGCCATAGAAAGCCAGCGCGCGGCGCGCGACTATCTCGCCGGCCTTTCGGAGCCGGGCGTTGCGAGCGTCTTGAATGACGGCCGCGAAGTCATCGGCCGCGAGGCGCAGGGGCGTTTCATCCCGCTGTTCATGACCATCGGCAGGCTGCCCAACGACAGCGGCTTCTGCGCCGTCGTGCGCGACATCACGCAATGGAAGCGGGCCGAGGAAGACCTGACGCAAGCACGCGCGGTGGCCGAGCGCGCCTCCTCGCAGAAGACGGATTTCCTGGCCCGCATCAGCCACGAGATCCGCACGCCACTCAACGCCATCATCGGCTTTTCCGAGCTGATGGTGGACGAGAAATTCGGTCCGATCACGAACGACCGCTATCGCGACTATCTGCGCGACATCAACCGCTCGGGCAATCATGTGCTCGACCTCGTCAACGACCTGCTGGACATCTCCAAGATCGAGGCCGGCCAGCAGGAGATGGATTACGAAGCGGTGTCGCTCAACGATACGCTGGCCGAGACGGTGGCGATGATGCAGCCGCAGGCCAATCGCGAACGCGTCATCATCCGCTCCAGCTTTGCCTCGCGGCTGCCGGAAGTGGTGGCGGATCTGAGAAGCGTGCGCCAGATCGCCCTCAACATCCTGTCCAACGCCATCCGCTACACCCAGGCCGGCGGCCAGGTGATCGTCTCGACCGCTTACGAAGCCTCCGGCGATGTCGTCATGCGCGTGCGCGACACCGGCATCGGCATGACCCAGGCCGAGATCGAGCAGGCGCTGAAGCCGTTCAAGCAGATCAATGCGTTGAAGCGCGGACGCGGCGACGGCACCGGCCTCGGCCTGCCTCTCACCAAGGCGATGGTTGAGGCGAACCGCGCCCGCTTCGCCATCACCTCGACGCCAGGCGAAGGAACCCTGGTCGAGGTCGGCTTCCCCTCGACGCGCGTGCTCGCCGAATAACATTGCACGGGACAGCGGCGGCCAAAAGAAAAAGGCGTCCAAGAGGACGCCTTGAGAAATGGGATGCTGTCACAACGGGGGCTTGAGCTGAACCTCAGGGGATGAGGAACGGGATTTCTCCCTCAAGTTACAAGCGACTATCGGGGTCGTCCCCTTAACAACTCCTTACCGGGCCGCGAAAAAATTTACGAATGTGTACCACCCGTGAAATCTAGGTAAATTCGCCGGATAGATTTCGTTAACTACATCAGTCAGCTTGCCAATTGCGGCAGGTCTCGGAACAGCTCCAGCGCCTCGGGATTGGCTAGCGCTTCCTTGTTCTTGACCGTGCGGCCGTGGACCACGTCGCGCACGGCGAGCTCGGTGATCTTGCCCGACTTGGTGCGCGGGATGTCAGCGACAGCGACAATCCTGGCCGGCACGTGACGCGGGCTGGCGCCGGAGCGGATCCTGGCGCGGATGCGCTTTTCCAGATCCTCATCCAGGGTAACGCCGGCGGCCAGCCGCACGAACAGCACGACACGGACATCATTGTCGAAATCCTGGCCGATGCAGAGCGCCTCGAGGATTTCCGGCATCTGCTCGACCTGGTTGTAGATTTCGGCCGTGCCGATCCGGACCCCGCCCGGATTGAGCGTGGCATCGGAGCGGCCGTGGATGATCATGCCGCCATGTTCTGTCCATTCAGCGAAGTCGCCATGGCACCAGACATTATCGAAACGCTCGAAATAGGCCGCGTGATATTTCTTGCCTTCCGGGTCGTTCCAGAAGCCGATCGGCATCGACGGGAAGGCCTTGGTGCAGACAAGCTCGCCCTTCTCCTGCCGGACAGACTTGCCGTCATCGTCCCAGACGTCGACCGCCAGGCCAAGGCCAGGCCCCTGGATCTCGCCGGTCCAGACCGGCTCGGTGGGTACTCCGAGCACGAAGCATGAGACGATGTCGGTGCCACCCGAGATCGAGGCCAGATGCACGTCCTTCTTGATGCCGTCATAGACGAAACGGAAGTCCTCCGGCGACAGCGGCGAGCCGGTGGAGGAGATGGTGCGCACGCTCGACAGATCGTGGCTCGCGATCGGCTTCAGGCCGGCCTTGCGCACCGAATCGATGAATTTGGCCGAGGTGCCGAAATAGGTCATCTTCTCGGCATCGGCGAAATCGAACAGCACATTGCCGTCGGGGTAGAAAGGCGAGCCGTCATAGAGCAGCAGCGTCGCACCGGAGGCTAGGCCCGAGACCAGCCAGTTCCACATCATCCAGCCGCAGGTGGTGAAGTAGAACAGGCGATCGCCCTCGATCAGGCCGGCATGCAGCCGATGCTCCTTGACGTGCTGGATCAGCGTGCCGCCTGCCGAATGAACGATGCATTTCGGGATGCCGGTCGTGCCCGAGGAAAACAGGATGTAGAGCGGATGCGCGAAGGGCAGCCGCTCGAAGCTGACGGTCTTTGCGGCAAAGGGCGAGAGCGCATCTTCGAGCGCGGCCGCCCTGTCGATGGTGGCGGCGACGTCCTGAGAGGTGCCGAGATAGTCGACAATCAGCACCTTGCGCAGCGTGCCAAGCTTTGCCGCGACCGCGCGGATCTTGTCGGCCACCTCGATCGCCTTGCCATTGTACCAATAGCCGTCGGGCGCGATGAAGACGACCGGCTCGATCTGGCCGAAGCGGTCGAGTACGCCCTGCTCGCCGAAATCGGGAGAGCATGACGACCAGACCGCGCCGATCGAGCTTGCCGCCAGCATCGCGGCAATGGTTTCTGGCATATTCGGCATCATGGCGGCGATGCGGTCGCCAGCCTTGACGCCGAGCGTCAGGAAGAGCTGCTGCAGCCGCGAGGTCAGCGCATGGAGCTCGTTCCAGGAGAGCCGGCGCTCGACCTTATCCTCACCGCGAAAGACGATAGCCGGGCCGCCGCCGGTCTTTTGCAAAAGATTCTCGGCGAAATTGAGCCTGGCGTCGGGGAAGAAGCTGGCGCCGGGCATCCGCTCGCCGTCGACGAGGTGCCGCTCGCCCTTGTCGCCGACAAGCCCGCAGAAATCCCAGACCAGGCTCCAGAAGGCTTCGCGGTTGTCGATCGACCAGCGATGGAGTTCGGCATAGCCGGAGAAAGAAAGCGCAGCCTTCGCTTCCGCGGCCTTCATGAACGCCGTTAGAGGCGCTGCGTCGATGCGCTCCTGCGTCGGGGTCCACAAAGGTGTGTCGGCTGCCATCATCGCTCCTCCCAAAGCGTCGCGTTCGAGCCAGTTAAGCTCATCGTCGCCTATGCCATCGTCCCAGAAACGGCGCGCGATTGCGGATCGGGATCGTGCAGCCCGCTTATGCATATTGCAGCGCAGCAGAGCAAGATTTTGTTCGAGCGACCCATGGCTGTCGCTGCGCAAATGCCATCGCAAGGCCATAAAGACTTGAAAAGCGTCGGCGCTCGGTTACACCCGTCGGGCGATTTGTCGGCAACGAAAGCATACGGGGCGAAATGCGATCATCTCTGATCCGGCGCGGGGTGTGGGCGATCGGCGTTGCCGTGCTCGTCATCGCGCTCGCGGTCGCGGCGCTGCCGCTGATTGCCTCGACCCGCATCGTGCGCGACCGCATCGCCTGGGAATTGAGTGCCTGGAGCGGCTTCAGGGTCACGATCGACGGCTCGCCGCGCATCGAGGTGTGGCCGAAATTCAGGGCGATCCTCAGCGACGTGACGCTGTCGCAGTGGACCGAGACCGAAACGCCGCCCGTGGTTGAGGCCGACCGCGTGGAAGTCGATCTCTCCGCCATGGCGGCCTTGCAGGGTAACGTCGCCTTCTCGACCGCAAGGCTGGTGCGCCCGACGATCAGGGTGCAGCGCACGGCGAGCGGCTTCTATCTGCCGCCGCTTCCGACCGGGGGGCGCATCACGCGCTCGATCGACACCGCGCGCGGTGTCCTCACCACAAACCCGCAGAAGCCGGATCTCGGCAAATTGCCGTCCGATCCGTTCGGCACCGTCGAATTCCGCGATGGCCGCGTGGTGACTTCAGTTGACGGCAAGGAGGCCGAAATCCTGAGCAGCCTGAACGGCCAGGTTAATTGGGAAGCGATGAACAGCGATGCATCACTGACCGCGACCGGGATCTGGCGCGGCGAAAGCGTGCAGCTCGATTTCTCCTCGGCGAAACCGCTGGTGCTGTTTGCCGGAGGGGCAGCTCCCGTCACCCTCTCCTTCAAGGCGGCGCCCGCGGCATTCTCCTTCGACGGAACGGCCTCGATGTCGGAGAATGCCTATCTGGACGGCCAGGCGAAGTTCGCCGCGCCGTCGCTGCGGCGCGTGCTGGAGTGGTCGCAGGCGGGCATCGCGCCGGGTGCTGCGATCGGCGCCGTCTCAGTCAGCAGCAAGGTGAACGCCTCGTCGGGGCGCGCGAAATTCGAGAACACCACCGTCACGCTCAACAACAATCCGGGCATGGGAGCGCTGGATTTCTCCTTTGCCGAGGGGCGCCCGGTGATTGCCGGCACGCTCGCCTTCGATACGCTGGATCTGAGATCTTTCCTGTCGGCTTTCACGCCTATCGCGCCCGCCGGCGAGGCCGGCCCCGGCGACATCGACACCAGCTTCGCCGATCGCATCAACCTCGACCTCAGGCTGTCGGCGGCCCATGCCACGGTGGGAACAGTCCAACTTGCCGACGTCGCTGCCACCGCGCAGGTCAAGAACGGCCTTGCCGTGTTCGACATATCCGACGCGTCGGCTTTCAACGGCACCATCCAGAGCAGCCTGCGCTTCGACCGCAAGCCGGAAGGGACGCAGGTCGAGATGCGGCTCCTGGCGTCGGATGTGGATACGGGGGCCTTTGCCACGGCAGCCGGAATGACGCGGCTGGTGCCGGCCGGAACGGGCACGGTATCGGTCATCCTCAAGGGGCCGGGCAAGGCCTGGAATTCCATCTTCGAGAATGCCGACGGATCGTTCTCGGCGACGTTCGGGCCGGGCATGCTCAAAGGGCTCGATCTGCCGGCCTTCCTCAAGCGCAACCAGCAAGGCGGCTTCTTCGCGCTTGACGACGTCGCCAACGGTTCGCTGCCGATCGACGGGGCCGAGATCAAGGCGAGCATTTCCAAGGGCGTGGCCCGCCTGGACAAGGCCGAGATCAATGCCCAGAAATACAAGATCTGGCTGTCGGGCATTGCCTCCTATGTCGGACGCGGGCTGGCGCTCTCGGGCGGAGTGGTGCCCAGCGGACAGCCGGCGCAGCAGCCTCAGCAGGCCAACGGCCAGGCGGCCAGTCCGGCTCCCCCTCCGCCGAACCAATCGCTATTCTTCGTCGGCGGCAACTGGAGCGCACCGTTCATCTCGCCGATCGCTCCCGGCGTTTCAGGCCAGTAAATGCGGGGGGCGCCCGCCCCCGTCGCTCAACCCCGCTGCGCGGCCTGCTCGTCGAGTTGGCGTTGTATCTCGCGGCGCTTGTTGGCGATCGAGGCTATGATAACGCCGATCGTCACCACCGCGATCAGGATGGTGCAGGCGGCGTTGATTTCCGGGGTCACGCCGAGACGCACCTGGCTGTAGATCTTCATCGGCAGGGTGGTGGCGCCGGGGCCCGAGGTAAAGCTCGCGATCACCAGATCGTCCAGCGAAAGCGTGAAAGCCAGCATCCAGCCGGAGATGATCGCCGGCAGGATCACCGGCAAGGTGATCTGGAAGAATGTCTTCACCGGCGGCGCGCCGAGGTCCATCGCCGCCTCCTCCAGCGAGCGGTCGAAGGAGACCAGCCGCGACTGCACGACGACGGCGACGAAGCACATGGTGAAGGTAATATGCGCGAGCGTCACTGTGACGAAGCCGCGGTCGAGCCCGACGGCGACGAAGAGCAAGAGCAGCGAGAGGCCGGTGATGACTTCCGGCATGACCAGCGGGGCAAAGACCATGCCCGAGAAGAGCATCCGCCCCTTAAAACGCGTGTAGCGGGTCAGCGTGATGGCGGCGAGCGTGCCGAGCACGGTCGCGACCGTTGCCGAGATGACGCCGACGCGCGCCGTCACCCAGGTCGCGTCCATCAGGCCCTGGTTGTGGAACAGCGACACGTACCATTTGGTCGAGAAGCCGCCCCAAACGGTGACGAGCTTGGATTCATTGAAGGAAAAGACGATCAGAAGCACGATCGGCAGATAGAGGAAGGCAAAGCCCAGCACGATTGAGGTGATGTTGAAGCGGCTCCAGGTCGAGTTCATCTGCCCTGCTCCTGTGCCTTCGCCTGCGCCTGCTGGAAGAACATGATCGGAATGGTCAGCACCAGAAGCAGGATGACGGCCACTGCCGACGACACCGGCCAATCGCGGTTCGAGAAGAACTCGTTCCAAAGCGTCTTGCCGATCATCAGCGTCTGCGAGCCGCCGAGAAGGTCGGGGATGACGAACTCGCCCACGGCCGGGATGAACACCAGCAGGCAGCCGGCGACGACGCCGGGCAGCGACAGCGGGAAGGTGATCTTCCAGAAGGCGCCGGCCGGCGGGCAGCCGAGGTCCTGCGCGGCCTCGATCAGCGAATAATCCATCTTCTCCAGCGAGGAATAGAGCGGCAGCACCATGAAGGGCAGGTAGGAATAGACGATGCCGATGAAGATCGCGGTGTAGGTGTTGAGGATGACCAGCGGCTGGCTGATCAGGCCGGTGGCGAGCAGAACCTGGTTGAGCAGCCCCTCGGGCTTCAGGATGCCGATCCAGGCATAGACGCGGATCAGGAACGAGGTCCAGAAAGGCAGGATCACCAGCATCAGCAAGGTCGGGCGGATCGTGGCCGGCGCGCGGGCCATGCCATAGGCGATCGGATAGCCGACGATCAGCGTGAGTATCGTCGAGATTCCCGCGATGATCAGGCTCGTCACATAGGCGTTGAAGTAGAGCGCATCCTGGGTGAGCCAGGTGTAGTTGTCGAAGTTGAGCTCACGGAAGCCGGCAAAGAACCCGGCGACGCCGTCCTTGAAGTCGAGCACTGGCGTATAGGGCGGCATCGAGATCGCCGTCTGCGACAGCGAAATCTTGAAGACGATGATGAAGGGAACGAGAAAGAAGAACAGCAGCCAGAGATAGGGAATGATGATGACGAGGCGGTTGACGAAGCCCTTCGCCAATGTCGTCGGCGGGGCTGCGGCGGTTTCGGTCGACGAGGATGTGGTGGCGGCGATATTGGTCATGACCCGCTTCTACCTCGTCAAAACGACGCCGGCGTCTGGCCGGAAGGAGACCCAGGCGCGGTCGTTCCAGGTGAGCGGATCCTCGGTGACCCGCGAGGCGTTCAATGCGCTCGCCCGCACGATCTGCCCGTCGTCGAGCTTGATATGATAGACGGTCATGTCGCCGAGATAGGCGACGTCATAGACCTCGCCTTCGAGTGCGTTGACGGCATCGGCCGGTTTTTTCGAGGAAACCTTGATCTTCTCCGGCCGGATCGCGAAGATGATGTCGGAGCCGGCAGCGGCGGCGCCGCCATTGTCGACGACGATCTGCGCTCCGGTCGCGCCGGTGATGCGGGTCGTGCTTGTCGTGCGCTCGGCAACCTTGCCTTCAAACATGTTCACATTGCCGACGAAATGCGCCACGAAGCGCGAGGTCGGCGCCTCGTAAATCTCGGCAGGTGTCGCGACCTGCATCACCTCGCCCTTGTCCATGATGGCGATGCGGTCGGCCATGGTCATGGCCTCCTCCTGGTCGTGGGTGACGACGACGAAGGTAAGGCCGAGTTCCTGCTGCAGGTCCATCAGTTCGAACTGGGTTTCCTCGCGCAGCTTCTTGTCCAAAGCGCCGAGCGGTTCGTCGAGCAGCAGAACCTTGGGCCGCTTGGCGACCGAGCGGGCAAGCGCGACGCGCTGGCGCTGGCCGCCCGAGAGCTGGTGCGGCTTGCGCTTGGCGAACTGCTCGAGCTTGACGAGCCTCAGCATCTCGGCGACGCGTTTTTCGATATCGGGTCCGGGCATGCCTTCCTGCTTCAGGCCGAAGGCGATGTTCTTCTCCACCGTCATATGCGGGAACAGCGCGTAAGACTGGAACATCATGTTGACCGGCCGCTTGTAGGGCGGAATGCCGCGCAGGTCCTGCCCGTCGAGCAGGATGCGGCCCGCGGACGGCTCCTCGAAGCCGGCGAGCATCCTGAGCAGGGTCGACTTGCCGCAGCCCGAAGCGCCGAGCAGGGCGAAGAATTCACGCTCGAAGATGGTCAGCGACAGATTGTTGACGGCGATGAAATCACTGAACTTCTTGGTGACCTTGTCGAACTGGATATATGGCTTGGCATTCGGGTCGTTCCATGGCGCGAAATCCCTGCGGATGCTGCCAAGCGATTTCATGATCCCCACTCCGTTACTTTCTTAAAAAATCACCAAAAGAAAGCGACCCCGGCAGTTGGCTGCCGGGGCCGCGTCGCAATTCTCACTGGCCAGTGACTATCTTGGTCCAGGTGCGCGTGATGATGCGCTGTGTCTTGGGATCGTATGGCGCAATGGTATACAGCTTTTTCATCGTCTCTTCGTCTGGATAGACCGAAGGATCTTCCAGGATCGCCTTATCGACGAATTGCTGCGAGGCTTTGTTGCCGTTGGCGTAGAGCACGTAATTCGATGATTTGGCGATGACTTCGGGCGTCATCATATAGTTGATGAATTCGAGCGCGTCGGCGACATGCGGCGCGTCCGCGGGGATCGCCATCTGGTCGAACCACATCTCGGCGCCTTCCTTGGGCACCGAATAGCCGATCTCGACGCCCTGCTTGGCTTCCACGGCGCGGTTGCGCGCCTGGAAGACGTCGCCCGACCAGCCGATCGCCAGGCAGATGTCGCCATTGGCCAAGGCGTTGATGTATTCGGACGAATGGAACTTGCGGACATAGGGCCGCACCTTCAGCAACGCCTCCTCGGCCTTGGAGATGTCATCGGGAGAGGTGCTGTTGGGATCGAGGCCGAGATATTTAAGCGCCGCTGGAAGGACGTCGGTGGGAGAGTCCAGCACATAGACGCCGCAATCCTTCAGCTTGGCCAGCTTGTCGGGATTGAAAAAGACGTCCCAGCTGTCGATCTTGTCGGTGCCGAGCGCGGCCTGCACCTTCTTGACGTTATAGCCGAGGCCGACCGTGCCCCACATGTAGTTGACCGAATATTCATTGCCCGGATCGTATTTGGCGGTACGCTCGGAAATGACGTCCCACATGTTGGAGATGTTGGGCAGCTTCGACTTATCGAGCTTCTGGAACACGCCTGCCTGGATTTGGCGCGCCAGGAAGTTGGCGCTCGGCACGACGACGTCATAACCACTGCCGCCGGCAAGCAGTTTCGTCTCCAGAATCTCGTTTGAGTCGAAGGTGTCATAAACGACCTTGATGCCGGTCTTCTTGGTAAAATCGTCGATGATCGAGCTGTCGATATAGTCCGACCAGTTGTAGACGTTGACGACGCGGTCTAAGGCGTGGCCGCTTATTGTGAAAAGCGTCAGAAATGCCGACGTCGCCGAAAGCCAAAGCGCTTTGCGGATCATGGTGTTCTCCTTTGGTGGGTGTTCCCTTGCCGGTTCGTCGCGATATGGCGGGGCGGCTTTGGTTTGAGAGTATTGAGCTTTCCGGAGAGCGACAAGCGTGAACATCAGGGTTCGAGACATTTTGGCCTCCCCGGCGAGGCACCCGGGCGGCGTCAACGGCATTCACCGTGGCGTAGTGAGAGCTATGACGATGCAGTCCGGTCCTGAGCGGGCCGGCGGAGACACTTGGCAAGATAGGCCTGTCTTGTTGTTGCCGTAGTTGCAGCCTGCCCGCCCGGCAACTGGGTTGTCAATGGGGGAAGGCTGCCTGTCGTCAATTGGGCGACGGCAGGCCGGTGACGCCGGGACGAGTCGGCCGCGTCTGGCGCTTGAACTCCAGGCCTATATGGATCAGCAGCGCCGTGACCACGACCGTGCCGCCGACGATGGTGCGCACCGACGGCACTTCGGAATGGACCAGCCAGACCCAGATCGGCCCAAGGATCGGCTCGAAGGTGCCGAGCAGCGCCGCGATCGCCGCCGGCACCAGCCGCGCGCCCATGGCGAAAAAGGCGAGGCCGACGCCAAGATTGATGACGCCGAAGGCGAAGAGGAAGCCCATGTCGCGCCCCGAGACCGCGAATGCCGAGGCCTGGGAAGCGGCGAACGCACCGGCAAGCAGCGCGCCGAGACAGGTGGCCGGCACCATGCGCACATGGGCAAAGCGCCGGGTGATCACGGTCGCCAGCGAAAACATCACCGCGATCAGCAGCGCCAGGCCGTCGCCGATCGGCGAGACGGCGCCGCCCAGGGATTCGGAAACCATGATGGCGACGCCGGTGATGACGGCGGCAATCGCGATCCAGGTGGCCAGGGCGGCCCGTTCGCGAAACAGGAGCCAGGCAAGGAGAGCCGCCAGGAGCGGCACGCCGGCCTGCATCAGGAGGATGTTGGCGACCGTCGTGTAGGCAAGCGCCACCACGAAGCTGGTCGAGGCGGTGGCGAAGCAGAAGGCGACGCCAAGGCCGGGCAGTCCCATGTGCCGAAACAGGTTCAAGGTGCCGCGCCAACCGTCGCGCCAAAGCATGAATGCGATCAGAAAGGCCACGGCCCATAGCGAACGCCAGAACACCACGGTCCAGCTGTCGCCGATATGGATGAAACGGGCGATGGTGCCGCCGAAACTCCACGTCAGCGCCGAAAGGAAGACCAGGAGCATGCCGATCCGCTCGTCGCGCGGCGAGACGGCTGGCAAGGCGGTCGAGGACGGGGCGACGGGCGACGAGGCGGTACCGGTCATGGCGGATGACTGTCAGCGAGTTGCGTTCGACACGATGCACCAGGGACGACAAAGAACTGCGTCTCAATCGCGTAGCGCAAAGACGTAAAACCGGCGTGATCCAGCGTCCGGCGAAGCTTGGGGCACATCCGGCGCCGTCATCCCTGGAAATCGAAGGCGCTGAGGCCCGTCACCATCTCGTCGAGGCCGAGCGGGCGCGTCACCGGCGGCTCGGCGCGCGCAAGGCAGCCGACCCGCTCGCAGAGCCTGCAGGCGGGGCCTACCGGCGTGGCGGAGCCTTGCCCGGATTTGCCGGCGGCTCCGACCGGCAGCGCCCCGCCATAGACGATCTCGTCGCGGAAGCCGATGTCGCAGCCGAGCAGGAGCGCGGTGCGACGCGGCCGTTCGGAGAAAGCGCCCTGCGGGCCTTCCAGCGTGCGGGCGATGCAAAGGAACTCGGCGCCGTCGGGCATTTCCACCGCCTCGACCAGGATCTGGCCTGGCTGCGAGAAGGCTGCATGGATCGGAAGCTTGGGGCAGCCGCCCCCGAAGCGGCTCTGCGGATAGCCCTGGCTGCCGGCCTTGCGGAAGCGGTTGCCGGCATTATCGAGTTCCAGCATGAAGAACGGCACGCCCGACGCACCCTGCCGCTGCAGCATGGTCAGCCGGTTGGCCGCCTGCTCGAAAGAGACGCCGAAGCGGGAGCGCAAGACGTCGATGTCGTAGCGGGCGCGAACGGCGGCGGCATGGAAAGCCTGATAGGGCATCATCAGCGCATGCGCGGCGTAGCGGCCGAGCTCGAAGCGGGCGAGCCGGCGCGCCTCGTCAGTGCCGAGCTTCAGCGCCTGGACCTCGCCGGCGATGGCCACCGACATGCGCATGAGGCTCGCCTCCATGGCGACTTCGCGCAGCTGGTCGAAAGGCGACAGCCGCTCGGACAGGAACAGACGCTGCGAATGGCGGTCGTAACGGCGGCGCCAGTTGGGCATGGTGGCTACCGGCAACACCCTGACGACGATGCCGTGCTCACGCCTCAGCCAGGCCTTCAGCGCGCCGGACAGATCGTCGCCGGGCTCGAGGACCGATGTGAAAGCCTCCGCCTCCTCCTCCAGAGAAGCGAAGTGGTTCGGCCGGCGCTCGAACACCTCGTGGACTTCGTCTGCAGGCAGGCGCGCGCCGGACAGCGCGGTTGCCCTGCCCTCCTTGGCCAGAAGCTGGTTGAGGTCGGACAGGCGCTCGGCCTGCTCGCGATAGGCGCGAAAGAGCTTCACCATCGCCGCCGAGGCATTCGGCGCCGTCTCGGCAAGATCGATCAGTTCCTGATCGCCGGGCAGCTCGCCGGCAAGAAGCGGATCGCTGAAGGCCTCGCGCAATGCCGCTATCGAGCCTTTTGTCTCACCCTGCAGTTCGTGCGGATCGACCTTGTAGACGGAGGCGAGCTTGAGAATGAGCTGCACCGTCAGCGGCCGCTGGTTGCGCTCGATCAGGTTGAGATAGGAAGGCGAGATGCCCAGCCCCTCGGCCATCGCCGTCTGGGTCAGGCTCCTGGCGTTGCGCAGCCGGCGCAGCCGCGGCCCGGCGAAGATCTTCTGGTCGGCCATCCCTGCCATCCTTGACAATAATTTACATGAACGTCGAGTGCGGTGCCCAATTCGCGGCTTTTACTATCGTGACAAATTTACAGAGGTGGATTGTCAATGGCAACACAGCTTTTCCTCTATTTTTCGCGGGATTTGCCGGTTTTTCTAGGTGCCTTTCGCGCTGCAATGTAAACGATGTCATACCCAGACGTCGCAAGATATGCCTTTGCGACGCAGCGCTTGACACAGTTGCCAAATGACTCGGAGTGACCAATGACCGATTTTTACAACCTCGTCCCCTCCGCGCCGGAAGGCCGTTTCGACGGCATCGAGCGCCCCTATTCGCCGGAGGATGTGAAGCGGTTGCGGGGCTCCGTGCAAATTCGCCAGACGCTGGCCGAAATGGGCGCGAACCGGCTGTGGAAGCTCATCCACGAGGAGGATTTCGTCAACGCGCTGGGCGCCATGTCGGGCAACCAGGCCATGCAGCAGGTTCGGGCCGGGCTGAAGGCGATCTATCTCTCCGGCTGGCAGGTCGCCGCGGATGCCAACACCGCCTCGGCGATGTATCCGGACCAGTCGCTTTATCCGGCCAATGCAGCGCCGGAACTCGTCAAGCGCATCAATCGCACCTTGCAGCGCGCTGACCAGATCGAGACGTCCGAAGGCGACGTGCTGTCGGTCGAGACCTGGTTCGCGCCGATCGTGGCTGACGCAGAAGCCGGCTTCGGAGGCCCGCTCAATGCCTTCGAGATCATGAAGGCCTTCATCGAGGCCGGCGCCGCGGGCGTCCACTATGAGGACCAGCTGGCGTCGGAAAAGAAGTGCGGCCATCTCGGTGGCAAGGTGCTGATTCCGACGGCGGCGCATATCCGCAACCTCAACGCGGCGCGCCTTGCGGCCGACGTGATGGGTACGCCGACGCTGGTCGTGGCGCGCACGGATGCCGAGGCGGCGAAGCTGTTGACCTCCGATATCGACGAGCGCGACCGGCCCTTCGTCGACTACGACGCGGGCCGCACGGTCGAGGGCTTCTACAACGTGCGGAACGGCATCGAGCCTTGCATCGCGCGCGCCGTGGCCTACGCGCCGCATGCCGACCTGATCTGGTGCGAGACCTCGAAGCCGGATCTGGCGCAAGCCAGGAAATTCGCCGAGGGCGTGCATAGGCACCATCCGGGCAAGCTGCTCGCCTACAATTGTTCGCCGTCCTTCAACTGGAAGAAGAACCTCGACGACGCGACGATCGCGAAGTTCCAGAAGGAACTCGGCGCGATGGGCTACAAGTTCCAGTTCATCACGCTCGCCGGCTTCCACCAGTTGAACTTCGGCATGTTCGAGCTGGCGCGCGGCTACAAGGATCGCCAGATGGCCGCCTATTCGGAACTCCAGGAGGCCGAGTTCGCGGCCGAGGCCCACGGCTATACGGCGACCAAGCACCAGCGCGAGGTCGGTACCGGCTATTTCGACGCCGTGTCGATGGCGATCACCGGCGGGCAGTCGTCGACCACCGCGATGCATGAATCGACCGAGCACGCCCAATTCAGGCCGGCGGCCGAGTAACGGACAACAACCAGAGGAAACGCCCGCAGGGCATCTACATCGAGGAGAAGAGCGATGGCATCGATAAGCCGCGTCAAGGAAAGGGCAGAAGAGCAATCGAGCGCGATGAGCGTCGACCAGCAGGCGACGATCCGCATGCTCGCCAACGATCTGCACAGGCTAAACCAGTCGGTCATGAAGGCAGTCGAGGCCGGCGTCTCGGTGGAGTTGGTGCGTTCGGCCAGGCACCATGGCGGCGACGGCAACTGGGGAGACCTTTTGATCCCGGTGATCGTTACCCAGCAGAGTCATACTTGACGTAACGTCAACAGTCTCGGCGATAGTCTTCCGCGCGCTATACGTTCGGGAGACTATCGCATTTTTTCGAGTGCCTTCGTCGCCAGGAGGTACGACTTGCGCTGAATTCCGGAATTTCTTGCTATATTTTCGACCTCGATCGTTTCAGCTTGACACCGGCCGCGATCTCACCCAATTGTGCCTCAGGTTTCAACCCTGCATTGAACCAGAGTGCCTGCCCGCCGATGTGTCCCGCCAACCGTGACGACCACTCCGAAAAACATCCGAAGCCTGCAGCCCGGACCGGAACGATCGCGGCGAATTTTTCCAAGGTGCTCGTTGTCGGAAAATCGTCGATCAACCGGGTCGTGGTATCGAAAATCGTCGAGAAATCGGGGCTGAAACCGATCTCGGAAACGCCCGAAACCGCCGAGAAGACACTCACCGGCCAGTTGCCCTGCGCCGTCATCCTGGACGGCGGCCCAGACAACAAGGATTGCGACCGGCTGATGTCAGCAATCGACGCGCTGCGGCGCGCCTCCGGCAAGCCGCTGCCGGCGGTGATCCTGCTTTCAACCAGGAATGGCACGCCGGAGAGCCTCGGCCTGTCGAGCCTGGTCGATGCGGTAGTCGCCAAGCCGATCACGCCCGAGAGACTGCAACCGGTGGTGGATCGCCTGGTCGGGCGCGGCTAAGGCGCCCCTAAAACCCGGTCAGCGCGCCGTGGCGATGCGTTCGATCAGCGCCGGCAATTCGCTCAAGTCGGCGATCTGGCGGAAACGCGCCGCCGCGACCGGCGCCTCGGCATGCTCGGCCGCCCAGGTCAATTCATGCGGGACATAGATGCCCCAGCCGCCGGCATCGATGGCAGGGACGACATCCGACTTCAGCGAGTTGCCGACCATCACGCTCTTTTGCGGCCCGTCGCCATGGCGGCTGAAGATGCGGGCGTAGGTAGCGGCGCTCTTGTCGCTGACGATCTCGACGGCGTCGAAAAGCTCACCCAATCCCGATTGCGCCAGCTTACGCTCCTGGTCCATGAGGTCACCCTTGGTGATCAGCACCAGGCGATAGCTGCCGGCGAGCTTCTCGACCGTCTCACGCGCATGCGGCAGCGGCTCGATCGGATGGCTGAGCATGTCGCGCCCGGCAGCCAGGATTTCCGCGATGGTCGAGGCCGGAACACGGCCTTCGGTAACCTCGATCGCGGTCTCGATCATCGACAGCGTGAAGCTCTTTATGCCGAAGCCGTAGACGCCGAGATTGCGCTTTGCGGCTTCAAGCAGGTTCGCGGAAATCAGGCTTGGCTCGCCGTGCTCGGCAAGCATGGCGATAAAGCGCTGTTCGGTCATGCGGAAGAACTGCTCGTTCTGCCACAGCGTGTCGTCGGCATCGAAGCCTATCGTCGTCAGGTGAGAGGCGGGCATATGCGGACACCGTTCTTCATGGACGGCCGGTTTAGCCGTTGTTACGGCCCGCCGCCAGCCTGAAGACGGAGGTGCGCCTTGCCTCCCCTTCCCTTCCGCCGTGGCGCCCGGCTATAGTCCGAAATCCGCAACACAATCTGGTGAATGATGCCGCCTGAGAAAAAGGAAGTCCGTCCGTCGAGCCGGGGGGGACGCGCCCGCACGCCTGCCTTCCTGAAGAACCAACGCGGTGTGAAGAACTGGAAGGAAGCCAGCGCCTGGCTCGAATGGCGCGGCATCGAAGACATCGAATGCATCACGCCCGACCAGGCGGGCGTCGCCCGCGGCAAGATGATGCCGTCGAAGAAATTCACCTCCAACACCTCGCTGGCGCTGCCTTCGGCCGTATTCATGACGACGATCTCCGGCGGCTATCCCGAGGACGGCAACGGCTTCCACTATCCCGAGGATGACGGCGACCTGAAGCTTCTGCCCGATCTTTCGACGCTGACCGTCGTGCCCTGGGAAGAAGACCCGACGGCTGCGGTGATCTGCGATCTCGTTCACCAGGACGGTCGCTCGGTTGAGTTCACGCCGCGCAACGTGCTGAAGCGCGTGCTCGCGGCCTATGACGAGCGCGGGCTGAAGCCGGTGGTGGCGCCCGAGATCGAATTCTATCTGGTGCGCAAGAACCCCGATCCGGACTATCCGCTCACACCGCCCGTCGGGCGTTCGGGCCGGCCGATCGGCGGTGGTGCCGGCTATTCGATCGCCGGCGTCAACGAATTCGACGAACTGATCGACGACATCTACCACTTCTCGGAACGGCAGGGCCTGGAGATCGACACGCTGATCCATGAGGAAGGCGCCGGCCAGCTCGAGATCAATCTGCGCCACGGCAATCCGATCGAGCTCGCCGACCAGGTCTTCATGTTCAAGCGCACCATCCGCGAGGCGGCACTGAAGCACGAAATCTACGCAACCTTCATGGCCAAGCCGATCCAGGGGCAGCCGGGCTCGGCCATGCACATCCACCAGTCGGTGATCGACAAGAAGACCGGCAAAAACATCTTCTCGGCCGAGGACGGCTCCGAGACCGACGCGTTCTTCCACTTTATCGGCGGCATGCAGAAGCACGTGCCGAACGCACTGGTGATGTTTGCGCCTTACGTCAATTCCTATCGCCGGCTGACGCAGCAGGCGTCGGCGCCGGTCAACAACAAATGGGGCTATGACAACCGTACCACCGCCTTCCGCGTGCCGCGCTCGGATCCAGCGGCGCGACGCGTCGAGAATCGTATCCCCTCCTCCGACGCCAACCCCTACCTGGCGCTGGCGGCCTCGCTTGCCTGCGGGCTGGTCGGCATAAACAAGAAGATCAAGGCGGAACCGCCGGTCCTGACGACCGCCAATGCGGATGAAATCGACCTGCCGCGCGGCCTTCTGGAGGCCGTCGGCCTGTTCGAGGACGACAAGGAGCTCGGCGCCATACTCGGCAAATCCTTCGCCGCCACCTACACCGCGATCAAGCGCGCCGAGTTCGAGACCTTCATGGAAGTGATCAGCCCGTGGGAGCGGGAGTATCTCTTGTTGAACGTATAGGGCTACTGATCATGCCCTACCAGTCTCCCATTTCCCCGGGCCGCTCGTGGTACGAGGATACGGCCGGGCCTCGGCCCGAATACCCTTCGCTAGGTGGTGATCGCCAATGCGACGTCGTCATTATTGGCGGCGGCTTCACTGGCTTGTCGGCAGCCGCGCACTTGGCGAAGACAGGCGCGAATGTCGTCCTTATCGAGGCTTATCGTTTCGGCGACGGCGCGTCGGGGCGCAATGGCGGCCAGCTCGGCACCGGGCAGCGCGCCTGGGCGCAAGAATTGGAGGCCGAGTACGGCCTCTCCCGCGCCAAGGCGCTGTTCGACATGGCCGAAGAAGCCAAGGCGCATCTGTTCGACTTCGCTGCTGCCAACTCCATCGACATCGACTATATGCCGGGTCAGCTTTCGGTCGCGCACAAGCGGCGCTACGTCGACGACTACAGGCGCCACGCCGAGATCATGGCGAGCCGCTTCGGCTACCCGCATATAAGCTTCATGGACGCGACGGAGACGGCGGAACGGCTGGGCTCGACGCGCTATTTCGGCGGCACCCGCGACACCGGCACTGGGCACATCCACCCGCTGAAGCTGGTGATCGGCACGGCGAAAGTGGCGGCGGCCGCCGGCGCGCATCTCTTCGAACAGACGCCCTCCACCGGCATCGTCTCCAATGGCGGCAAGGTGACGGTCACGACGCCCAGAGGCACGATCATGGCCGACAAATGCTTGATCGGGGTCAATGCCTATGGCGGCAATCTGGAGCCGGTGAGCGCGGCGCACATCATGCCCATCGGCTCCTTCATCGGCGCGACCGTGCCGCTCGGCGCGGCCTCCAAAGTGCTGCCGGGCGGCGAGTCGGTCGACGATTCCCGCTTCGTGGTGCGCTATTTCCGCAAGTCGAAAGACGGACGGCTCCTGTTCGGCGGCCGCGAGGTCTACGCCGTCAACGACCCGAAGGACATCCATATCCACATCCGCAGGCAGATCGCCGAGCTCTACCCGGACCTGAAGGATGTAGAGATCACGCATGGCTGGGGCGGCTATGTCGGCATCACGGTGCCGAGAAAGCCGTTCGTGCGCGAGGTGATGCCGAAGGTGATTTCGATAGGCGGCTATTCCGGCCACGGCGTCCTGCTGTCGAACTTCTTCGGCAAGCTCTATGCCGAGACCGTTGCCGGCAATCGCGACCGGCTGAAACTGATCGAGGATCTGAAAATCCCCGCCTTCCCCGGCGGCCGCCGGTTCCGCGCGCCGCTCTTGTTTCTTGCGCTCAACTGGTTCGCGCTGCGTGACAGGATTTGAAGCCGGCTGCCCAGCCGAAGCCGCCGATTCGAGGCCGGCGGCTTCCACGCGGCGGGTTGTGGAAGCCTTAACAGGCACGCAGAATTTCGCAATTTGGCTCACTCATGCCATAATCAGCAGTAAAAGGTGCAATCATGGGCGAAAATCCGGGGACTTAGCGGGCCTTGCCCGCAGTGATTTAGGGACCGATGCCGATCCTTACGGCAATGATCGATAGAACGTCGGCCCGCTTGTTGGAGGTGGTTTGAGTGAACGAGCCCTTCAGTTTCGGCGCGCCGGAACGGCAGCGCTTTACAATGCAGTTCGGCTATAACGTACGACCGTCCTTCTGGCAAAAGGTGCAGTCGAACGCGCATCTGGTCATTGCAGCGGTCGGCACCGCCGCGCTGCTCGGCGTGGCCGCGGTGGCGCTGTGGCTGTGCGTTCCGGGCAGTGACCGGCAAGTGGCTGCGGCAAATGCCGCGCAGATCGTTCCGACAATTCCGGTGAAGACCACGAAAGTCGCTCCGGCGGCAGCGGCGGTCACCGTGGCGACGGCGCCGCAGGCCGCGCGCAAGGGGGATGCGGTAACGCCCACGACGGCGGCCCGCGAAGCCAACATTCCGGCCCTGGCATCAAACAACCCTCGCTGGACGGCTTCCGACGCCAAGACGCCGCCTGCCCCGGCCGAGAACCAGCCAGCTCCATCCAAGCAGGCCGCCGACACGGCCCCTGCGCAATCGACCGACACGGCCTTTGCCGAGGCGGATGCCGAGAACGACGCCGCGAACGCGCTGTCGCAGGTCGCCGGTTCCGCCAGCGAGACAGCAGCGAAGAAGCCGGGCGACAAGATGGATAGCGCCCAAACCGCCGCCATTCCCGAAGCCAAGCCGCAGGTTTCAGATCCGCAGCCGGCAGCGACGGACAGCTCGGCGCAGCCTGAGCCGAAAGCTCAAAAGGCCAGCGCGGCCGCAAACGGGCGCGTCGTGAGGGCTGTGACCATGCGCTCAAGCCCGAAGAAAGGCGCCGCCGCAATCACCACGGTGCCGGCCAAGGCATCAGTGCAGGTGATGAATTGCAAGAAATGGTGCGAGATCATCTATAACGGCAAGCACGGCTGGGTCTACAAAAGCTACGTCAAGACCGGCGCCTGAAACCTAACCGGCCGAGCAGCCGTCCGAGCCGATCTTTCCTGCGCTCGAGCCTGCGATCCGCGACGAAGGACTTGTGTTCCTGGAACGGCACGTCGAAGAGGCCGCAAGTCTGGCAGTCCTCTTTCTTGCCGCACGCCGGAATCCAGCACCTGACGTCGTGCGTCCAGGCCAGCGCGATCCTCTCCAGATGAAGGTTGGATGAGCTCTTCAGCAGGATCAGTTCTCCGGGAACGGCGGTCTGCTTGATATGATCGGAGACTTCCTTCGGGGTGCGAAGCTCCACGAAACGGCCGCTGTCGCGGTCGGCCTGGCTGGCGCGTGAGCGGTGGGCATTGTCGCCGGTGTAGATGACCTCCTCCGCGATATCGCGCGCAATTCCATAAGCGGTGCCGTATTTTCTCGTCGACCCGACATAGTCGGAAATCTGTCCGAGCACGATGCACTTGCGGGCAGCCCTCGCTTTGGCCATCATGTCCAGGGCGAGGTCGATCGAATGCCAGGGCGCCTTGGCCGTATCGACAAGGAATTGCGGACCGCCGTCGGTCTTCTGCACCTTGCAACGGTTCGGCAACGGCTCGAACGACGCCAGCCTTGCCACGACCTTCTCCGCCGGGACGCCAAGCTCCAGCGCCGCGGCGGCCGCCGCGGCGACGGGCAGCCAGAATTGCTCGCCGGGAAACGGGGCACGGATATCCAGCACGCCACCGCGCCAATGCAGCGACAATCGCAGCAGTTCGGGATATGCGGCATAAACATCGGTGACCCGGTAATCCGCGTTCCCGAACTGGCCGAAGGTCGCAATCCGGCATTTCGCGCCGGCCGCCATGGCAAGCACGTACGGATCGTCGCAATTGAGCACTGCAATTCCGCCGGGCTCCAACGCATCGACTAGCGCCCGTTTTTCTTGCGCAACAGCTTCCAGCGTCCTGAACTTGCCGACATGCTCCAGCCGGATCATCGTCACGAGCGCGACGTCCGGCTTCAGCATTTGCGCCATGCCTCGGATCGAACCGGGCTCATACGCGCCGGCTTCGAAGACGACGTAGTCGAATTCGCCCACGCGTTTCATGCGCTTGTAGAGCGTGCGTACCAGTGCGTTGAGCGTGTTGGCCAGAACTTGCGTATGGACCGTGCCGTGACCGGCCAGGATATGCCCAAGCAAGCTGGTTGCCGTCGATTTCCCGGAGCTGCCGGTTATCCCGATGAAGACCGCCTTGCTTTGGGCACGCGCACGGTTTGCCCGATAGCGACGCAATCGCCAGCCCAGATCATTGCGAATTTCACGCAGCCTAACCTTAACCACGCGCCAATTCCCCTACCCCGACCCGTTATCGTTTTGACGGACCATGAAGTCAAATGGGACTCGGCTTGACCGCGCATAAACCGGCCATGCGCCACCTGAAGCAGCTCAGATGCAGCGGCCGCCGTCGACCTCCAGCGCCACGCCGGTGATGAAGGCGGCTTCATCCGAGGCCAGCCACAGCGCCGCGTTGGCGATGTCGAGCGGTGTCGAGAACCGGCCGAGCGGGATCGAGGCGCGGAATCTTTCGCGGATTTCAGGCGTGTCGGCGCCCATGAACTTCTCCAGCATGCCGGTCTCGCCGGCGACCGGGCAGAGGCAGTTGACGCGGATGTTCTTCGGCGCCAGTTCGACCGCCATCGACTTGGTGGCGGTGATCGCCCAGCCCTTGGAGGCGTTGTACCAAGTCAGGCCCGGCCGCGGCCGAAGTCCGGCCGTCGAGGCCGTGGTCAGGATGACGCCGCCACCCTGCCGGTCCATGATCGGCACGACGGCAAGCGCCGCGTGATAGATCGCCTTCATGTTGACCGCGGTGATCAGGTCGAAGGTTTCCTCGTCGACGCCGAGCATATCGCCGTTGCGATGGGTGAAACCCGCATTGTTGACCATGATATCGATGCGGCCGAAGGCGCTCTTGGCGGCATAGATCATCTCGTCGAATTCGGAGCGCAGGGACACATCGGTCTGAGTCCACATCGCGTTGGGACCGATCTCTTCGGCCACCCGCTCGGCGCCCTTGGCGTTGAGGTCGGCGACGACCACGCGCGCGCCCTCTTCGGCGAAGCGCTTCGCCATGCCCTCCCCGAAGCCCGACGCAGCGCCCGTGATGATGGCTACCT
Source organism: Mesorhizobium argentiipisi (SeqCode) (assembly GCF_037179585.1). NCBI lineage: Bacteria > Pseudomonadati > Pseudomonadota > Alphaproteobacteria > Hyphomicrobiales > Phyllobacteriaceae > Mesorhizobium > Mesorhizobium argentiipisi (SeqCode). The sequence continues at coordinate 48,805 of NZ_JAPYKO010000027.1, forward strand.
TGTTTTCCAGACGCATGGTTTTCCCGCTCATTGGATTTCCGCAACTATCTCCCTTAGCTTTCGTCACATTCGCGTTCTATTGTGCGGCCGCGAACGTTGCCGGAAGCCATGGCTTTATCGACAGGCTTGTCGGCGGCGCAAGTGTCGGCAAACAGGTGGACGGATGCAACAGCAAGCGATTGGTCCTGCCTGTGACACCATGGCACTGGAAAATTTAAATCGATTAGAATATAGCAACTATGCTGCCGATATACGGCATCAAATCGGACTGACCATGACCAGCCAGATCATCCCTGTCGATCCTTTCGATTTCATCATCTTCGGCGGCACCGGCGACCTGTCGGAACGCAAACTCCTGCCGTCGCTCTACTATCGCCAGTGCGGCCACCAGTTCTCCGAGCCGACGCGCATCATCGGCACCTCGCGCGCCAAAATGACCGATGCCGAATTCCAGACCTTCGCCAAGAAGGCGATATCAGACCATGTGAAGCCTGCCGATATCGATCCGAAGGAGTTGGAGATTTTCCTGGCAAGGCTCTCCTACGTGTCGGCGGACGCCACGACTGGCGCCGGCTTCGATAAGTTGAAGAAGGCAATCGGCGACAGCGACCGCATCCGCGCCTTTTACCTTGCGGTGGCGCCGGCGCTGTTCGGCGACATTTCGCACCAGCTCAAGGAGCACAAGCTGATCACGCCGAACTCGCGCATTGTGCTGGAAAAGCCGATCGGCCGCGACCTCACCTCGGCGCGGGCGCTCAATGACGCCGTCGGTGACGATTTCCACGAAAGCCAGATCTTCCGCATCGACCACTATCTCGGCAAGGAAACGGTGCAGAACCTGATGGCGCTGCGCTTTGCCAATGCGCTCTACGAGCCATTGTGGAACTCCGCCCAGATCGACCATGTTCAGATCACGGTCGCCGAGACCGTTGGTCTCGAGGATCGCGTCACCTACTACGACAAGGCCGGCGCGTTGCGCGATATGGTGCAGAACCACATCCTGCAGCTGCTCTGCCTGGTAGCCATGGAAACGCCGTCGTCGATGGACGCGGACGCGGTGCGCGACGAGAAACTGAAGGTGCTAAGGGCACTGAAGCGCATCAACGGCAACGAGGCGCCGAAGCACACTGTGCGCGGCCAGTATCGAGCCGGCGCTTCGGCCGGCGGGCCGGTCAAGGGCTACGTCGAGGAGCTCGGCAAGGACAGCAACACCGAGACTTTCGTCGCTGTAAAGGCCGAGATCGGCAACTGGCGCTGGGCCGGCGTTCCCTTCTATCTGAGGACCGGCAAGCGGCTCGCCACCCGCGTCTCGGAAATCGTCATCGAGTTCAAGCCGATCCCCTATTCCATCTTCGGCGACAGCGCCGGGCCGATCTTCCCCAACCAGTTGGTCATCCGCCTGCAGCCGGATGAGGGGGTGAAGCAGTTCATCATGATCAAGGATCCGGGGCCGGGCGGCATGCGGCTGCGGCAGATCTCGCTCGACATGAGCTTCGCGCAGTCCTTCCAAGGCCGTGCGCCGGACGCTTATGAGCGGCTGATCATGGATGTGGTGCGCGGCAACCAGACGCTGTTCATGCGCCGCGACGAAGTCGAGGCTGCCTGGAAATGGATCGACCCGATCCAGAACGCCTGGGAAAGCGCCCGGCAGGAAGCTCAGGGCTATACCGCCGGAACCTGGGGGCCGTCGGCCTCGATCGCTCTTATCGAACGTGACGGACGGACATGGCACGAGAGCAATTGAGCCAAGTCCGCTACGGCTGGAACGGCTTTGCCGACCGCCAGGACCTGGCGACGGCGCTTGCCGGTGAGATCGGAGACCGGTTGACCAGCGCCATCGCGGAACGCGGCTCCGCGCTGCTCGCGGTGTCCGGCGGCACCACGCCGGCAAAGCTGTTCGCGGCGCTGTCGACCACGCCGATCGCCTGGGACAAGGTCACCGTGACGCTGGTCGACGAGCGTTTCGTGCCGCCGTCCTCGCCGCGCTCGAATGCCGGGCTGGTGGCGGCGAACCTGCTCCAGAACAAGGCCGCCGTGGCGCGCTTCGTGCCGCTCTATCATGAGGCGGCAAGCATTGAGGATGCAGCGGCAACGGACAGCGAGGCGCTCAGATCGCTGCCCTGGCCGCTCGACGTGGTGATCCTCGGCATGGGCGGCGACGGCCATACGGCATCCTTCTTCCCGGATGCCGGCAATCTCGAGGAATTGCTCGATTCGGCCTCGCAGCGGATCGTGCTGCCGGTGCATGCGCAGAGCGGCGGCGAGCCGCGACTCACGCTGTCGATGGCGCGCATCATCGCCGCTGGTTTTGTCGCGCTCCACATCGAAGGCGAGGACAAGCGCGCCGCGTTCAACGGCGCGATTGGTCCCGGCGCGAAAAAGCCAATCCGCAGAGTGATCGAGGCGGCGCCGAGACCGATAGAGGTGTTCTGGGCACCCTGATTTCAGATGAGGACAGTCCGGTGGCAGAGGGAGGACGTCGCCGGGCTCGAAAGGACGGACCATGACAGCCAGACGCGATATCGAAGCCATCACGGAACGCATCCGCCACCGTTCGAAAGCCGGCCGCGAAGCCTATCTCGGCCGTATCGCGGAGGCTTCCAGCCGGACCGCAAACCGCGCGGTGCTGGGCTGCGGCAACCTTGCCCATGGCTTTGCCGTGTGCAGCCCCTCCGAAAAGATTGCGCTCGGCGGCGACCGCGTGCCGAACCTCGGCATCATTACCTCCTACAATGACATGCTGTCGGCGCATCAGCCCTTCGAGACGTTCCCGGCGCTGATCAAGGAAGCCGCGCGCGAAGCGAGCGGCATCGCTCAGGTCGCCGGCGGCGTGCCGGCGATGTGCGACGGCGTCACCCAAGGCCAGCCCGGCATGGAGCTTTCGCTGTTCTCGCGCGACGTGATCGCCATGGCGGCGGCGATCGGCCTGTCGCACAACATGTTCGACGCGGCCGTCTTCCTCGGCGTCTGCGACAAGATCGTGCCCGGGCTGGTGATCGCGGCACTCACCTTCGGGCACCTGCCTGCTGTCTTCATCCCGGCTGGGCCGATGACGACCGGTCTCGCGAACGACGAGAAGGCCAGGATCCGCCAGCTCTATGCCGAAGGCAAGGTCGGCCGCGCCGAACTGCTTGAGGCGGAGTCCAAGTCTTATCACGGGCCGGGCACCTGCACCTTCTACGGCACCGCCAATTCCAACCAGATGCTGATGGAAATCATGGGCCTGCATACGCCCGGCGCGTCCTTCGTCAATCCGGGCACGCCGCTGCGCGACGCGCTGACAAGGGAAGCGGCCAAACGGGCGTTGGCGATCACCGCGCTCGGCAATGCCTATACGCCGGTCGGGCGCATGATCGACGAACGCTCGATCGTCAACGGCGTCGTCGGCCTGCACGCCACCGGCGGCTCGACCAACCATACGATCCACCTGATCGCCATGGCCGCCGCCGCCGGCATTGCGCTCACCTGGCAGGACATTTCCGACCTGTCGGAGGCCGTGCCGCTGCTCGCGCGCGTCTACCCAAACGGGCTTGCCGACGTGAACCACTTCCACGCGGCAGGCGGGCTCGGCTTCCTGATCCGCGAGTTGCTCGACGAAGGCCTGTTACACGAGGATGTGCAGACGGTGTGGGGCGAAGGCCTGCGGCCCTACGCGGTCGAGGCGACGCTTGGCGAGGACGGCAGCGTGCTACGCGAAGCGGCGCCGCTCAACAGCGGCGACGAAAAGGTGCTGGCGCCGGTCAAGAAAGCGTTCCAGCCGACCGGCGGACTGAAGGTGCTTGCGGGCAATCTCGGCCATGCCGTGATCAAGACCTCTGCGGTCAAGCCCGAACGGCGCGTCATCGAGGCGCCGGCCAAGGTGTTCGACAGCCAGCAGGGCCTGAATGATGCTTTCAAGGCCGGCCAGCTTACCGGCGACTTCGTCGCCGTAATCCGCTTTCAGGGGCCGAAGGCCAACGGCATGCCGGAACTGCACAAGCTGACTACCGTGCTCGGCATCCTGCAGGATCGCGGCCAGCGCGTGGCGCTGGTGACCGACGGGCGCATGTCGGGCGCTTCCGGCAAGGTGCCGGCGGCGATCCATGTGACGCCAGAAGCGGTGGAGGACGGGCCGATCGCCAGGATCCATGACGGCGACGTCATACGGCTCGACGCCGACGCCGGCACGCTGGAGGTGCTGGTGCCGGGAACCGAGTTCGCGCTGCGCCGCACGGCGGAGGCCGACCTCATCGGCAACGAGTTCGGCTTCGGCCGCGAGCTGTTCGCAGGCTTCCGGCAGTTGGTCGGGCGGGCCGATCATGGAGCCGCCGCGTTTGGCAACGCCTGACGTCTTCCCAATGTGCCTTACGAAAAAGGGCGGCTCGGAGCCGCCCTTTTTCGTTCGCTAACTGTAAGGCCTACTGAACGATGATCTCGGTCCGCTCGCCGGCTTTGATCGTCACTGGCGTTTCCTTCTCCTGGCCTTCAGCGGACATGTGGCGCACGACAACATAGTCGCCGGCCGGGATCGTCTGTTGCCAGCTATCACCATAGGTCAGGCCGAGCGACTTGCGCTTGCCCCCGATATCCTTCTTTGACGAGAGCACCTCGATCGAATAGGCGCCGGGCGCCGACATCGCCAGCACGCCGGCGCCGAGAGCCACCTTCACGTCCTGATTGTCGCCGGCCTTGATGCTGAAGGGCTGTTCGACGACGGCAAGATCGAGCGTGGTGAGCGCGACATAATCGTCCGGCGGCAGCCAGAACTTGCTGTCCGGACCGTAGGAGTGCTCCACGCTTTCACGCGAGCCGTCGATCTTCTTCTTCGCCTTGACGATCTCGAAGCCGATGCCGGAATTGTCGGCCTTGTCGCCGCCGGCGGTATAGTAGGCGTTGAGCACGGCATGGCCGACGCCGACGACGATGTCCTTCTCGACGGTCTGCCCGGCGCCAAGCTGGACGGTCTCGGTTACTGTGCCGGCGCCGATCTGCACCGTCACCTTCTGCTCGCCGGCGGGTACCGTGGCCTTGGTATCGCCGTAGTGCGTGGTACTGCCGCCCGGATAGGCGAAGTCGACACGCGCTTCGCCGCTGATCTCCGAGCCCTGGCTAGCATGTGGGTGGATGACCAAAGTGCCGGCGTTCAGCGTGAACAGCGGGCTGTAGGTCTTGCCAGCCTCTATCTTGATCTTCTGCTCGTTCCTTGCCTCGTCGTCGCGGCCGACGACGATGTAGTCGCCCGGCTCGAGATTGGTCTTGAGCACGCCATACTCGGTCGTGACTTGGTCGCCGCGCGTGCCGTCGGCCGCGGCTTTGTAAATCTCCCAGGCATTGCCATCGGTGATCGGATCGCCGCCCTCGGCCATGACCACGCTCGGCGTGAAATTGAATTCAGGCTTGGCCGGCTCGGGCGCGGGAGCCGGCGCCGGTTCGGGAGCCGGCGCGGGAGCCGCAACGGTCTCGACCAGCGCTTCCTGCAGCGCCTTCTCATCGGAGGCCTGGATGTATTTGCCGCCGGTGTTTTCGGCGAGGCAGGCGATCTGTTTGCCCTCGTCGGCGGTCAGCCCGAAGCCGACGACATCGGCGGTGAAATCGACGCCGCTTTGCTTCAGCTCCTTGCCGAGCGCGCAGGGATCGCCGCCGCAGGTCTCAAGCCCGTCGGTGATCAGCACCACGGTTGCCTTATCCTCGGTGTACTTCAGCGCCTCGGCGGCCTGCTTCACCGCGGCCGTGAGTGGCGTCTTGCCCAGGAATTTCATGCTGTCGGCCGCCGCCGAAATAGCGCTGGCGGAGCCGGCTTGCGGCGGCACGATCAACTCGATGTCGTCGCAGCTGCCCTTGGTGCGATGGCCATAGGCCATGAAGCCGATCTCGTCGTCGGCCGGAACCGACTGCAGCACCGTGCGCAGCGATTCACGCGCGATCTCCAGCTTCGGCTTGCCGTCGATCTGGGCCCACATCGAGCCCGATGCATCGAGGATGATGATGACCTTGTTGGCGGCAAAGCCGAAGCTGGTCATCGAAAAAAGCAGGATCGCCGCAGCGGCGCTCCGCATCAGTCCCGCCATGAAAATCTCCTGAGAGCAACCCTCGTCCGCGCTGCGAAAGCTATTTGACGCGGCGCCCGGAGACAAGCCCGCCCGAGGATGAAGGACGTCGCTCTAGTAGGTGGTGCGCCGCTCTTCCGAGGGCGGGCGACCGAACTGCAGCCGGTAGCTCTGGGCGAAATAGGAATGCGAAGTGAAGCCGGTGGCGATCGCCACGTCGAGGATCGGCATGTTGGTCTGGCGCAGCAATTCGCGCGCGCGTTCGAGCCTCAGCCGCATATAGTAGCGGCCGGGCGTCACGCTCAAATGACGCAGGAACAGGCGCTCGACCTGGCGCACCGAAAGGCCGGCCGATTTGGCGAGTTGCACCGCCGACAGCGGCTCGTCGAGATGGTCAGCCATCAATTCGACGATGCGCCTGAGCTTTTCCGACTTGCCGGTGAGGTCCCGCTCCGGTCCGACGCGCTGGCGGTCGCCTGCCGAGCGGATGCGCTCGTGCTGGAACTGGTTGGCGACGCCGTTGGCAAGGTTGGAGCCGAAATCGCCGCGCACGATCTCCAGCATCAGGTCGATCGAGGTGGTGCCGCCGGCGCAGGTGTAACGCTTGCGGTCGATCTCGAAGACATTGCCGGTGCAGTTGATGTCGGGAAAACGCTCCATGAAGCCGGCGCGGTTCTCCCAATGGATGGTGCAGCGATAGCCGTCGAGCTGCCCGGCTTCGGCCAGGAGATAAGAGCCGACCGACAGGGCGCCGAGCGCATTGCCGCGCCGGCCCCAGCTGCGCAGCGCCGCCAGCACCTTGCTCTTGCCGGGAAATTCGATGGAGAGGCCGACCGAGACGAACAGGATATCGACTGGCGGCATGTCGGCGACCGAATAGTCGATTTTCAACGGCAAGCCGTTCGAGGCCATGACCGAGTCGCCGTCGGCCGAGATCGTCGTCCAGCCATAGAAATCGTGGCCGAGTAGTCGGTTCGCCGAACGGAAGCAGTCGATGGCAGCGGCCAGCGAGAACATCGAGAATTTGTCGACCAGCAGGAAGCCGAACTGACGGCCGCCCTGAACGGGATCGCTCGTGATCGGCCGCTCGAGAGCGGGATGCGACTGGGTCGAGTGGGGCATCCTGCTCTGTCCCTTTATTTCAGCCGCATTTGTGCAACGCCAAGTGGTTCCACTTGGCTGCAAAATGCTGGGGAACAGTCAGGTTCGGCAACGCAAGGCTTTCTCAAAATCAGAAGGACGGCCGCTTCAGTCCGGCCGCGAGGTAGGCGGAAGCTACAGTGTTCGCCATCAGCATGGCAATGGTCATCGGCCCGACGCCGCCCGGCACCGGCGTGATGGCGCCCGCCGCCTTGGCCGCCTCGGCATAGGCGACGTCGCCGACCAGGCGGCTCTTGCCTTCGCCTTTCTCGGGCGCCGGGATACGGTTGATGCCAACGTCGATGACGGTCGCGCCGGGCTTTACCCAGTCACCCTTCACCATTTCCGGGCGACCGACGGCGGCAACCAGGATGTCGGCGGTGCGGGCAAGCGCCGGCAGATCCCTGGTGCGGCTGTGCGCAATGGTGACAGTGCAGTTGGCGGCGAGCAGCAGATTGGCCATCGGCTTGCCGACGATGTTCGAGCGGCCGACGACGACGGCGCTGAGGCCTGACAGGTTCTTGCCGCGCACGCGCTCGATCAAAAGCATGGAGCCCGCCGGCGTGCAGGGCACGAATGCGGTATCGAGCTCGCCGGTGCCGAGCTTGCCGACATTGATGAAGTGGAAGCCGTCGACATCCTTTTCCGGCGCGATTGTCTGGATCACCTTGCCGGCGTCGATGTGGCCGGGGAGCGGCAGTTGCACGAGGATGCCGTGGATCGAGCTATCGGCATTCAAGTCGCCGATGATCTTCAGCAATTGTTCCTCGGTGGTGTCGGCCGGCAGCGTATGCTGGAGCGAATGGAAGCCGCATTCCTTAGCGGTGCGCGATTTCGAGGCGACATAGACCTGGCTTGCCGGATCCTCGCCGACGATCACCACCGCAAGGCCGGGCTTGGTGGCGCCTTTGGCCGAAAGCTCCGACGTCAGCGCCTTGACCTTCGAAACCACATCCTCGGCGACACGCTTTCCGTCGATCACTTCGGTCATCACGAACTCTCCGTTTTGAGGCCGCATCGATGCATGCCCCATGCCTCACTCCCGCATCCCGATCCGCCGACGCAGGGCGAAGTCGGCCGAAATGCAGCGCGGCATTTTCACGAAAATTCGACAAGGCAATCCCGTCAAAGCGTCGTCGGATGCCGTAAACCCGAAACCGGCTGCTTTTATCGAACCGCAAGCGGCTTAGAAATACGGCGATCTGGAAATGCGGGCGCCTTAGAAATAGCGGCGCGCCCGGCTTTCGGTCAGCTCGCGCACCGCCTCGCGGAATTCGCGCAGGCTGGCGCGGATCTCGTCGATCTCGCCTTGCTGGTCGGCAGGTGGCCGTGGAATCTGGCCGCTGGCAGGAGACTGCGGGTCGTAAGAGGCGGGCGATGCCGAACGATGATCCTCGTACGGATCGGTCCGGCCATGGTCCGGCCGATACGAATAGGAATAGCCTTGCTCGTAAGGCGGCCGGAAATTCTCCCGCGCCTGTGTCTCAGCCCCGGCATGGCGCTCTTCACGGTCAGGCGCGCGCCAGGCGCTTTCGGGCGGGACAGAGTCCAGATCAACCGTTTCAGCCGGCTCGCGTCGCACGAAATAACGAACCGCCGAGGCCAGCGAGCCGAACAGCCCCGGACGGCCGGCGTCGTTGTCGGGCGTCGGTGGCGGCATGACGGATTGCGCCGGAGCCGGCGCCGCGGCCGACACCGGCGGAGGGGCCAGGGGTGAGGCAGGTGGCGGCGTAAACGAAGCGGCTGGGGGCGATGTGTAAGATGCCGCCGCTGGGGGCGGCGCGAATGACGGAGCTGGCGGCGGCGTGAATGACCGAACCGGAGGCGGAGCGACAGGTGGAGCCGGCGGCGGCGTCACGAGCGGCGGCGGCGCCGGCGGCGGAGCGGCCCCGTTGGAATTGCTCTCCACCCTGGGACCGCGCTCATCGACCCTGCGCCGCGCGCGGTTGTCGGCCGTCTCGCGCAGGCTCGCATAGACGCCGCGCAGCCCGCCGAGGCCGATGCCGGCGAACAGGCCGGCGAACAGGCCTGCCAAGGCCATCACCGCGCGCGACGGCCCTTTGGCCTGCAGTGGCGCATAGGCATCCGAAATGACGCTGATGTTGGCGGTGTTGATGTCCTTCTGCTCGCCGGTTTCCTTGGCGCGCAGCAGGAACTGCTCGTAGACCGAACGCTTGGCGGCGGCCTCGCGCTCCAGCTCGCGCAGCGAGACCAGATTGTTGTTGACGTCGCCGCTCTGCACCTTGGCCTGCGCCAGGCGCGAGGAAAGGTCCTGCTCGAGCTGGACGGAGCGCTTCAGGTCGACCTGCAGCGAGGACGCGATGCGCTGCAGCTCGGCGCCGATGCGCTCACGCGCGCCGGCGAGCTGGGCGTTGAGCGCCCCGATTTCCGGATGCCGCGGTCCGAGCTTGACCTCGGCGCGGTCGGCTTCCTGCTTCAGCGCCGCGTATTGCGAGCGCAGCTCGCTCATCGTGTTGGAGTTGATCTCTTCCGGCAAAGTGCCGCTCAGGACCGAATTGACATTCAACGAGCGCGCCGACGCGGCGCGGGCGTTGAGCTCGAGCGTGCGGGCGCGGGCGACGGAAAGCTGCTCGTTGAGCTTGAGCATCTGGTCGTCGCTGATCAGGTGGCCCTGCGCATCGACAAGGTCGTGCGTCGCCCTGAAATCCTCGACGTTGCGCTCGGCGGTCTCGACGCCCTTGCGCAATTCGTCGAGCCTGGCGGTGAGCTCGTCATTGGCGCGGCCCGCCGTGCTGGACTGGATCTCGCTGGAGATCTGCCTGAAGGCCTTGACCATGGTGTTGGCGATCAAGGCGGATTTCTCCGCGTTCTGCGTCGTGGCGCTGACCGAGACCACGAAGGTCTTGCCGCCACGCTCGACGTCGAGGCTTTCATACAGATTGCCGACGGCCAGCGCTCGCTTACGCGCCTCATCGGCGGCGCCCGCATCCTGCCGCGACAGGAGCGAGCGGAGCGTCGACATCAGGCCAAAGCCGCCCTCGCGCTGGCCGTTGAATTCAGGGTCGTTGGTGAGGTTGAGGTCGGTGACGACCTTCTTGAGAACGGTTCCCGAGGTCAGGATGCGGACCTGGTTCTCGACGATGGCGAGCGTCGCATCCGAGGCGACCACGTTCTGCGTCAGGTCGCGATCGGTGAGCTTGAGGTCGCGCGGGTCGACGATGACGTCGGTGGTGGCTTCATATTTCTTTGGTGTCGACAGCGCGATGGCGACGCCGAGCGCGGCACCAAGAATGGTCGTCGACAGGATCAGCGCCTTGGATCGCGCGATACCGTGAATGACCTGCATCGGGTCGATCAGCGGCTTCCATTCCTCGGTATCGCTGCCGGCCGGCGGCCGGCGCGTATGAGGTTCGGAAGCGGCCTGTGGCTGATGACTCTCCGACGGGGATTCATAGAAGGACCCGGATGAAGCGGACCGATTTCTTCCGCGCCAGTCATACTCGGTTTCGACCGGCTCCGATTCCGCTTGCACCTGCTCGGGGCCAAATCCGCCGGTATCGCCGGGCTGCGGATTCCACTTCCCTTCACGCTCGGAACGCGCGGCGCGGTGGCGGGCGGCGGCGTCCTCGCGCCAGGAGGAATTGGCCCGGTCGCCGATTGAAACCGTGTTGTCATCGCCACGCATGGCTTGGCCGAGCGCGAGCAGAGAACGCTCGCGCCTCCAGTCATCACGGTTATCCCTGTCGACCATTGTCCTGGAACTTACTCTCTGGCGGCTTGCGCGCGGCGGATCGGCCAATCGTTAAGTCAGGCTAAACGGGCATAGGAAACAAACGGTTAATTTTGCACCCGGACCACACGGTTTCTGGCGTTGTTCGCGGCATTTCGGCGCCGCCGGACGGGCGCCAGAACGCCGCGTTAAACTTTTTAAGCCTATCTATCGCCCCGGATATGACCCAGGCCAGCGACATGCCGCAAAGGCGGAGCTTCGCGCGGATCGGCCACTTCGTGGCCACCCGCCGGAAACTGGTATTCGATTATTTCTCGGTGATCAGCGGCGCCGGCGGTCGGCTGGTGTTTTCGCTCGCCTATTTCATCGCTTTGGCCAACACGCTTTCGATCGCCGAATTCGGCATGTTCGCAACCGCCTCGGCCGCCGGCATCATGCTGTCGCGCATCCTCGCCTTCGGCTTCATCTCGGCGCTCTACCGCACCGCCACGATCCGCCCCAACCTGATCGGCACCTTCACCGCCGGTTTTCTGCTTCTCGGCGTCTTGTCGCTGCCGTTCCTCGCCGCTGCCTCCTACGGCGTCTATCTGATCTTCTTCGCCGGCACAGTGCCGTTATTGGCCTTCGCCGCTGTCGTCTTCGCCGAAGCGCTTCTGTGGCGGCCGGTGGAAGTGGCGCTGATCGTCAACAACGGGCTCGGCAAGTTCGGGCGGGCGGCCGTGCTCGCCATCCTGGCGACGGCGCTCAGGGCAGTCGGCGCGATCCTGTTCATGCTTGGCGCGCGGCACACGATCGGCGTCTGGTCGCTGTTCTATATCGGCGCCAATGCTGCCTCGCTCGTCGTCGCCTTCGTCTTCTTCTATCCGCGCCAGCGGCTGAGGCTGCGCGCCGAGCTCTATTTCCGGCGGCTTGCCGATTCCTTCTATGTCGCCGGCTCCGAAGTGCTGTTCTATCTTCAGATGGAGTTCGACAAACTGCTGGTGCTGTCGATCGGCGGACCGCATCTGGCCGGCATCTATGCCATCATCATGCGGCTGGTCGATCTCACCGCGATCCCGATCCGCACCTTCTCGATGATGCTGGTGCAGCGCATGATGCGTGCGCCGGAGCTGCTGTCGCGGCTGGCGGTCAAGAGCGGCATAGAAGGCGGCGTGTTCCTGGTCTCGACGCTGGCGCTGGCATCGCTCGGCATCGTGCTGCATTTCTTCCCGAATGCGCTCGGCAGGAATGTCGCCGAGGCAGCGCCGCTGGTGGCGCTGGCGGTCTGCGTTCCCGGCCTGCGCAACCTCGTCGAATACCAGGCCGAGCTACTCTTCGCGCGCGGCCAGACGGCGGTGCGGGCGATCAATCTCGGCCTGCTCGCGGGATTGAAGGCGGTGCTCTTGACCTATGTGCTGACGACGATCCCCGACACGCCCAACCTGGTGTTGTCGCTCAACATCGTCTTTTTGCTGCTTTATCTCGCCTCGATGCTGCTTACCTATTCGGCCATGCGCCGCCCGGCGAAGGCGATCTGATTCAAGTGAGGCCGGCCTGCAAACAGCGGCTCCCTGCGCTTCCGGTGCTCACGTACTTTAGTACGCTCCGCTCCGGTTCCCGGAAGCCACTGTTTTCGACTCGGCCTGACCTGAATCCCGCGCAGGCTAATCAAGGCCGATCAGGCGGCGGATGCGGCCGATATCGGTGCCGATGAAGGACTGCATGCCGATCGCCACCTGTTCCGGAGCCATGGTGCCGACGAAGCGGCGGAACTCGTCATCCGACAGCGGTTCGCCATTCCAGTGGACGCGGCAGAACGCCTCCGAACCGCGGAAATGGCCTGCGCCTCCAAGCACGTCGTCGACGTAGCGACCATAGATCATGCATTCGGAGAACCGGCGCGCCGAGCCGACGACGCCGACCCAGTCGCGGCCATGCACCTTCTCGATGCGCTCGCACATCGCGTTGACCGTCTCGCGGCGCCAGGCGATCAGCGTCGAGATATAGTCGTGGCTCGATGGATTGGCGGGGTCGATGCCGATCGCGCGCCCCGCGTTGCGCGACCAGATGCGATGCTCGTCATGACCATCGTTCGACAGCACGCCGTCGCGCCGGAACAGCCGCACCTTGCCGTCGCGCCAGAAGGCGCCGGTGTCGAACGGTTTCAGGAAGACGACATCGGAATCGCAGAAGACCAGCACGTCTTCCTTCGCATGGCCGGCAATGGCAATGCGCCGCAGTTGCTGCACATGCCAGCCGCGCAGCGGCTGCGTTTTGAGGCTCAGCCAGACGCGGCGGCGAAAACCGCTCAGCGGATCGTCGAAGACATGCAGCCAGCGCGGCAACAGGTCCCGCTCATCGACAACGCTGCGGCGGCTGCCCTCCAGCTGGCGAAACAGCGCGACGTCGCGGTGCTCGGTAAGGATGTAATGATGCGCCATGCCGGTGACGTGGCGGTCGATGGTTTCGCACAACAACCGGCAGCGCTCGAAATCGCGGGCGTAGCTCGCCGTGACGATCGCGGCGGCGGGAGCGCGAGGCAGAGGTTCTATAGCGGTGGCGGTATCCGGCACGAAGCGGCTGTTCACCGGCGCGCCTCCAGCCGTCGCGGGCCGAGCGACAGCTTCTGCTTGACGACGCGCCACAGGAAGAGCGGATTGCCGACGATATAGCGGCGCCACAGGCGGCCGGGTTCGATCCACAGGCGGAACAGCCATTCGAGCCGCAGCTGGCGCAGCCATAGCGGCGCGCGCGGCACAGAGCCGCTCATGAAATCGAGCAGCGCGCCGACGGCCACCGGCAGCGTGCAATGGCGGCTGTCGATGTGCCGCTCGATCCACAATTCCTGGCGCGGCACGCCCATGGCGACGAGCAGCACATCCGGCCGCAGCCTGGCGATGCGATCGAGGATCGCCGGCTCCTCGGCGGCGGAGAAGAAGCCGTCATGGACGACGACGAATTTGTGCTGCATGGCGAGCGTCGAGAGCTTCGCGGATGCGGCTTCGGCATTGGCGCGCGTCGTGCCGAGCAGCGCCACAGTCAGCGGGTGCGACGAGGCCTGCAGGAAGGCCGGAATGAAATCGGTGCCGTTGAGATTGCTGGGGAAAGGCGCGCCGTAAAGCAGCTTTGCCGCCATGTCGACGCCGACGCCGTCGGGGAGGATGAGGAAGTTTTCCAGCGCCTCGGCAAACACCGGGTCGGTGCAGGCAAGGTTGGCGTTGTGGGCGTTGAGGAAGCTCACCTTGGTGAAGCGACGCTCGTCGATCAGCCTTGTGAGCAGAGCGATGGCCTCGTCCCAGCCTATGGCCAGCACCGGAATGCCCAAAATGGTCTTCAGCGTATCGAAGCCGAAGGCGGCGCGCGCGCTGTGCATGTTCATGCGGCGGCCTCCTGCCTGACGGCGCCGAGCTTCTCCAGACCAAGGCCGATCGCGGCGTCGAGCGCCTTCAACTGGCGGCGGTGGAAGGCGCTGCCATCGACGTCCCGGACATTGGCCGCTGCCGCCTGCAGCGCCGCCGCGAAAGCAATCGGATCGTCGGTTACAACGCAATTGTCGGGACGATAGCCGATGCCGCGCAGCGAGCGACTGGTGGCGACGCACGGTAGGCCGAGCTCGAAGGTCTCGATCGTCTTCAGCTGCACACCGCTGCCGGCGGTGCTGATCAAGGGAATGACGGCAGCGCTGCGCACGAAGGCCTGCGCATCCGGAACCCTGCCGACGAAGGAGACGCCGGGATGCGGCGAGCTGATGCCGGAAGGCAGGTTGCCCGCGATCCTGATGCGGAAATCCGGCTTCAGATGCGGCACGACCTTCGTCAGGAACCAGTCGAGGCCGATGCGGTTGGGCTGCCAGGTCCAGGTGCCGATCAGCGCGGCGTCGCAATCGATACGGCGCTTCGCCTTGTTTGTCGGCGCCTCCGCGCGGGTCACCAGCGGCAGCACCGCCGAGCGCCTGTCGGAAGCAACGCCAAGTGCCGCGCGGTCTTCCTCAGCCAGCGTGAACACAAAGCGGGCGGCGCCGCACAGGTGCTCCTCCATGACCTTGAGGAGTCTGGCTTCGCGGCGGAACATCCAGCGCTGAAGCGCGCTGCCGGCCGCGGCCGCATTTTCCTCGGCCGAGCGATGCTCGACATTGTGCGCGACGAAGACGAATGGACGGTCGGCGAGAACTTTCTCAAAGGCGCCGGCGAACTGCACCGAATTCAGCACATAGCCGTCGAAGGGACCGGCGCGCTCGATGGCGTCGCGGACTTGTGCGTCGGAAACGACGCGCAGCTTGACCGAGGAGAAGGTAAGGCCGGAGAGAACCGCCTTACCCAGCCAGGCAAGCTTTTGCAGCGGCGGAGCGCCTTCGGTGCGGACTTCGACGGCGTCGAGCACGATGGTGTTTTGCGGATCGGACGGGGTCTTCCCCGGCCAGATGAAGCCGATCACCGTCACGCGCACGCCGGCGCGCCGCAGCGCATCGATGATCGCGGCATTGGCAATCTCGTAGCCCGAGGCGAGAGCGCCATCGGGCACGATCGATGTGGCGAACAGCAGATGCATCTCACCTATCCTTGGCTGCATCCGGTAGCAAAACGCGGTGAAGCCTTGATTAAATGGCATTGTCAAAGGCCGAAGACCCGACTTTTCCGACAGACGGGCGAGAAGGTGATTAACGAAACGTTATCACCGCGATGCTATCGAGGGCTCAAACCCACGCTGCTGGAAACGGATGATCCCTTTGCCGTCCGACGCTTCTGTATCGATCGCGGGACGGTCGCCGGGGCTCGCCGCCGAGACCGTCGAAGCGGTCGTGACGCTGCCGACTTTCAAGCGGCCGCGGCAGGTGCTGGAAACCCTGGCTTCGCTTAAGGCGCAGCGGACCAACCGGCGCTTCGCCGTCATCGTCATGGAAAACGAGGCCGAAGCGCGCGAGGGCGCTGCCGCGGTGCTGCCGCAGTTCGAAGACGGCGAGATACCTGGCCTGGTGATCATCGCGCATGAGCGCGGCAATTGCAGCGCCTACAATGCCGGTTGGCAGACGGCGATCCTGCAGTTTCCCAATTTTCGCCACCTGCTGGTCATCGATGACGACGAGATCGCCGAGCCAGACTGGCTGGAGCGTATGTGCAAGGCCGCCGAGGCGCTTGGCGCCGATATTGTTGGCGGCCCGCAAGTGCCGGTCTTCGCCGATCCAAGCCACGGCAGATGGGCAGAACATCCGGTGTTCGCGCCGCCCTATCGGGAGACGGGCCGCGTGCCGGCGCTCTATTCATCCGGCAACTTGCTGGTGGGGCGCAACGTGCTTAAGGCCATGGGACCGTCCTTCCTCGACCTCAGGTTCGATTTCATGGGCGGCGGCGATTCCGACTTTCTCAGCCGATCCGCGCAGAAGGGGTTCGTTCTCGGCTGGTGCGCCGAGGCAAAGGTCAACGAGACCGTGCCGGCCAGGCGCGTCGAGGCCGACTGGATCCGCGCCCGCAGCCTGCGCAACGGCGTGATCTCGACGCTTGTCGAAAAGAAGAAGCGGGCCGGCACGCCGTTTGCCGGCGCCAAAGTTTTCCTCAAAAGCCTGGCGCTCCTTGCAGCCTCGCCGCTGCGCGGCGCCGTCCGGCTGGCGCGCACCGGCTCGCTGACGACGAGCCTCTATCCGGTCTATGTCGCGCTCGGCCGGGTGCTCGCCGAATTCGGATATGCCAATGAGCAATACCGACAGCCTGAGAAGAATTGAGCGCGCGCCGCTCGGCGCCGCCTTCACCAGGGACGGTGTGGCGACGGTTATCGCCGCGCTCTTATTCACCGTCATCATGGTCTCGTTCCGGCCCTTCCAGCCGGCGGGCGCGGAACTGACCGGCGACGGCGGCGACATCATCAACCAACTCGGCTTCGGCTCGCTAGGTGCGGTCTCCATCTTCTCGCTGCTCGCCTTCGCCGATCCGCGCGTGGTGCGCTCGCTGGTGAGCCCCTCCTGGGCGCTGATGCTGGGCTTCTTCTTCCTGTCGGTGGTGCTCGCCACCGATCCCCCCGCGGCGATGCGCGCGGCCTCCTTCACCATGATCGGCATCATCACCATGGCGACCATCCTGGTGCTGCCGCGCGACGCAGACTCCTTCGCCAGGGTGGTCATCTTCACCGCCGTGGTGGTGATCGGCCTTTCCTATATCGGCCTGATCGTCTTTCCACACGAAGCGCTGCACACCGCCGACTCGCAGGAGCCGGAGCATGCCGGCCTGTGGCGCGGCATCTTCACGCACAAGAACATTGCCGGGCCGGTCATGGCCTGTTTCAGCTTTGCCGGGCTCTATTTGTTCCGGCGCGGACAGCGCTGGTGGGGCGGCGGCATCTTCTGCGCAGCGATGGTGTTCATGCTCCACACCGGCTCCAAGACGACCGCCGGCCTCGTCCCGTTCTCGATCATGATCGTCGTGCTGCCGAGCCTCATCGGCATGCGGCTGGGCACGCCGATCCTGTTCGCGTTGGCGATCATCGCGACCGCCGTCGGCACGCTCGGCATCGTCTTCATCGCGCCGGTGAAACATCTGGCGGCGATCTATTTCCCCGACCTGACCTATACCGGACGCACGACGCTTTGGGAGTTCGCCGGCGAGATGCTGGCGAAGAAGCCGTGGACCGGATACGGCTATGAAAGCTTCTGGGGGACGCCGCTGCTGCTCAACCAGGATCAGCCCTTCGACCGGCCCTGGGATATCCGCACCATTGTGCATGGTCATGACGGCTATCTCGACATCGCGGTGCTGATGGGCATCCCGGCGCTCTGCGTCGCCGCCTACACCTTCCTGATCGCCCCCTTGCGCGACTACATGCGCATCCCGGCGCGCAAGGAAAACATCTTCCTCGGCGATTTCTTCATGATGGTGGTGCTGTTTACGGCGCTGAACGGTTTCCTGGAAAGCTTCTTCTTCCATCGCGGCGATCCCGTCTGGCTGTTCTTCGTGCTTGGCGTGCTCGGCTTAAGGCAAGTCTCGCTGCGGCCGATCCCGGTTCGCCTCTCTCACTGATCCTGGACTGTCGATCTCGCGCCACTGGACTTTTCCGGCGCTCCGCAATTGCAGCTTTGCTCTAGCGCAATTCCGCGCGTAAAACCGCTTCACACTTTTCCTGGAATTGCTTTAAGGAAGCCTTCTTTTCGGAGGTTTTCATGACGACCAGGCTCGTTCTCGCCGGTTGCGGCAATATGGGTTACGCCATGCTCTCGGGTTGGCTGAAATCCGCCAGGCTCGAGCCGCAGGCAGTGTTCGTGGTCGAACCCAATGCCGAATTGCGCCAGCGCGCCGAACATCTCGGCTGCCGCGCCGCCGCCGACGCCGCAGCAATCCCGGCTGACGCCGTGCCCGATCTCGTCGTCATCGCCGTGAAGCCGCAGGTGATCCGCGAGGTGACGGCGCAGTACAAGCGCTTGGGCGACGGCAGGACCAGCTTTCTCAGCATTGCCGCCGGCACGCCGGTCGCCACTTTCGAGGAAATCCTGGGCGAGCTCGCGCCGGTCATCCGCTGCATGCCGAACACACCGGCGGCGATCGGCAAGGGCATGATGGTGGTGTTCTCCAACCCGCTGGTCTCCGACGACATCCGCCGCTTCGTCCTTGAGCTGCTTTCGGCGAGCGGCGTCGTGACGACGATCGACGACGAGGGGCTCATGGACGCCGTGACGGCGGTCTCCGGCTCCGGCCCGGCCTATATCTTCCACTTCATCGAGGCGCTGACCGTTGCAGCCGAGAAGGCAGGCCTTCCCGCCGAAACCGCCAAGCTGCTTGCCATGCAGACCGTCTTCGGCGCCGCCTCGCTCGCCGCGGAAGCAGACGAGGAGCCGGGTGTGCTGCGCCAGCAGGTGACCAGCCCCAACGGCACCACCGCCGCGGCTTTGGCCGTGCTGATGGGCGGCGACCGCCTGACGAAGCTCGTCACCGAAGCCGTGGAGGCCGCGCGGCTTAGGTCGATAGAGCTGGGGAAATAAACTTCGTTCCGTAGAGCATGTCATCCTGAAGCCGGCGCAGGGCGTAGAGCCTCGTTGCCCGGTCCGGCACGGCATTGTCCTCAGTCAACAGCTCGCCCTTCTTCACCGGCTTCAGCACCTTGCCGCCTTCGAGCAAGCCGACCGGGACGGCGCGACTGGCGCGGGCGTCGGTGACGGTCATGGTCCAGGAGCGGTAGCAGGTCTCGCCAATAGCATCGAAGATCTCCCCGGCGGCAAGGTCGCGCTTGGCGACCGCGCAGACTTCCGCCACCGGCCTCGGCAGAGGCACCATGTCGGGCTTACCGTAGAGCATGATGCGGGCGGCGGTGAGCGGCACCTCCAGCGAAGTCAGGTGATAGGGCCGGAACAGGCCGTAATAAGGGCCTTTGCCGACATGGAGATCGTCCATGCGCTCGACGACGCGTGGATGTGCCGCCTCGACGATGACGAAGACGCCAGGCGCCACACCCTTGCCGATCGTGTAGTCGACGACGCTTTTCCTCGACAGGAGGCCGCCATCCTCTTTCGGGATCAGCACCCTGGCCAGTTCGTCGCGGTCGGCCTTGGGGCCGTGCATGCCGGGAACATCCGGGACCAAGCCGGTGGCGTTGGCGATGGCGCACATCTCAACCATTGTCTTCGAGCCGTCGACGAACTCGACCAGCATGCGCGGGTTCATCTTGCGACGCGCCGCCTCTTCCCGGTAATCGTCCGGAACCGCATCGTGGTTGAGCGGATTGTTCTTGCCCTTGCCGGCCGCGACGATGCTTAGGCCCAGCGCCGAGGCGAACTCGATCAGCTCCATGCAGCTCGAAGGTTCATCGCCGGCACCGACCGAGTAGACGACACCCAGCCGGTCGGCCTGCTGCTTCAGGTAGCAGCCGATGGTCACGTCGGCCTCGACATTCATCATCACCAGATGCTTGCCATGCTCCATCGCCATCAGGTCGAAATCGGCTGCGACCCCCGGTTTGCCGGTGGCGTCGATGACGACGTCGATGAGCGGGTTGGTGACCAGCATCTCGTTCGAGGTGATGGCGATCCTGCCGCCTTCGATCGCCCGGGTAACCTTGGAAGCGGTTTCGGCCTCTACCGCCATCGCCTCGTCGCCATAGGCGATGCGGATCGCCTCACGGGCGGTGTGCGGACGGCGCGTGGAGATGGCCGCGATCGAGATGCCCGGCATCAGCATGCCTTGCGTCACCAGATCGGTCCCCATCTCGCCGGAGCCGATGACGCCGAGCCGCACCGGCCTGCCTTCGGCGGCGCGTCGGGCAAGATCGCGGGCAAGCCCGGTCAGGGCGATATTGGTCATGCAAGAAAATCCAAGGCTTTTTTTTGCTCCGGCCCGCAATACCGGGAACGATCCGCGTTTGCCAATCAAACCAAGCTGAAATGGCGATTTCTTGCGCATGCTTTGCAGGCCGCAGCAGATTTCGCGGGAGCTTGTGCGTCGCCGCTGCACGATTCGCCATTTCTTTCAGGCCATTCACCATTGCATGCCGCTTCGAACTGGGAGAGTCCTGACGAGCGCACCCGGTTCCTGTGCCATTTTTGCTACAGGCTTTAACCCTAATGTCGGAAATCGCAATTTTAGCGCGTGTCTAATCCATTATATGCTCACGGCCTCGAAAAATCTGATAGATACTAGCTGAAAGCTCCGGTGGCAGGCTTGGGCAAATAAGCGCCAATAAAAAACAAAATGGCGCGGGGATAGTCACGGGGTAGAAATGACCAGGACGGGTAAAATTGCCGTCGGCTGGCGCGTTGCGCTTGCTGTCACGGTGTCGATGCTGGCTTGTGGTAGCGCCAGCGCACTCACACTCAAAGAAGCCGTTGCCGTCGCTGTGGAATCCAATCCGGAGATTGGACAGGCGATCGAGAATCGCGAAGCAATTGAATTCGAGCTGCGACAGGCCAAAGGCCTTTATCTTCCCAGCGTCGATCTGGAAGCATCGACCGGCGTTCGGCGCCTGGACAACGACACACGGCGCGCGCTCGACGAAGATCACAAAGCCCTCTATCCGAACGAGGCCGATCTCACTGTCTCGCAGACGCTTTATGACAGCGGCGCAAGGCGGGCCGAACTGAACCGCCAGGCCTCGCGGGTCGATGGGGCTTCCTTCAGGGTTCTGGAACGCTCCGAGTTCATCGGACTTGCAGTCGTCCAGGACTATCTGGAATACATGCTGCAGGCTTCGATCGTGGTCGAAGCCAAGAAGAACCTCGGCTTCCATCAGTCCATCCTCAGCGACATCAGGCAAGGCATCGCGGGCGGCGCGCTCAACGACGCCGACCGGCAGCAGGCCGAGGAACGCCTTTATGCGGCCAAGGCGCGGATGCAGGAAGCGACCGAAGAACTCGAGGCGGCCAAGATCCGCTTCTTCAAGAATGTCGGCAAGCCGCTGACCAACGCCTCGCGGCCGGCCGATGTCGCGGCCGCCCTGCCGCGGTCGCTGGACGATGCGATCGGGCTCGCCAGGCAGAACAATCCACGCGTCCACATGGCCAACAGCGACATCGACGCCGCCGCTTCGCTGGTCGACGCAGCGCGGGCGAAATACGGCCCGACGATTACCGCCGAGGGTGTTGCCCGGGGCGGGTATGACATCGACGGCGACAATGGCGATGCGAGCGACCTGCAGGCCCGGGTGGTGCTGCGCTGGAACCTCTATCGCGGCGGCATCGACAAGGCCAACGAACAGGAACAGATCCGCCGCACCAGCGAGCAGCGCCTTGCTCTGCACCAGGTGCTGCGCGAGATCGAGGAAGCCGTTCGTACCTCGTGGGACCGCCGCTTCCGCCAGGCGGAACTGGCAAAGACGCTGCGCCAGCAGGCAGCCACCAATGAAAAGCTGGTCGCTTCCTATCGCGAGCAGTTCAAGGTCGGGCAGCGCTCGCTGCTCGACGTACTTGATGCCCAGAACACGCGCTTCAACACAGCGACGCTGGCCGACACGTCGTCCTACGCGTCGCTGTTCGCGGAATACCGGCTGCTGGCCGCAACTGGGGAATTGCTGAAGACACTCAACATCCAGCCGGCCAAGCAGTCCGCGGCCTACGCCCGTGAGGAATTCGGTGCGCCGGCTACGGCCGATACCGAGACTTATGCGCGCACGCCGTCGGATCAGAAGAACGATCTGCCGTTCGACATCCTCGCGCCGGTCAGGAAAAAGTAGCCGATGTAGTATCGATCTTCGGGCCCTCGGGGCGGATCGTGAACCAGCAACCTAATATCCTATCGCCCAAAGAGGCTTTCAAAGCCTGCTTCTGCGCTGTCGCGGCCTATCTTGGCAGGCCAAGCGCGGAAACGGTGCTGTTCGCCGGCGTGCCGATCTCGGAGACGCGCATCGGGCCGGACGAGATCCGCCATCTGGCCGAGCGCATCGGCCTGGAGGTCCAGGATTTCAGCCATCGCGATTTCCTGCGCGGCCGCTTCGATCTTCCGGCAATCGTCTTTCGCTCCAGCCAGTTGCCGATCGCTCTCCTGGCGGAAATGGAGGGCGGGCAATATCTGACGGCGCCGCAGGAAAACGGCCGCACCACGATCGGCAGGTCGGAACTCGCCGAAAGCTATATCAGCGGCGGCACGTCCTTCTCGATCACCTATGCCAACCAGGCCGAGGATATGACGGTCGGCACCGCCGCGCGGATCGAAAGGCGCCATTGGCTGACCGGCACCATGGGGTCGTTCTGGCGCACCTACTCCAAGGTGGTGCTGTCGGCGGTGTTCATCAACCTGCTGGCGATCGCCTCGCCGATCTTCACCATGAACGTGTACGACCGCATCCTGCCCAACAAGGCGATTTCGACGCTCTGGGTACTGGCGCTCGGCATCGGCGCGGCGATCCTTTTCGACCTGCTTCTCAAGACGGCCAGGGCGTCGCTGATAGACTACGCCGGCCGCAAGGCGGACCTGCGGATTTCCTACCTACTGTTCGAGAAAGTACTGAATTCCTCGCTTTCGGCGCGACCGGGGTCGACGGGCGAATATGCAAACCGCGTCACGCAATATGAGTTCGTGCGCGAATTCTTCACCTCAAACACGATCAGCGTCTTCATCGACACGATCTTCGTCTTCGTCTTCCTGGCTGTGATCTACGCCATTGGCGGCTGGCTGGTGATCATACCGGCGCTGGCCTTCGCCATCTCCGTCATTGTCGGGCTGATCACGCAGCGGCGGATCGGCAAGCGGGTCGCGGCCTCGATGAACGAGGCGTCGCAGCGCCAGGCCCTGCTGGTCGAATCCATTTCGACGCTGGAGACGATCAAGTCGCTGCGCGCCGAAGCCTACCTACTGCGCAAATGGGGCGAGCACTCGAAGAATGCAGCCAATACGTCGGAAAAAATCAAGGAGCTCTCGGCGGCGGCGGGCAACATCACCGGCGCCATCCAGCAATTCGTCACCGTCGCCCTGGTTGTGGCCGGCGCCTATGCCTTCTCGGAAGGCCAGGTCTCGACCGGTGCCATCATCGGCACCGTGATGCTCGCCGGCCGCGCCGTGGCGCCGCTCGGTCAGATCGCCATCACGCTTGCCCGGTTCCGGCAAGCCATGCTGTCGCTCAAGATCATCAACACGATCATGTCGCAGCCGGAGGACCGCCCCGACACGGTCGGCTTCGTCAACCGGCCGATCCGCAGCGGCGCGGTGGTCTTCAAGAATGTCGGCTTTGCCTATCCAGGCACGGAAAACGAGGTTCTGAGCGGGCTCAACATCGCGGTCCGGCCGGGCGAACGGGTCGGCATCATCGGCCGCATCGGCTCCGGCAAGACCACGATGGGCCGGCTGATAGGCAGGCTTTACCTGCCGACGTCAGGGGAGCTGCTGGTCGACGGCATCGATATCCGCCAATACCACCCTTCGGAAGTTCGCGCCGCGGTCGGCATCGTCGCGCAGGCCGGCGACCTGTTTTCGGGAACCATCAAGGAGAACCTCCTGATGGCGGTGCCGGAAGCGACCGACGAGGAGATCATCGACGCGGCGAAAGCCGCCGGCGTCGATGACTTCGTCTCGCGGCATCCGCGCGGCTACGACATGAATGTCGGCGAGCGGGGCACCAATCTGTCGGGCGGGCAAAGGCAGGCGGTGGCGATCGCGCGGCTGCTTTTGACCAAACCGAAGATCGTCTTCCTGGACGAGCCGTCAGGTTCGATGGATCTCGCCTCCGAACGGCAGTTGATCAAGCAGCTCAAGGTGGCGTTCGACCGCAGCACGACGTTGATCGTGTCGACCCATCGCTACAGCATGCTGGAGCTTGCCGACCGCCTCATCGTCGTCGACCAGGGCCGCGTCGTCGCCGACGGGCCGAAGGAACAAGTCATCCAGGCGCTGCAGAAGGCAAATGCCTGACCGGAACGTATGGATATGCTAGCAAGGGAAGACCGGCCACCCCTATTCGCCTCGGCCTCCGTCTACATCGTCGGAGCGCTGTTCGTGTGCTTCACGGCCTGGGCATCATTCGCCGAGGTCGATGAGATCGCGCGCGGCGACGGCAAGGTGATACCCGCTTCGAAGACGCAGATCATCCAGGCCAGCGAAGCCGGCGTGGTGCAGGAGATCGCCGTCCAGATCGGCCAAATCGTCAAGAAGAACGACCTCATCATCCGTCTCGACAATTCGGGCAACACGTCCAGCCTTGGCGAAGAGAAGGCCAAGGCGCGCGCGCTGCAGGCGCGCATCGCCAGGCTGCAGTTCGAGCAGAGCGGCAGCGTCGAAGGGTCGTTTCCCTGTCCGGCGGAAATCCAGAAGATCGCGCCGGAGATCTGCGACAACGAGCAGAAGCTGCTTGTCGCGCGCCGCGACAATTTCGAGGTCAAGCTGTCGGTTCTCAAATCACGCCTCGACCAGCGCGAGAAGGAACTCGACGAGGCGACTGCCAACGCCGACCGCCTGTCCAAGAGCCTTGCCGTCACCGACCAGGAAGCGGCGCTGGTCGAACCCATGGTCAAGAAAGGCCTGATGGCCAGAACCGAACAGATCCGCGTCGAGCGGGAACAGACCGACCTTCGCGGACAGCTAACCCTTGCCGGCGAGACCATCAAGAAGAGCCAGGGGGCGATCACAGAAGCGCAGCTTCAGGTGAACGAATTGGGGCTGCAATTGCAGCAGGAAGCGTTGAGCGACCTGACGCAGGCGCTCGCCGATCTGTCCGTGGTCGACGAAACCATCCGCGGCGCCACCGACAAGGTGGCGCGCACCGACATCCGCTCACCGGTCGACGGCATCGTCAATACGCTCGACGTCAACACGCTCGGCGCCTTCGTGCAGCCAGGGGCGGTGGTGGCCGGCATCGTGCCCACCTCCGAGACACTGCTGGTCGAGGCCCGGGTTTCGCCGCGCGACGTCGCCTTCATCCAGCCGAACCAGGAGGCGCTCATCAAGGTCACGGCCTATGACTTCTCGATCTTCGGCGGCATCGAGGGCAAGGTTTCCAACATCACCGCCGACAGTCTCGTCGACCAGAAGACGGGCGAGCCCTATTACCAGGTACGGGTCGCCACCGACAAATCGACGCTTACACGGAACGGCAAGACCTATTCGATCATCCCCGGCATGATCTGCTCGGTCGACATCAAGACCGGACGCAAGACGATCCTCAACTATCTTTTGAAGCCCATCAACAAGGCGCGTCAGGAGGCAATGAGTGAGCGATAGCGCAATCCATACTGGCACTTCGCGCGACCGGCTGCTGCCGGCGCTCGCGGCAGAGGACTTCGGCCCCGAATTCCGCGTCGTGGCGCGCGGCGGCGTGCGTCGCGGCATCCGGCTGGAGCGCGCCTTCTGGGTGTCGCTGAAGCAGATGGCCGAAAGCCGCAAATGCACGATCGGCATGCTGGTCGAGGAGATCGCCGAACACCATCCCGACCAGGGCAACCTCACCTCGGCGATCCGCGTCGCCTGCATGCGCGGCCTAACCGAGGAGAGCATGGAGCTGCGCAAGCTCGCTTCGATCCCCACGATCAACGCGATCCTGGTCGCCTGCCCCTCCCCCGCCTTCGCCCTGTCTTCGTCGAAGAAGATCCTGGCCTTCAACACGCCGTTCCAGCAACTGGTCAGGCGCCAATTGCCGAGCGCACCCGGCGAGGATGGGCGCCAGGACCTGAAGCTGGCGCTTGATCTCAACGTTCCCGATATCTTCGCCCGGCTCGACGCCAATGGCGAAACGCCCGTCACCAGCGGCTTCGTCATCGGCGCCGGCGAGCGCCGCTATCGCGGCCAGCTCAGCGCTGTGCGTGCACCCGTCACCGAGCCGGAACTGCTGATGGCTTTCGTCTACAACGGCTGAGCCATTCCAGAAAGCACGGGCCGGTTTTGTCATCCGGAATTTGCGTAAAAACGGAACGGTTGCCGTTTCCGTGAAAGGCTGAACCGCAGTCTACTGCCTCGGATTCGAAGCCGCTGATGGTTCCGGCGATCCTTCGCCCGGCGCTACCGTCGTGAAGCCGCCGGCAATGTCGGCGATCTGCGCGCCGGACTTCGACCCGTGGATCCAGGCGCGGTCGGTGCTGAAGGAATAGAGCGGAACATAGTCGGGCAGATCGCTGTCGCGCATGACCGCGTTGCCGAGGCTGTCGAGGATGAAGGCGCCGCTTCCCGTGCTTACCGACAGGACGGCATGGAAGAACTCGCGGCGGCGATCCTGGAGCACCACCAGCGACATGCTCTGCGCCGGGATCCCGGCTCTGAGCAGCGCCGCCATCTTCAATATGGCGAAATCCTCGCAATCGCCGGCGCGATGCTCGAGGATCTCCGAAGGCTTCGCCCAATAGTCGAGCTTGCCGTAGACGACGCTGTCCTTGCGATAGGCAATCAGGCGGTTGATGCTGCTGTTGACGAAGGACAGCTTCTCGCGAAAGCCCTTGTCAGCGGCGATCTTGACGATCTCGGCGAAAGCCGGGCTCTCGTGGTCGCAGGGGCTGCCGGCGGTGCAATCGACGATGGCCCTGTAGACTGGAGCCCAGCGCGCCGCGACCGGAAAGTTGCGCATCGACAAAGCGACGGAGCCGAAGACGCCGGGAATGATCGCGGCGGTCTGGATCGGGTCGATGCCGGGATCGGCCGTTGCGGTCGAGTTCGCTTCAACCTGATAAGGTACTGTCGGCGCATAGCCCGCCGAAACCTCTGCGATCCGGTAGTCGGCGGCCGGCTGCCAGAGCAGCGGCCGGGCCAGCGAAACGCCGCCGAGGCTCGCCGGCGCAAGCACCTTTTGCAGGACAGGAGCCGCGCTCGAATTCGCGCTTGCCGACGACGATGGATCTGCCGAAGCGGCAAGGCCGATCGCCAGCAAGAGTACCTTGATCCCCGTCGGGCCTGCTTTTTGTATTTTCATAACGCCCACCTTTGACTGTGGACGCTACCAATCTTGTCTCAAATTATCGGAAAGGAAGGTGGGTAAATTTCCGCGAATCACGCTATTCTATTTTGCATCAAATTTTATCCAAAATTATACTTCCATTTACCAAGGCGGCAGCACGCAACGCGGTCAACCCCGCCCTCCTTAAGATCATATATATCCAGATATATGATCGCAATTTACCAAGTGTAAAAAATGCGATTCTCTACATATTCGAATATATGAAATAGATTGAAGGCCTGTTGCAAAGCGCGGGCCCGACATGTCTCTTTCCGGGAAATGCCGGAGGGGCTTTAGCTATGACGACCAATATCGAATTCGACGCCGTTTCAAATTCCTGGGACGAGCATATGAGCGCCGCTGAAAATCAAACATCGACGGGTGTGCAGGTTGCGCAGGCGACCACCGGCCAGGCGGCGAGCGAGCCAGTGCCGGTCGATGTCGGCAGCGGCGCGCCGGCGCAGGGCGCGGCCAATGCGCCGGCCGCGAACCAGCCGGCGGCCGACGCCAAGGCTCCGGCTCCCGCAAACGCACCGGCGGCAAATGCAGCCGCAGGCAATACCCCGCATGAATATCACGTCGAGGCCGGCAATGTCGTAAAGCTTCCGGCCAGCGTGTCGATCGACAACATCAAGGTCGACGGACACGATCTCGTCCTCACGCAGCCCGACGGATCCCAGATCGTCATCAAGGACGCCGCGCTGAATGTACCGACCTTCATCCTCGGCGACGTCGAGGTGCCGCGCGTGGCCCTGATCGCCGCGCTCGAGGCAAGCCATGTCGATGTCGCCTTCGGCGCCGACGGCTCGATCTCGGCCGGCGGCAACGGCTCGCCGGGCAGCGCGGGCGGAAATTTCGAACACCCCGCAGGCGGGATCGGCGACGGCTTCGGCCTCACCGACTTGCTGCCGCCGACGGACCTGGCGTTCGGCCAGCCGGAGCATCGCGACCTGTTCCCGGGATTGCTGCCGGACTCGACGCCGACGATCATCGACCTGACGCCGTCGACCTCCGGCGGCGACACCACCGTCGATGAGAAGGGCCTCGAGACCGCCGGCGCGACGGGGTCCGGCGAAGCAGGCACCAGCGCAGCGGTCGACAACGACCCCTCCGAGCACAACACCGGCACCTTCACCATCAACTCGCCGGACGGCATCGGCTCGGTGACCATCAACGGCCAGGTGATCTCGGGTGCCCAGCTTGCCAATAGCGCATCGACGCCGATCGACATCACGACGCCGTTCGGCAACACGCTGACCATCAATGGCTACGACGCCGCGACCGGCCAAGTGAGCTATACCTATACGCTGGTGCATAACGAGCAGCATCCCGGTACGGGCACCGATTCCATCTTCGACAACATGACGGTGACGGTGACCGACAGCGACGGCGACGTTTCGCTTCCCGGCACGCTTTCGGTCCAGATCGTCGACGACGTGCCGACTGCGAATGCGGACGCAAACAGCGTCGCGGCGGGCAGCCATGCGCAGATCACGGGCAACGTGATCACCGGCGCCGGCGAGACCGATCCATCCACGAGCGCGGATGTGAAGGGCGCGGACGGCGCCAGCGTAACCTCGGCCTATGGTACGGGGGCGGCGCAGAACGTGACGTCCGCCGTCACCGGCACCACGATCGCGGGCCAATACGGCACGCTAACGCTTTATTCGGACGGCCACTACACCTATGACCGCGCGGCGAACACGCCCGGTGGCGTCAACGATGTCTTCCACTACACGCTGACGGATGGCGACGGTGATCAGTCGAGCACCACGCTGACGATCAATATCGGGAACGAGCCGCCGAAGCTGGGCGATATCCCGGCCGCAGGCGCCGACGGTGCGATCGTGTACGAGGCCGGACTGGCGAGCGGTACGCTGCATGACGGCTCGAATGCGGTAAGCGGCACGCTCGGCTTCACCTCGCAGGACGGTGTGAACTCGGTGACGCTGGGCAACCATGCACTGTCCAACGATTCCGGAAATCCAACGACATTCATCGACCCTACCACGGGCGGCACAGTGAGCGCGTGGTACGAGTACAACGGCGCGACGGGCGCGGGCACGATCCATTACAGCTACGAGCTGACGGCGGACTACTCCAGCGCCACGGGCGGCGATGGCGCCAATACCGAAGCGGCACCCAGCTTCGCGGTCGTTGTGACCGACATGGATAACCAGCCGGCTTCCGGCAACCTGGTCATCAACGTCATCGACGACGTGCCGACGGCCAAGGCCGACACGGACGCAGCGCAGTCGGGCGAGACGGTGACCGGCAATGTCGAGACCGGCACGAGCACTCATGGCATCGGCGCTGCGGATACCGCCGGAGCCGACGGGATCGCGTCGATCGCCTGGACGGGTTCGGTAGCGGACAACGGCGTCACGACGGTTACCGGCGCGCATGGCGTGCTGACGGTCTACGCCAATGGCGACTACAGCTATCACGCCAATCCGAACACGCCGACTGGCAGCGACGTCTTCAACTACACCATCACTGACGGTGACGGTGATACCTCGCCGGCAACGTTGACTATCGACGTGACCGGCAGCCAACCGCGTGTGGTGGCGGAGGTTGCGGCGGTGAATGAGGCAGGCCTCGACACGACGCCGCCAGCCGGCGATCTAGGCCCCGGGACGGTAGACGGCTCGCACGCGGGCGACGGCTCGGAGACGACGACGGGCAAGTTGACCTTCTCGGATCCTGACGGGGCGGCCGTGACCGGTGTTCAGGCAGGTAATATCGGCAGCGACGTAAACGGCAATGTCGGCACGAACATCAATGGCACATACGGCATCCTGCACGTCAACGCGGACGGCACCTACACCTATACGCTGACCAATCCGGAAGCGAATGTCCCGGCGGGCAACGACGGCCCCAATGTGCAGCCCGGCCAGGACGTGTTCACGTTCACGGTAACCGACGACTTCGGCAATACATCCACTTCGACCATTTCGATCAATATCACGGATGATGTTCCCACGATCGCGCTGAGCGGCACGGCGGCGCCGACGCTGACGGTGGACGAGAGCTACCTGACGGCGGCGACCAACAACGGCGTCAACGGCTCGGGCACCGGCCCTGCCGGCTCGACGCATGCGGAAGCCTCCTTCAGCGGCGCCTTCACGGTGA
>NZ_JAPYKO010000028.1:0-77861 GCF_037179585.1 Mesorhizobium argentiipisi (SeqCode)
GTTCAGGTTGATGGTTCACCGGTGGGAAGGGACCGGGCCATGCCACGGCCTGTCCGAAAGGACGACCAGGATCCACTCGGTCTCCTTCCCACTTCAACCATACACCAGAACCAACACACAGGATTCTCGGGTCTGCGCCGCGTCGCTGCGCTCCTTGCTTCGCCCGAGGACGAAGCATGAGTATCTCGGCTGATCGCCAACGCATGCGATCCGCTGCCGGAGACTCAGAACCCGCCAGCGTCTCCGCGCCCTATCGCTAATCTTCCCTGATTGCATAGCCCGCCCCGCGGATGGTGCGGATTACATCCGGCATGCGGCCGTTGTTGACAGCCTTGCGCAGGCGTCCGACATGGACGTCCACGGTGCGCTCGTCGATATAGATCGTCTCGCCCCAGACATTGTCGAGCAACTGGCTGCGCGAGAACACGCGGCCGGGATGGCGCATCATGAATTCGAGCAGGCGGAACTCGGTCGGGCCGAGCCGGATCTCGCTCTTCTTGCGGTAGACGCGGTGCGACTCGCGGTCGAGCACGATGTCGCCGACCTTGAGCACGCTGGACAGCACCTCCGGCTTGGCGCGGCGCAGCAGCGCCTTGACGCGCGCCATGAACTCCGGCGTCGAGAATGGCTTGACCAGATAATCGTCGGCGCCGGTCGAGAGGCCGCGCACGCGGTCGCTTTCTTCTCCGCGCGCCGTCAGCATGATGATCGGCAGCCGCTCGGTCTCGGGCCGCATCCTCAGACGTCGGCAGAGCTCGATGCCGGAAACCGCCGGCACCATCCAGTCGAGCACGAGCAGGTCGGGAACGTTTTCCTGAAGGCGGATTTCGGCCTCGTCGCCGCGGGTCACCACTTCGACCTGGTAACCCTCGGATTCGAGATTGTAGCGGAGCAGCACCCCCAGCGGCTCCTCGTCCTCCACCACCATGATGCGTGGCGCGATCATCTGGCAGTTACCCCTGTCAGGCCGCCGGCGCCGACATTGCCGTCTCGTCCTGCTTCGGACGGTTGGCGGGCAATTGCGTGCCGGTCAGCACATAGTAGGCGTTCTCGGCGATGTTGGTCACATGATCGCCGATGCGCTCGAGATTCTTGGCGCAGAATAGAAGATGCGTGCAAGCGGTGATGTTGCGCGGGTCTTCCATCATGTAGGTCAGGAGCTCGCGGAAGACGGATGTGTATTTGACGTCGATGCGCTCGTCGTCGTTGCGAAGCTTGGCCAGCGCCGTGGCGTCGCCCACCGTATATTCCTGGATCACGGCCTGGACCTGGATCAGCACCATCTGCGCCATGGAATCGATCGAATGCGTGAGGTCGCGTGGTGCGGCGCCGACGCCGACCGAGCCGACGCGCTTGGCGATGTTCTTGGCGAGATCGCCGATGCGTTCGAGATCGCCCGCCATGCGGATCGAGCCGACCACGTTGCGAAGATCATCGGCCATCGGCTGGCGCTTGGCGATCAGCGTAATGGCGCGGTCGTCAAGTTCGCGCTGACGCGCGTCCATGATGGCGTCGTCGGAGACGACGCGCTGCGCCAGCGCATTGTCGGTCTCGAGCAGCGCCCTGGTCGACGCGCCGACCATGGAAGCGGCAAGGTCGCCCATGTCGTTGATGAGCCGGCTGATCTGTCTCAGATCCTCGTCGAAGGAAGCGACGGTATGTTCGGCCATGATGATGTCCTCGTATGAACTCAGCCGAAGCGGCCGGTGATGTAGTCCTGGGTGCGCTTCTCGCGGGGCGAGGTGAAGATCTTCTCGGTCCGGTCGAACTCCACCAGCTCGCCCAGATACATGAACGCCGTCTGCCGCGACACGCGCGCCGCCTGCTGCATGTTGTGGGTAACGATGACGATCGTATAGTCGGCCTGCAATTCGTCGATCAGTTCCTCGATCTTGGCCGTCGACAGCGGATCCAGTGCCGAGGCCGGCTCGTCGAGCAGGATGACCTCGGGCTTCACCGCCACGGTGCGGGCGATGCACAAGCGCTGCTGCTGGCCGCCCGAGAGGCTGAGGCCGCTGGCGTTGAGCTTGTCCTTGACCTCGTTCCAGAGTGCCGCGCGCTTCAGCGCTTGCTCGACGCGGCTGTCCATCTCGGCCTTGCTGATCTTCTCATAGAGCCTGACGCCGAAGGCGATGTTTTCGTAGATCGACATCGGGAACGGCGTCGGCTTCTGGAACACCATGCCGATCTTGGTCCTGAGCAGGTTGAGGTCCTGCGAGCGGTCGAGGATGTTCTTGCCGTCGAGCAGCACCTGGCCCTCAGCGCTCTGCTTCGGATAGAGCTCGTAGATGCGATTGAGCACTCGCAGCAGCGTCGACTTCCCGCAGCCCGACGGGCCGATGAAGGCCGTCACGCTGCGCTCGGGCAGGGACAGGTTGATGTCCTTCAGGGCTTTCGACTGGCCATAGTAGAAATTGAGGTTCTTGACCTCGATCTTGGCCTTCTCGACGGTCGTCTCGGGTGCGTTCAGGTCGGTGGACAACATCGGTTTCATCTGTCCTCTCTGCGTCCGGTTAGGCTGCGGGCGATGATGCTCAACCCGAGAACCGTCAGGGTGATTATGAGTGCGCCCGTCCAGGCCAGCTGCTGCCATTCCTCGTAAGGGCTGAGAGCGAACTGGAAGATGGTCACCGGCAGGCTGGCCATCGGGGCATTGAGATTGCTCGACCAGAACTGGTTGTTGAGCGCGGTGAAGAGAAGCGGCGCCGTCTCGCCGGAAATGCGGGCGATCGCCAAAAGAATGCCGGTGACGATGCCGGACAGCGCCGCGCGGTAGGCGACCGAGCGGATCACCACCCAGCGCGGCGCGCCGATGGCGGTGCCGGCCTCGCGCAGCGCGTTGGGCACGAGGTTCAGCATGTCCTCGGTGGTGCGCACCACGACGGGGATCACCAGGATCGACAGGGCGACGGCGCCGGCGATTGCCGAGAAGTGCCCCATCGGCCGCACCAGCAGCTCATAGACGAACAGGCCGATGATGATCGACGGCGCCGACAAGAGGATGTCGTTGATGAAGCGCACGATCGTCGTAAGGCGTGAGAAGCGCCCGTATTCGGCCATGTAGGTGCCGGCCAGCACGCCGATCGGCGTGCCGACGACGATACCGATGATCGTCATGACGATGCTGCCGTAGATGGCGTTGAGCAGGCCGCCGGCATCGCCGGGGGGCGGCGTCATTTCCGTGAACACGGCCGGCGACACCCCGGAAAGCCCCTTATAGAGCAGAGCGCCGAGGATCAGCGCCAGCCAGGCTAGGCCGATGCCCGCTGCGGTCACGCACAGCGTCATCATCACGGCATTCTTGCGTTTGCGGCTTTGGTGAAGCGATTGGGCCGTCGACATCGGTCAGGCTCCCGTGCGGCTATCGATGCGCAACAGCATGTAGCGTGCGAGCGCGAGGATGATGAAGGTGATG
The DNA here is from genome assembly GCF_037179585.1 of Mesorhizobium argentiipisi (SeqCode). NCBI lineage: Bacteria > Pseudomonadati > Pseudomonadota > Alphaproteobacteria > Hyphomicrobiales > Phyllobacteriaceae > Mesorhizobium > Mesorhizobium argentiipisi (SeqCode). The sequence goes on from NZ_JAPYKO010000028.1 coordinate 3,416, forward strand.
ATGAACAGGATCAGGCCGAGCGATACCAGCGAGGATGTGTAGAGGTTGCCGTCGGCTTCGGTGAATTCGTTGGCGATGGTCGCCGAGATGGTCGTGCCCGGCGCAAACAGCGAGGCGCTGATGCGGTGCGCGTTGCCGATGACGAAGGTGACGGCCATCGTCTCGCCGAGCGCGCGGCCGAGGCCCAGCATGACGCCGCCCATGATGCCGACGCGGGTGTAGGGGATAGTCACGCGCCGGGTCACTTCCCAGGTCGTGCAGCCGATGCCGTAGGCCGATTCCTTCAGCACCGCCGGCACCGTGTCGAACACGTCCTTGGTGATCGAGGTGATGAAGGGTAGCACCATGATGGCGAGGATCAGCGACGAGGTCAGCAGGCCGATGCCGTAGGGTGGACCGGCAAACAGGCTGGAGAGCCCCGGTATGCCGTGGAAAAGACTGATGATGAAGGGCTGCACAGTCGTCTGCAGGAACGGCGCGAAGACGAACAGGCCCCAGATGCCGTAGATGATCGAGGGAATGCCGGCGAGCAGTTCGACGGCGATGCCGATCGGCCGCCTGAGCGGGCGCGGGCAAAGCTCGGTCAGGAAGACGGCGATGCCGATGCCGATCGGTACGGCGATGAGTATGGCGATGGCCGAGGTGACGATGGTGCCGTAGATGGGCGCAAGCGCGCCGAAATTCTCGGTGACCGGGTTCCAGGATTCGGTGGTCACGAAGGAGAAGCCGAACTTCGACAGCGCCTCCCACGAACCGGCGATCAGCGAGATCGCGACGCCGCCGAGGAGAACCAGCACGAGGATGGCGGAAAGGCGCGTGGCCGTCCGGAAGACCATGTCGGTGAGGGCGAAGCGGCGCACTGTCGCTTCCCTGGTCCGCATGGCGGATGATGTCGCAGCTTCGGAAACGGCCGTCATTTAGCCCCTCGCATTCGAAAGAGACAGGAGGGCGCCAAAGACGCCCTCCTTATTCCGCGGGAATTACATGCCGGAGTAGACCGGCTTGCCGTCCTTATCGACGATGTCCTTGCCCCACATCTCCTCGACGCTCTTCACGACCTTGTCGGGCATCGGAACGTAGTCAAGCTCAGCAGCCATCTTGTCGCCCTTGGCATAGGACCAGGCGAAGAATTTGAGCGCTTCGGCCGTGGCTGCCGCATCGTCGGGCTTCTGGTAGACGAGGATCCAGGTGGCGGAGGTCATTGGCCAGGATTCGGCGCCCGCCTGGTTGGCCAGGATGACGCCGTAGCCCGGCTGCGAGCTCCAGTCGGCATTGGCCGCAGCGGCCGAGAACGCCTTCGCGGTCGGCTCGACCTTCTTGCCGTCCTTGTTCACCATGTCGGTATAGGTGAGCTTGTTCTGCTTGGCATAGGCGTATTCGACATAGCCGATCGCGCCGCCGGTCTGCGAGACGTTGTTGGCGACGCCTTCATTGCCCTTGGCGCCGATGCCCACCGGCCATTCGAGCGCGGTGTTGACACCCACCTTCGACTTCCAGTCGGCGCTGACGTCAGCCAGGTAGTAGCTGAAGTTGAACGTGGTGCCCGAGCCGTCCGAACGGTGCACGACCGCGATCGCCTGGTCAGGCAGCTTGATCTTGGGGTTGAGCTTCTTGATTGCCGCGTCGTTCCAGTTGGTGATCTTGCCGGCGAAGATATCGGCCAGCGTCGGGCCGTCGAGCACCAGTTCGCCCGGCTTGACGCCTTCGAGGTTGACGACCGGAACGATGCCGCCCATCACCATCGGGAACTGCGCGAGGCCGGTCGACTTCAGATCCTCGCCCTTCAGCGGCGCGTCGGAAGCGCCGAAGGTCACGGTCTTGGCCTTGATCTGCTTGATGCCGCCACCGGAGCCGATCGACTGGTAGTTGAGACCGATGCCGGTCTCCTTCTTGTAGGCGTCGGCCCACTTCGCGTAGATCGGATAGGGGAAGGTGGCGCCGGCGCCGGAAATGTCGGCTGCCATCGCGGCGGCCATGCTAAGGGTTGATGCCGCAGCCATTGCAATCGCAACGGCCGCCGAGCGGATGAAATGTCTCATGTGGCCTGCTCCTGTTCGGAAGATGGTCTTTCGGCACCCGTTCTATCGGCGCCCGTGAGCGCAATAGCCCTCGATTATTACAGTCGCATGACAGTTTCGTGTCAGCCCGGTAACGTCTGAAAGGGGATGTCTGGAGAGGTCGGCGACGGCCCCGAAGGACCGGCCGGAGTTTGCCGCGGAAATCAGCAACTTGTCTGGCTTTTGAAGCAAAATTTATCCCGGCGGCCGGATCACGGCCGCCGGGAAATAAAATCCGGACGAGAGCGCGTTGCCTGAGCACCAGAGCGGATCATGGCGTGGCCATCGCCGAAAACAGGGTCCGTTGGGGTAGAGTCGACGCTGTTTCTTGTTGGCGGTCGCTGCTCCCGCCCGTAACCGAAGAGCGGAATCAATGCCAACATTGTCCAAGCTTGGCGTTTGCTTTGGTATGGTGCGATCGCGCCATACGCGTGCGTCAGCCTCTTGCCGCCGTCCTGCCGCCAAATTCGTTCTAGCCGGCGTTGCGCCGGGTCTCAACGTCCGGTCCCAGCCAGCGCTCGAGCTTTTCGAGCAGCGCCCGCGGGCTGATCGGCTTCGGCAGGTAATCGTCCATCCCGGCTTCCAGGCAGCGTTCGCGGTCGCCCTTCAGCGCATGCGCGGTGACGCCGACGATCGGCACATGCGTGCCCATGTCATCCTCGAGCCGGCGGATGGCGCCCGTCGCCTCCAGCCCGCTCATTTCCGGCATTGATACATCCATCAGGATCATGCGCGGATTGAGCCTGCCAAAGGCGTCGAGCGCCTTGCGGCCGTTGCCGACGATCTCGAAGCGGTAACCGGTCTCGCCGAGGATCTGGGTGAACACCATCTGGTTCACCTCATTGTCCTCCGCGACGAGGATGTCGAGCCCGCGCTCCGCCTCGGCTGGGCGTGGACGCGCCCGCACCGGCGGCGGCTGCAGCATGGCGCGGTCCGATGCCGCCGCCTGCGCCGGCGCGGCTTGCGGGAGGCTGCTGCCTGCGGCGGGTTGCGCCGCGGCGCTGCTGTGGCGATGGCGCTGGATGGTCGCAACCAGCGTTTCCAGGAGAATGGAGGAGCGCGCCGGCTTGATAAGCTGCGCATCGATGCCGAGGTCGCGATAAGTGGTGTTGGCAAGCGACTGGTCGACCGAGGTCAGCATGATGATGGGTGTATGCGCCAGGCCCGCCGTGCTGCGCACGATGCGCGCCATCTCGGCGCCGGTCATGCCGGGCATCTGGTAGTCGAGCACCACGCAGTCGACCGGCACGCCATAGGCAGCGGCGGCAATCAGCACCTTCAACCCCTCGGCGCCGCTTTCGGCCGCGCAGGAATCGAACGTCCACGATGCCATCTGCTCGCTCAGGATCGAGCGGTTGACGGCGTTGTCGTCGACGATGAGCACGCGCGCGCCGGTGACGTCGACCGGCATGATGCGCTGTCCACCCTGCTCGGCCCTGGGCAGCGTGACCGTGAACCAGAAGGTTGAGCCCTTGCCCTCGGCACTGTCGACGCCGATCTCGCCGCCCATCATCTCGACCAGCCGCGAGGTGATGGCAAGGCCAAGTCCGGTGCCTTCGTGCCGCCTGGTCGAGGACGTATCGACCTGGCTGAATTTTTCGAACACCAGCTTCAGCTTCTCTTCCGGAATGCCGATGCCGGTGTCGGTGACCGAGATGGTGAGCCTTGTTCCCGCCGGAACCCGCTCGCCCGTGACGTCGACCAGCACATGACCCTTGTCGGTGAACTTCACCGCGTTGCCAAGCAGGTTGGTGACGATCTGCCTGACGCGGCCGACGTCGCCGACGAATTGGCCGTCGAGCCCCGGCTGGATGCGGACGATGAGCTCGAGGTCCTTCTCCTTGGCGCGCGTCGATACCAGCGTCGCCACATCCTCGATCGCCTCGGCGAGATTGAAGGGCGCCGGGTCGAGCACCAGCTGACCGGCGTCGATCTTGGAGAAGTCGAGGATGTCGTTGATGATGGTGAGCAGCGCGTTGCCGGATTTGACGATGATGTCGGTGAATGTCTTCTGCTTCGGATCGAGGTCCGACTTTGCCAGCAGTTCCGCCATTCCAAGGACCCCGTTCATCGGCGTGCGGATCTCGTGGCTCATATTGGCGAGGAATTCCGATTTGGCCCGGTCGGCTAGCACAGCGCGCCGGCGTGCTTCGCTCAGCTCGGCCTCGCGCTGCTTGAGCTCGGTGATGTCGGTGGTGGAACCGATGAGATAGAGCGAGCCGTCCGAGGCAATCATCGCGCCCTTGCGCGCGAACTGGTGCCTGACGCTGCCGTCGGGCATCGTCACCGTCTCCTCGATCTCCTGCGTTTCGCCGGTGCGCAGCACGGCAAGGTCGCCGGCGACGAAAGCTTCGCCGTCCGCGCCGAATATCTCGACGTCGGTCTTGCCGATCGCTTCTTCCCTGCTGAAGCCGGTGAGATCGCACCAGCCCTTGTTGACATAGAATTGCCTGAGGTCCGAGCGCTTGGCGTAGATCGACACCGGCACATTGTCGATGAGGCTGCGGAACACCTCGTTTTCGCTCATGCTTGCCTTGAGCGCCTGTTCGCGCGCCTTGACGTCGGTGATGTCGGTGCTGGAGCCGACCAGATGCACGGAGCCGTCGATCGCCACCAGCCGGCTCTTGCGGGTCATCAGCTGCCGCACCGTGCCGTCGCGATGGGTGACGGCCTCCTCGACCTCGCGCCCCACACCGGTCGCTACGACTTCGGCGTCGTGATTGCTGAAACCATCCGCCTCTTCCGTCGCGAAAAGCTCGCGATCGGTCTTGCCGAAGACCTCATCCTTGGCGAGGCCGGTCAGCGCACACCAGGCCTTGTTGACGAATTCTATGCTGAGGTCGTCCGCCTTGATGAAGGCGGCCACGGGCAGCTCGTCCATGACATGCCGGTAGAGGTCGATCTGGCGCATGGAGTCGCGCAACGCCTTCTCGCGCGCCTTGATGTCGGTGATATCGACGCGCACGCCGATGAACGTCCCGTCGTCGGTGCGCATGTCATAGACCTGGTACCAGCGCCCGTCGGCGTTGAGGCGTTCGTAGGTCGAGCTCGGCAAACGGTAGCGCTCGAGCATGGCGTCGAGCCAGCGCTCGGTGTCGACGCCATGCAGGCCGTCGATTTCGGTGTCGCCGCTCGAGCGGAAATAGCCAACCGAATGGCCGAGAGCCAATGCCTCGCGGAATGTGCGGCCCGGCTGCCAGGCCGGCTTCAGCGCCGGCAGCGTATCCTGCAGCTTGCGGTTGGCGAAGACGAAGCGGTCGTCGCGATCGTAGATGATGACGCCCGCCGGCAGCGACTCCAGCACGGTGGCGAGGTTCTTGCGCGCGTCCTCCGCCTCCGTCTCGCGCTGTTTCATGTCGGTGATGTCGACATAGGAGATCAGCTTTTTGCCGCCTGGAAGAGGCGCCAGCGAGGCAATCAGCGTGCGGCCGTCCTTGCGCGACAATTGCCTGGAGCCTGCGGCGCCAGCCCGGATTTCGGCCTCCCGTTCGGCCACATGGCTTTGCCACGCCTGTTCCTCGCCGCCGAACGGGTCGGCGTCACGGCTGGCTTCCATGAGGTCGCGAAAGCGGCTGCCGGCCGGAGCGCGTCGCGGGTCGATCTGCCAGAAGTCGTAGAATGCCCGGTTGATCACCTCCGCCCGCAATTCGGCATCGAGAACGATGACGCCGATCGGCATCGAATCGACCATCAGGCTCAGATTGGCGAGCGCCTCCGAGGCCCCGGCCATATCATCACCGAGACAGGCGCCGGTGCCGCGAATATCCGCCTTGTTCGAATCCCGCGCGCTGTCCGCCTCGACAGTTTCGTTCGTATCCGCCATTCCTACCCCCAAGGCCGAACCGTGCCCGTTCGTCGGCGGAATGTGCCCGACAAGCATTAACGATCCGCTAACCATAATGATTGCAACGCCTGCGACCGGTGCCGTTGAGGCAGATTCCGACCCTGGCGCCGGCTGCGTTAATCCGCCCGTTGGCGAACCCGGCAACGAAGCATTATAAGGTGCCTGAGGTGTTGCTAATGTTCGGTCGAATCGTAGCTTTTGTCCTGTGCCCGGCGCTGCTTGCGGCGGGTGGCTGCGCGCGCAGCGACGATGGCACGGTGATCGTTCCGAGCCAGATGGACGTCAGGCGTGTCTGGGACAAGGCGCCGCCGGGAACGACCGCGTCGCGGCAGATCGCGTCGGACGTGTTTCCCTTGCCTCCGAGTCCGCCGCAGGGCTCGCCTGTGCGGCGCCATTCCGGGTCCGCTCCGACAAGGCCTTCCTACAACCAGGATCTGCCTGATCAGTCTTCCGGCGAGCAGACCCCCCTCACCTGCAGGAATGTCGGCGAAAGCGGCAAGCGCTACCGCGTCGTCTGCGAGTAACCTTGCCCTCGATCCGCCGGTCTAGAGCGACATTGCCCGGATGGAAGACAACCCGACTGCCCAGGCCGGCCGCGGCCGCGACCGCGGCGCGATCACGCATCGCTGATGAAACCTTGGCCGGCGCCGGACGTTGTTGGCTCTGATGCGATCCGCGCAGCGCAGAGGGAGATCGAAGATGTCCTTTCACTTCACCGTCTCTGGCCTGACCAGGAACCTGATCCATTCACTTGGGCTGGATCATGAGCCGACGCTGAGATCCCTTACTCCCGAACAAAGCCTTCTGCTGGATTGTTACCTGGCCGGGCAGATCCCGGACTCCGCCTGGAGCGACTATGTCTTCGAGATGCCGGAACTGGAAAAGCACGCTCAGGTCAGGCGCGGTTTGACCTGAAACCAATTCCGGGAAAAGTGCGACCACGGCGCCTTCGCCGTCCCTCCGGATTGCCCAAAACAAATAGTCAGCCCGCCCGCCTACTTCTTCGGCGAGTTGAACTGCAGCGTGAAGACGTTTCCGGCAATGCCTTGCGCCAGCGAGGGCGAGAAGCTGAGCGGCAGACAGTCCTGCATGGCCCTGGTCGCCGCGTCGACATAGGCCGTGCGCGCCTTGTCGTCTCCGCTGACATGGATAGCGGTCGTTTTCGGCGGCCCGATCAGCGTGCCGTCGCGTTTGAAGCTGAAGCTGAGCGTGACCGAGGAATTGTCGGAATTGGCCGGTGGCGTCCAGCAGGCGAGCAGGGCGGCGCCGACCTCGTCCATGCTGGTGAGCGGTGCAGCGGCGGATGGAAAGGACACAACCGACAGCGCGCCCGCCATCATCAAAAGTCTTGCCATGTTCATCGCAGGCCCTCGTTGCCGTCGCTCTGCCCCCTGGTGCTATCGTACGACCCAGGACGAGGATGACAATAGCATTTCCGGCCGCCCCCGGCGACGCATTCAACCGTCGTGATTGCGGCACGATGGCCCGCGAAAAAGCAAAAGGCCGGCACGCAGCCGACCTTTCCCTTGCCTCGTCATGGCGCCAGTACATCCGTGGTCGCGGCGAGGACTGGAACCAGTAGACAGGCCTTAGGTAAACGAAACCTTAACACCGAGGGCTTACTGCGCTCTGGCCTGCGATTTCACATGAGCGATGTAGCCGCGCACGTCGCCGGCCGGCTCCGCATAGGCCTTGCCGAGCTTCTTCTCCATGGCCGCCATGTATTCCTTCGCCCAGCTGGGCAGCGCGTAGTCGATGACCGCCAGGAATTCAAGCGTTGCCGCCAGCCTTATATCGGCGATCGACGGATTGTTGCCGCCGATGAACGGTTTGCCGTTGCGGAAGAAGGAGTGAAACACCTCGAGCGGCTCGGCGATCGCGGCCATCGCCGCCTTCTGCGCTTCCGATTTCTTGTCGGGATGGGCGTCGCTGTGGCCGACCTCGCCGGCATATTGCGGAAAGCCGAGCGCCGGATATGTCGCGCGCGCAACATAGGGATAAAGCGTGCCGACCAGGTAGAACATGGCGCTGTCGATCATCGCCCGCTTTGCCGGCGCCTTCGGATAGAACTTATCCAGCCCGTGCTTGTTGGCGAGATACTGCATGATGGCGCAGCTTTCCCACAGCACGCCGCGCGGCAGGCCCTTGTCCTCGATCATCGGCGTCAGATGCGCCGGATTGCGCGCCAGGAATTCGGGCGAACGCGTAAGGCCCCAGGCATCGGTCTCTGCCGGATCGAGTCCGGCCGCGCGCGCGAACACCCGCACCGTCATGTTGTTGACGCTCGGCCGCAGCATGCTGAGCTTCACGCCGGGCATCCTGGCCGGCTTCGCTTTGGCCTTGGGCGCGGCCTTCGCCGTCGCTTTGGTCGCGGCCTTTGCCGTCGCAGACGCAGCCTTTGCCGTCGCGGCTTTTGCTGTCGCTTTAGGCGCAGCTTTTGCTGTCGCTTTAGGCGCGGCTTTCGTATTCACCTTCGCGGCCGTTTTTGCCGCGGCCTTAGCCGCGGGTTTCTTCGCGCTCCTCGTTGCAGCCTTTGCCATGTCGGTCCTCCCTCTGACCCGGTTAATAAGGATTTTTCGGCGTCCTGCTTTCGGACAATGTTTCGCGTGACCGCTCGACCAGCGCCAGGATGGCATCGGCCAGATGCAGTTCGGCGATGTTGTAGTCGCCGCGCGCCACACGGATCTTGTGCGCTTCCATCAGCACGTCGGCGTGGGTGAAACCGGCCGGCGGCTCGAAGCGGTTGGAAGCAAGCTCGATCAAAAGTCCCAGCGGATCCTCGAAATAGATCGAGTCCATGAAGCCGCGGTCCTTGACGCCGCTGTGCTTGATGCCGCGCTCGTCGAGCCGCGCGACCGCCTGCAGGAAGGTGACCCGCGACACCGAGAACGCGATGTGGTGGACGCAGCCGATATCGGTCGGTGTCCGCCGCTTGACCGGGGTGCGGCTCTCGTCGGTGAAGACGGTGATCAGCCGCCCGTCGCCGGGATCGAAATAGAGATGGCTTTCGCTCGCCTTGTCGAGATTGGGCTGCTCGAAGATGAAAGGCATGCCGAGCACGCCCTCCCAGAAGTCGATCGAGGTCTGGCGCCCGGCGCCGACCAGCGTGATGTGATGAACGCCTTGCGACTGCAGCTTCCGCATTGGACTCCTCCCGCCCGCACTTGCGGCAGGCTTTGTGCAAGGGAATGCTAAAGCAACTGCAGGCGCTGCGCCAGAACGGACGAACGCGCGAACGCCGGATTGATCCCAGCGAGCTGGTCTTTCGATCGATAGGCAAGGAGAGCTGCTTGGTACGCCCAAGGGGAATCGAACCCCTGTTCCCGCCGTGAGAGGGCGAGTTTGACAACTGACAGGCGTCCGAACGCGTCCACAGATATCTCATTATTCCAATATGATAGGACTACGTTGTCCATCATTGTCCCCAGCCGTACGTAGCTGTATATTCGACGAATATTCGACGAGTGGGGCGGTGACAGCATGGGCAAAGTGCTCAAAGAAACGGAAATCACGACTGCAAAAGCTAGGGGGCGGCTACCGCGCGGGGAGCACGGGCGGCGGCTAGACGCTGAGGCGCATCTTTACTATCGCAAGGGCGCATCGGGCGGGGCGTGGTTTGTGCGCTGGAGGAACAGGGGCACAGGAGCGAATTACCGACAGGTTCCGCTCGGGCCGGCGAACGACCAAAACGACAAGGCGACTGACGGCCTTCTGACGTTCCATCAAGCGGAGAGTGCGGCACGGGAGCGGGTTGCCGACGCGAGGGCGGAGACGAAGGCGGCGGCAGACGGAGCGCCTATAGTCGTCCGGGCGGCGGTCGCGGATTACATTGCTGACAGGGACAAGAGGGACAGCAAGCGCAAGGGCCGCGAGGTCCGTTCCGACGCAGCGTGGCGCTTGGGGCGGCACGTGCTGACAGCGCCGCTAGCCGACGTGCAACTCCACAAGCTCGAAGACGCGGACCTTTCTGGGTGGCGGGAGGGCTTACCCGCAGCCCTGAAAGCCACGACACGGCAGCGGCTTGTCAATGACTTGAAGGCGGCGCTCAACGACGCCTATGCCAAGAACCGCAAACGTCTTCCGGGAACCCTCCCCGCCGTCATCAAGCACGGGCTTAAAGCCGCCAAGATTGAGGACGAGGCCGCACCTGTGGCGCGCGAAAACCAAATCCTGTCAGATGATAAGATTGCGCGTTTACTGACAGCAGCGCGGGCCGTGGATGCGGACGAGGAATGGGAAGGCGACTTGTTCCGCCTAGTGCTGGTCTTGGCCGCGACCGGCGCGCGGTTCTCCCAGGTCGTTCGGCTGACAGTGGCCGATTACCAAAAGGCCGAGAAGCGCCTTTTGGTGCCAGTATCAAGGAAAGGACGTGGCGGGAAAAGCGGCGCACTGCCGGTGCCTGTTGGCGACGACGTGCTCGCCGCCCTGCTCCCGTCGGTGGAAGGGCGGGAGCCCAACGAACCGCTGCTAGCACGTTGGCGTCACGTGCAGGTCGCTGGTGATGTCCGGTGGCAACGTTCAGCGCGGGGCCCTTGGCAGAGCGCCAGCGAACTGGTGAGGCCCTGGCGAGCCATCCAGGCGAAAGCCGAACTGCCGGGGGTCATCCCCTATTCGATGCGCCATTCTTCGATTGTGCGGGGCATCGGCGCCAATCTCCCAATTCGGCTAGTGGCAGCGCTGCATGATACGTCCGTGGCGATGATTGAGCGGCATTACGGGCGCTGGATTGCGGACGGACTGGAGGAATTGGCAACACGGGCTGTCGTGCCTCTGGTGCCCTCTGGTGGCGGAACGCCGCTCGCCTAAGCGGAGGCTAGAAACCAGTAGCTGCAAAATCGGCGAAGTGAGTTAAGCCGCGAGCCTTGGGAAAGTAGGTCGTTGAGTCTTGCACAGCTCCAACTGATTGAGAGTAGGACCCATTTTGATCGTGGGCATACCAAGAGCAAAGACCGGGAGCATGAACCAGTAGAACGGAATCTTGCCCCTGGTTTTTGGCAGTTGCGTCCACCACGCAGTGCGCCACGATGCGCCGTTCGAATTGGGATCGACCGTTGGTGTCGCCGGTAGTTGCGAATTCGGTAACGTACACGAAGCGAGGCACTTCCAAGTTCCTGATCACCTGCTTTACCGGGTTTGAAAACCGGTTTCTGATACCTCTCTTCTTATATTTCCAACCATATGTGAGGTACGTCCTGGCGACGACGGTGTTGGCCGCCATCGCGCCGACCAATCCGTCACCCAGTTGTTCCGATGTGCCCAATTTGCCTGTATGCCTGGCTTTGAAAGCAGGCCAGTCTGCCGCATAAGAAATGAGGCTGCCCCAGGCTAGGGCTTCCGCCTTCTCTGCGGGGAGATACACCTTCTCTGGCAGTGGTATGATCAAATAGTTGGCGTTTGTTTCAATCGAATAGCCGGCCTCTGCGAGAGGGCTGTTGGGGCGCAAACCTACCCGAATGTTTGGTCCTAACTGATCATCGTTGGCATAGAACGTCTCACAATATTCTGCCCGAGTGGGACGCGGCGGAAGCAGGCCAGAAGGAGTTTGCCGCAATACCTGTCCGGTCATGACGATAGCATGGCCGACGTTCTGACCCGGGAATGTCAGCCCCGCTATGACAGGGATGCCGGAATCGACGTATCTATTGATCACGTCCGCCGGCCGGACGGACCCCCAGGTCGGCACTCCGGCGACGGAACCCGTAGCTGCATATATGAGCGGCTCCCTCCCGGCATGCCGCATTGCGGCGACCATATTTCCGACGCTCAGGAATTCTGATCCCGCCGGAACCACGGTGTTAATCATAGCCTCTGAATGAGCGACCGCAGCCTTAGTGATTGAGACAGTCGACAGCCACGGCCCTCGGTGGCGAACGTGGAAATGCCGTGCCGCGATCCAAATGGACGCTTGGGCACAGGCGCCAACGCGCGAATCCTGCTGCGTCATTGGCACGCCTTCCACTTTTAGCTCCGCCCCAAAGACGTGCGCGGAGTATTCGCCTCTCACGAGAAGATGCCCTTCGTGATTAGCTGGCGGCGGTGGCGGCGCAAAAAGGGCCTGCCCTACCGGCGCCTGCGATATTGGGCGCAGAACGATTTGCCCGATGAAGACAGAGGCTTCAAGCTTCTCCAGAACCTCGCCTGCGTCACCTGAATTTACAAAACTCACATCACTAGCAAAAAACAACAGCCGCGTGCAGAGTTTGGTATGACGCCTAAAAGTTTTGGAATAGTAAGCTGAATATGCTTCACTAAAATCCTTATCGAGATAGTTATCCTCGATAAGCACCGACTTCGCAGACAACTCTTGAAGACGTCTTACGAGAATCGCCGGTATATTTGAATTTACCTGATCGGCAATTAGTCTAGCTTCAAGCTTGGCCCAATCGCCTGGCGCAGCAAGCGCCAAAAAACTAAACGCCATCCGCCCCCCGTCGAATGATGTCTATTAGCCGAATATGAGGCTGCCGCTCAACTGCTCGGCCGAACGGATGCTGTCATCGATATCGCGCAAAGCCTCGATTGTTTCCTGGGGCATAGTCCAGCCAAGCCCCGGAACGCGTTCCGCAGCCATCTCGCTGCTCACTTCGATTTCCAAATCGATTGCCGCCGAGACTGGTTCACCCATGCGATTCTCCCCTGCGATTCGCTTCTTATGCATCGTCTTAACCTCTTGATCAGATTCACGTTCTCGGGAAAGAGGACGATATTTCAAAGGGTTAGTGGATATGCACTTTGCCGGGCCATATATACACGAAAGTTCTTGACGCGCCATAAATTTCTTGACCAACGATTCGGTGCATCAACAGTTCCTTCTAGTTGCCCATCACTTCGTTGGACATCTCGCGACCGTGCCGCCTGACTATGATGGGCGGCGCAAGATTCCAACAGCTTGGTCATCCTCGAAGCTTGTCGGCTTCGCGTTCCAGCGTCTTGCGGTCGTTGCCGTGCTGCTTGATCAAATCACGGACCTGTTGAACCGTCAGGCCCACCTTGTTGGCGAAGTGCCGGACCTCGTAGTCCTCTTCCGCCGACACCTTGTCCCGGTCGCGGCCCCCGCGCTTGCTCTTGTCGTCTGCCATGCTCGTTCCTCCTCCTTGGCCAAGGAGAACAGCGGCCGGTGGGGATGGTTCCATAAGCGCCAGCTAACGGAACGCTTACGGCTGTGCGATATTGAATAAAATGCGAGTTGCGTGGAGTGCCTATGCGTAAGCCTGCCGGCCGCGTTCGGCTGTCGTTCATCCGCCCGATGGAGCCCGAGTTGGTCGAACAGCCGCCCAAGGGTGGCGAATGGGGCCATGAGGTCAAGTTCGACGGCTACCGGACCCAAGTCATCAAGGACGCTGACGGCGTCCGCTTCTATACCAAGAACGGCTTCGACTGGACGGCCAAGTACCGGCCGCTTGCCGACGAGGCGGAGGCGATTGAGGCGGACAGCTTCATCATCGAGGGCGAGACAATCGTCACCAACGAGGCCGGACTTTCGGACTTCCATGCGCTGCGCTCGGCCATCACCAAGCGCCCTCAAGACCTCTATCTCGTGGCCTTCGACCTTCTGCACCTCAACGGCCACGATCTGCGCGACATGCCGCTGAAGGACAGGCGGGAAATCTTGCAGGCGGTGATCCCGGCCGGCGGCCATATCCAGTTCAGCGAGGCTCTGCCTGGCACTGGCGAGGCCGTCTACCATCTTGCTTGCGAGGCTGGCCTTGAGGGCATCGTTTCGAAGCGCCTCGACAGCCTCTACCGCAGCGGCTCGACCATGAACTGGCGCAAGATCAAGTGCTACGTTGAGCAGGAAATGGACATCATCGGCGTGAAGCGGGAGACCGGAAAGCCGGCCATGGTGCTGATGGCTGACAAGGGCGGCCACTACATGGGCGGTGCCTTCGTCACCTTCAAAGCCGACAAGCGGCAAGCCCTATGGGATCGCGTACAAGGCAAGGCCGGCGCTCCGCCGCCGAAAGGGCTGGCGAAAGAGAAAGCCGAGTGGCTGAAGCCAGGATTGGTGGGACGGGTCAAGTTCCTCAAGGGTGAGGCCAAGCTTCGCCATGCGTCGCTGAATGACTTTCGCGACGCAGAAGAGCGGCGAGATGAACCTTAACGAAATAAGCGGGCACTAATCGAGCTTGAGGATGCGCCCCTTGTCGAGGCGGAATATCCCGTCAGTGCCGCCCTGTTTCTCAAAATCGGTCTGCAGATCATCCCATGTGCCGAGATATTTCCCGCAATCGGCGCAGGTGATTGGCGTTGAAGGTTGGGCGTCGGCCGGGATCTGAAGGCGGATCGTCCCGCAATAGGGGCACTCCAAACGGTGATCCAGATATTCGCCGACCATTGTCTTCATTCAGGAAGCCCCCGCGTCGAATTCAACCGCAAACGCCGCGTCGATGGCGGCTCGTGCAATGAGATCGCCAAGTTGCCATTCCGTCAACTCGCAAAGCGGGAACATCTCTCTCATAACATGGACAGCCTCGGCGATCGAAATGCAGGGATTGTCAACATTGTCGAGCAGGTAGCGGACAATCGCCTGCCGAACGTCCGACGAAATGGCTGTCTGCGGGACCGTGAGCATCTCCAGACCCTACGAATGGAGCCGCATTTCCTTGACCTCGGTCATCGTTGCGTCGAAGGCCACGGGAATGCCGTGAACGATGCAGGCCGCCGCCAACATACCCTCCAACTCATGATCGCTGGTTTTGCAGGCAGGCATAAGTGTTCGGATGGCGCGGATTGCCTGTGCGATGGAAAGGAACCGGGCTCGTCCCCTGGAAAGGACATAGGCCTCGGTCGCCCTTTCGACCGTGACGCCGCGAAAAGCGTTGGTCATTGCGAGCACCCCTGAACACAAAACCAACCTGATTTTCGCTCTATTTTCAGCGGCCATCAAGCTATGTACGCTTTCGGACAATCAGTCGGTGAGAATGCCGAAATGCCGGTGCTCCTCCTCGCCATAAGCGCCATGCGTGAGCTTTATCAGCCCACTGCGATCGACGATCGTGATCTCGCCACGCTTGGCGTGGATCAGCCCCCGATATTCAAGCATTTGGAGGGCCGTAGTGACCCCAGGGCGCCGGGCGCCGAGCATGGTCGCCAGAAATTCGTGCGTCAGGTAAATCCTGCTTCCTGAAGAGCGATCGTGGACCATGAGCAGCCACCGAGCCAGTCGCTCCTCGATCTTCGAGTGGCCATTGACCAGCGCCGTGCGGGAAGCCTGGACGAGGAACGCGTTGGCATAGCGAAGCAACGACCGACTAAGGGTCGGGCTTATTGCGAGGGCCGCGCGAAGACTTTCAACCGGCAGGCACCAGCCCTGGCCAGCGATCTGAATATAGGTCTCGTTGGGAGAACTCTCTTGGCCGAGAACGACCGTAACACCCGTCATGCCATCGTGGCCGATGATGCCGACCTCGCTTTGTCGCCCTCCGGTCATGACAGCGACGACCGAAGCGATCCCCGTCTCGGGAAAATACACCTGCTCTATCGGCTGATATGGGACCTCTAACTGCTCTTTGATGCCCAGTTCGACGTGATGCATCGACGGCTGCAGGAGCGCGAAATCGTCGGCGGCGAGGGATTTCAGCACATGGTTGCGAAAAGTGGATTGAGGCATGGCTCTTCTCCCGTTGCGGGCAAGAGCACTTTCCTCTCACTGTCGGCTGCATCCGTGATATCTGGCGGCCGATATCGAAGCATAGGCTTCGGACAGACGATTAGCAAACAAACGACGGCTCGCTTGCATGCCAGACTTTGCATGCCGGATTTCGCATCGCTCAAGGCGCGGTATGTTTTGTCCCCCCTCTGGCCAATGCGGAACGCGAGGGGATGCGCCGGGGACTTGGAAATATTAGGCGACTAATCGGGGTACGGAACAAAATCGCTCCCACCGGGTTACGCCATGTTGGGGCCCACCATGGTCGAGGATAGTAGCGAGCTTCGCGCGAAGGCGCTCAGAGACCTTCACGTCGCTTGGCTGGTAAAGGAAGCTGGCATAACAACCACGCAGGCTCGCGAGCTGATCGAGTTGATCGGGATGGGCAATCTACCATCCCTACGGCGCGAAGCCTTCTTGCTGAAAAAGCCACTCTAACCGCGCGGGGGCGAAGGTCGCGGCGGTAAGACGCCCTTGGGAGCCCCGTTCGATTTGATCGGGGTTCCTTTCGCTTTGTCCGGCGATGCGACGTTATGGAGTTCGGCCGGAACCCAGGCGACGACGAATGTCCTCCGGCTCCGTTATGCCTTGGTTGAACAGGCTCATGATGCGCTCGGCAAGACGTTGACGGGCTTCGTGATCACCAGAGATGCCCATCTCTTCGACCTTTTCATCCAAAAGTTTTCCGAGTGCCGCCAATTGATCGGGGTCGGCGATGCCCCATAGAGCCCTCAACATCTTCGCATTGCCTCTCACACAGAATGGGCGAAGGCGCGATGGTCTCTTCCAACTGTCCGCACCCATTGTAGACCGGACAACAACAGCGACCATATACCCTCGGACAAGACAGCGAAATCAATTCCCCCGACAGGAACCCCCGGTCAATAGGCTCGTTGGGCTAAAACGGGACAACGCTAATGGCCGATGAAGATCAAGGGCCGCCCGGCGGGACCGATGAAACCTATTTCATTCGACGCTTGGTGGCCGAGACAGGCATAACAGAGGAGCAGGCTAGAAGCCTTATTGCCATGCTCGGCTACGAGTGGACTTCGCTTCTGCGAGAGGCCCGCATTCTACACGCCAAACAACGCTGATGTCCCGCGCGGGGAGTAGAGCGCCGGTTGGGTCCGGGTGGTGCTTCCTACCAGACGGACTAAGCCTCAAACGGCGCCACCAGACAGACAACAGGGCCTATTGGCGTTTGCCGCTCAGCTCCAACGCCGCCTTGAGCGCCCGCTGGGCTAACTCCAGCATCGCGTCTTGCCCGCGACCGTAGTCCTCGCCGACGCTACCTGACGAGTGACCAAGCAACGATGTCTTGGTCCGACTTGGAGACGCCTGCCAGCCGGAGGCGGTCTTTCATAAGGTGGCGAAGGATGCGTGGTTACCTTGGGATCGGCGGCGATGTCATGACGGATCATATCGCACCCTCCAGCTACAGGTAATGCTCGCCCTCGGCCCTATGCTCAAAGCAGAACCAGTGCGAAGCCTGCTTCGGCTTGGCAAAGCCCCAGCCAGCATCCTTGTTGCAGCCATGGTGCTCGCAGACATGATGCTGGACACCGGGCGGGGTGCCATATTCAGGTTTCGGCAGTCGGATTTCGTCGCTCATGAGCAACAGTGAACGAAATGAGAACAAAAGAGTCACTATCGCTCTTGACCGGACAGGAATATCTTCCTCATTTCAGGGGATGCTGGAGCAACCTGAAAAGTGGCCGCGAGGCCAGGCTTGGACGCTGATGCACGCCCATGATGCCGGGCAGATCGCGCGCATCTGGTGCGGCCACTGCAACATTAAGCGCTTCTACAAACCGGCAGAGCTGCGCGAAGTAATCGGCAACGTCACGATCGATGAGGTGCGCGCCAACGCCCGTTGCCAGGCTTGCGGCAAGAAGGATTACATGCGGGCGGAGCTATTCCACGCCTATGGGCAGGAACTCGTCACGATCCGCTTTCGGCGTCTAAAGGAAATCCGATGGGAGAAACGCGTTATTTGGCGCGACGAATAGCAGGGCGCGCACCGCGTTATTCGCTCATCAAGTGATTAGTGACTAGCTGATCGATAACATGAGTGACTTGGGTAGGAAGGATGAAGAAGAGGGCGATTACGATCGCCCCCGCCCCCCATAAAAAAGCACCTCTGTACCGGCTGCCTTCGAAAAAGCGATCGAAGAACGCGTGCATCCCGTACCTCATGTCTTCGATGAGCATCGTAAGCATTGCGGCATAGCCGACAGCCATCAGTGCTCCGATGTAAAGCGATCCGGTTTTTTGATAGCCATATTGAAGAGTAGCTAACAACAGGATGCCTTCAATGGCTCTAAAGATAGATTCGTGGAAGGTCTTCGCCCGGTCCCTCCACTCTTCGTAAAAGGTCAAAGGCTGATCCGGCTCTCGAAATCGGTTCAACAACTGCCGGATCATATAGGCGCCCTCAATCGCTACGCGCCATCATGTCGGAAGCGACCGGAACCTTTGCAAGAAGGCTGGAAAGGACGCGATGAAAAAATGCGCGATGAGTGGGTGGGTATCCTTATTCGTCGCTGTTTCCGTTGTCTCATCGTCGGATTGGCCGTTCCGATTTGTATCGCCCGCCTGCTCTTCGACGTACCCCTGGCAACCTTCGTTGAAAGATCGGCTGTCTGTGTCGCAATCCCGCTCGCCGGTGATGTCGTTCCTTGCCGCCCAATCCTAGCCGGCCTCGTGTCCCGAGCAGTCATCCGTGCAATTATAGCCATGGAAAGTCTCTTGCCCGTTTGCCGGGAAAGTGAACCAGGTAGCTAGCGCGAGGGCGCCGGTAATACCAGGAGATGCAGGTAGGCCAGCAGCGCGACCCAGGCGGCTATGTAGAGCGGGACCATCCTATGGCGTGTTGCCTTGGTAGCACGCGACTTGAACCTGGTTGGAGAAATCAGAAATCGCCTGTTGCTTCAGTTCCTCGCCATTCCACCGAGGCGTATTGTAAGCCATGATCACCATCGATCTTGCGACCGGCTTGAACTCCTCATTGCTTATGCTCTCGATGGCGGACATGATTTGCGACATGTCCACACCGCCTTGGCGCTTGTCCATGATGCTTCGGGCAAGGCCGCCTAAGGCAGTACAATTCTTCGTCAGGATAGCGTCAGCCTTTGCCTGTGGCATGGTTCCGACCTTCTTCGTTGCCAATGGTTCAAGCGGGTAGCCATGTTCAGCCATGCAGCTCCGCATCTGCTCACCAGTGAGTTGGCTTGGGTTCGCGCCCATACAATTTGTCATCACGCCTAAGCATGCGGACAAATCTGGGCTAGATTGGCAAACTGTCGTTGAGATTATGACGGCTTCGTCCCGATCTCGGGCGTGTGCGACTATGTTCGGATCGGCACTGGTCTCAATTTTCAGTGCGGGTCCGATCGCGTTGCCGGCACCGAAAAGGTCGAATGTTGCGTCAGCGAAGTTGCCGCCCTCAAAAAAGAAACGAATTGCCAAAACCTTGCCGTCCAGCATATCCCGAAGGACTCCACGCGTTGGCGATGGGTCTTGGCCATGCCAAAGAATTTCGCGTATCGACCTGCCATTAACAATTGTTGGCTGCTCAAGGCCGGCTAGGTTTTGTTCGCTGGCAGCTATTTCGACATCAATGGCAGCGTTGTCGTCAATTCGGTAGGCTGCAACTCGTCCCAGCGGCCTTAATCTTTCTAGTGAGTCGCGTGGTAGCGACAAGACCCACCGGACCTTGCTATCACTGTTTCGAAATATGGAAATTGAATAACCCTCAGCATTTGTCACGATTGCCGCTGAGACGAGTTCGGCATTCGCCGGATCTCGAATTTGGGTAACAGACCAAACGTCCGCACATGCCCCCACTATTGAAGCGAGACAGCCTATTACTGTCGTCACAACGAAGAACATCAAGCGCAAAGACACTTTCTCGCCCCCCATTTGCCCTACGAAAACATCGCGCAAACCAAAGGCACACGCAAGCTCGGGCAAAGCTTACAGACCAGCGAGCCGTTCGTTGCAGTTCCGTTGAGGCTGCGGATCGTCCGATGGTAGGCGGCAGGTACTCTCGTCAATTCAAAAGCCCGCTGCCTCCCAGTGCCACCTCGCGGCAGGGGGCTTCATAAATTAGGAAACAGTTTCGGGGATTTCAGCAGTGCTTCGTCTTCGTTGCGCCTACCTTTTTTCATGCGGCAAGATCGCAACAGCAGAAGTTGGGACGGAAAACACTTGCAATTGCTCCGCTTCGCTACCGCCTGCCTGCTGCGTTAGCTCATCTGGATAGAGCATCGGATTCGCATCCGAAGGTAAAGGGTTCCCTTACGCCCGCCCAAAAAAGGGAGCGCTGACCGCGCTCCCTTTTCTTTTGTCAGAGCAGTGACCGCAACACGGTCTGGCGGTCATCTTCGGTCAGGGCTTCGGCTGCGAGAATGGAATATGTCGCCTTTGCTTTAACTTCCGCCAGGGACAGCGGACGGTACGCGGCGAAGTCGCGGGCGCTGGCGCGCTCGTCCGCAAGCAACCGGCCGGTTTCCGCATCGTCGTGACGCGTGGCCGTCCGTTCGGCAACCGTCGTGCAATGCGCGTTGAAGGCGGCTGCCGGTCAAACGTGTATTCAACGCAAGGCCGTTGTTTCAAAGGCAAGAATATCGGGACCGAGGCCTAGCGGTTTTTGAGGAACGCCCGAAGCTTGTCAGCCTCAATGAGCCGACGCCTCCCAATTTTCACGGATGGCAGTTCGCCCATGGCGACGAGTTTCCAAACGTAATCGACTGACAGAGAAAGCGCTTCGGCCGCCCCAGGCACGCTATAGGCGAGCTTTTCAGGATTCGCTTCGGACCATTTCATGCAGGTGGGGCAGAGGTTCTCTTTGCGGGGGCGGGGCACGGCGGACGTTTCCTTTTCATGACGGACCGCCAAATCAACGTGGGGCGCGCCAAACTGTCAATCTAGGGAGGAAACAACCGCTTGTTTCTAAAACGCAATCTTGATTTTTCTTTTCTATTCTTTTTGAGCGGCGGTCGAGGAAGCGCATCCCCAGGGGTGGGGGTGTGTAGCGCCAGAGGGTGCTGATTACTAAGACGCGCCCCCGTCATGGGCGGGGCGGGGGGGGTGCGTCGGGGGCGCGGCCGATACCGGTCAGTCACGAGAACACGCTGCGCAGAAACGCCATGACGTAGCCGGACTTGAGCACGTGAAACAGCTCCCTGCCCTGTAAGATGATCCCTGCGAAGTAGGCCTTGAGTTCCGCCCCGACCATCTGAATGACAAAGGCGGAGCCGCCGCTCATGCCGTCCGGGTCAATGCGGAGCGGGCTCGTAGCACGCACCCGGATCAATGCGCCATCCTTCGGCTGTCCATCAGGTAGGCAGAGGACATCGAGGCGAGCCAGCCCCAAGTGATTTTTCGCTTCTAACTCGTAGGCTTGCCCGGCGGAAGGAAAGCCCGTCAGCAGCATTGCCATCACATTTGGGGCGGGCGTGTCCGGCGGCAACTCCGTGAAATCGAAGAAGCGTTTCTTCAAATCCGGGTGCGCTTCAACGGGCTCTGTGAAATCAAAGGCGGCGATGTCGTTCCCGTCGGTATCCAGGCGCGGCCGATAGGCCCGGAATCCTCCGGATGTGACAAGGATGCTCCCGTCGTCTTTCAGCATCGCCACTTGCTGGGGGTCCACGGTCCGTAGCTGGTGATTGCTGCACAGCAA
Organism: Mesorhizobium argentiipisi (SeqCode); assembly: GCF_037179585.1. Taxonomy (NCBI): domain Bacteria; kingdom Pseudomonadati; phylum Pseudomonadota; class Alphaproteobacteria; order Hyphomicrobiales; family Phyllobacteriaceae; genus Mesorhizobium; species Mesorhizobium argentiipisi (SeqCode). The sequence goes on from NZ_JAPYKO010000028.1 coordinate 24,649, forward strand.
GATATACCTGCCGCCGAAGCGAACCGCAGTAGCGGACCCAACCAATGAGACCTGGTACGTTTCATGGTCGTTGAGCACGACTAGATTGAAGGCGTATCTCGACAACGCCCGCTGGATCGACTTGCCTGGAATGACGAGCCCGTTAAGCCGTACACCCAGCCGTGCCAAATCCTCGACTAGCGTTGTTTCCTTCATCGCCCTGCGAAGTGCGCTCTGGTTAGGTGCACGTGTGGACCGTGCCCTCTTTCAAGAGCTTCTGCCAATCCGGCCCGAGCGTGTCACGGGCTGGGATCGCCTGGGCTGCGCCCGGCTCGCCTTCCTTGAACATCTTCACCCCGAGCGCTTGGTGGTGGCCGCCTGACACGATGGTCGGGCCGGGGATGTATTGGGTATTGGCGTTGATTGTCGCCATGTTGCCGTACACGGTAGCGATGCCGTTGGTCTGGTAGCTTCCCGGCATCTGAGTCACGCGAACATCGTTGCTCGCTGCCGCGTCGTAGATGATGTAGCGGTCATACCCGGCTTTCAACGTCTCGATTGCCGCCTGCTTTTCCGCGACGCGTGCCGCCCCGATGCCGCCGCACACTGGCGCGGCCGAAGATTGAATAATCGCAGTGCTGGCGGACGTTCTCATAGCGCTGCTAGACGCACACGCTGACAGAAGACCGCACGACAGCGCCAGTGCAATAGAGTTGGCTTTCAATGATGCCCCCTGCTCCTAACCCTGGGTGGAATAGAACGCGCGGTACACGTGGCTGTCAATCTCGTGCAAGGCGAATTGCCGTATCGTTTGGGTATACCCCGACGAGACGTTACGGCGAGACGGGAAAGGTGTCTTATTAGGGTTGACGTCAGCCCTATGAGACAGTATCCATTGCGGCTCTAGATCCAAACGAGACAATTCGGGAGCAAGGCCAGTGAAGTACGGATATGCGCGTGTCAGCACGACGGACCAAGACCTGTCCATTCAGGCCGGCGCCCTCAAGGCGGCAGGGTGCGAAATCATCCGAGCGGAAAAGCAGAGCGGCACGACTATGGAAAAGCGGTCAGAGCTGGCAACGCTCTTAGACTTCCTCCGAGCTGGCGATACCCTGGTGGTCACACGTATCGACCGCTTGGCGCGTAGCGTCGGCGACTTGCAAATGATCATGCGCCGCCTTCGCGAAAAGGGCGCGCACCTTCAAGCGACAGAACAACCGATCGATACCAGCACCGCCGCTGGGAAAGCGTTCCTAGACATGCTGGGCGTGTTTGCGGAGTTCGAAACCAATCTCCGCCGTGAACGCCAGATGGAAGGCATAGCTAAGGCAAAAGACGCAGGGGTTTATCAGGGGCGCAAGGCTTCAATCGACGTTGAGCGCGTGCGCACCCTACGTGGTGAAGGGAAAGGCGCGACCGAGATTGCCAAGGAATTGAAGATTGGCCGCGCCAGCGTCTACCGGGTCTTGTCGGAAGAGTCCGTCTGACAGCGCTGACAGCGTCCTGTCAGCAGTCCTCGGGCTGTACATCTTCAATCGGCTGAAGTTCAAGCACAGGTGCGGAACGCGCGGCCACCAGCGCCGTAAGCGACTGGAGCGCAGCAAAGTGCGCGCTGGCGGGGTCTGTGCGAACGTCTAGCGCCACGTCCTGCTTTGGCTTGCCTAGCGTGCGGTTCAAGATTTCTTGGGCGGCCAAGAACCGCAGTTTCGGGTCATCGCACCCCATCGTTTCCGCCATGATCTCAACGGCGCGCGGTGTGAGCTGCCCAAGCATTTCCTTGATATGGGCAGGCGTTGCGGCACGGCCGCCAGGGTTGCCGCTCTGCCCCTTGGCGAACCTTCCCTTGTCAACACGTTCGATGGCCTGCTTGTTCTCTGTCATTTCATTGCTTGTCCCTGAAAGGTTGGCTCGTGCAACGGACGTGCCGTGAGGTGATATTACGCGACGTTGGGCGGCGAGCACCGCACGTGGGAACCGTAGGGAATGTAGGGACCGTAGGGAGCGTAAGGAACCCTTTTTCCATAGAGCGTATAACGCTACCCATATGCCCTATTTATCTGCTCTATTAGAGATACGGTCCCTGAGGGTCCCTACGGTCCCTACCCTTGCGGTGCAAGGCTTTGCGACAGGGACCGTGTAGGATTCCGACGGTCCCTGACGGTCCCTAAACCCGCACCCAGCTCATGGTGCCCATCGACTTTTTCTTTTCCCAGTTCAGACGCCGCATGATCGTGCCCAAGCGGCGTTGGTCCGTCATACCCAGGCTTCCCGTTTGAACCCCGAGCCCATTGAACGCCACTTCTGGAATTGTGACACGGCCCTTATCAGCGACATAGTTCTTGACAGGCTCTTCCCAAGGGTCGGACTCGAAGCGTTCCTCTTGCTCCCGCCGCATGACTCGAGTTTCGAAATCACCTTCCGGCCACCACTTGTCACCCCGCTGATAGCGCGCGTACGCTTCCGCAAAGAGCTGGTCGCGGTCGCTGCTCAATGCATCCGTATCGATGTCCCCAGCGCGCACGGGCCAAAAGCGCCGTGCGCCTGTCGCGTCGCGTAGGTACTCCGTCTCGTTGGTCGTGCCGATGAAAACAGCTTGGCGCGGCTCGTGCACTTCGTAGCGCCCATAGGGCGGCCGATACCGCTCTTCCGAGCGTGTCAGGAAGCTTTTCAGCGCGTTGGCTTCGGCCTTGTTGACCGCGTGCATTTCGGCCACTTCGATCAACCACTTGCCACGCAGATGCTGTGAAGCGTCCTTGCTTGTGATATCAGGCAGGCCGTCCGAAAACCAATCGCCCCCGAGCACTTTGACAGCCGTCGATTTCCGGCTTCCCTGCTTGCCCTCAAGCACCACCATGTGGTCGACCTTCGCACCGGGCTTCATCACCCTGGCGACCATCGAAATGAGCATCATGCGCCCCACCTCGCGGGTGTATTCGGTGTCCTCGCTTCCGAAATATTTGGGGAACAGGCGTGGCAGGCGTTCCACGCTGTCCCAGCGGAGGCCGCCGAGCCAATCGCGGACAGGGTGGAAAGCATTTTCCTTCGCAACAAGCTCGATTGCGTCAGCCACCACCACCTTAGACACGCGGCGGAGGCCGCCACGTTGCAAAAATTCCTGCACGACGGTCGCGTCATTGTCTTCGATATGGCGCGGCTTGAACGTGTCGGCTCCCACCGGGGATTTCATCACCATCACCGCGCGCCGCATTTCGTCAAACCTGAAAACGTCGGGGGCGTATTGGCGCAAGATGTCAGCGACTGTAGCGAGATCGGCCGGCGCTTTATCGGGCACCGGCAACGCAAGCGCCCCCCTCGTATACCGCTCGATCACCCGGTCAACGTCGCCGCCGAGCCCGATGAAATCCAGCACGGCGTCACCGCGCCACCCGTGCGCCCTGGCGACGTGCGCTAAGTGATCCGGCGGCACATGCGAAACCGCGATACTGTCCCAAATCTTCCAGAAATATTCGGGTTCGGCCCACCCGTACCGCACAGCCCACTCTTCAACGTCATGCGCCAACGTGTCGGCGTTGCGCCCCGTTGCGGCTTTGAAGCTCGCCAGAAGCGCGACCAAGCTTTCCCGTGTGGGCAAGCCTTCAGGCGTGTTTGGGATAGCGTTCAAGGCCTCCATTGCCATTTCATCGGACCATGCGGGAACAGCATCCCGCACCGTCACCTGATAATCCGACGAAACCCCAACCGGCGCTGACACGCTGACAACAGCGCCGCCCTCCGCCTGGATTGCCTCAGTCAGCAAGTCAATAAATGCGTCCACGTCGTCAGTTGTCAGAGGTGGGAGGCTGTTAGCGCCCACTGTGGCAAGGCCTTGACCGTCACGCCATTCGTACCGAGCGCCTTTCGGATGCGTGCCCGCAACGGCGTATTGCTGCCCCAGGCCGAGCACGTCTAGCCCGTGCCGGTTTCCATCCATGTCGGCCCATTCGAGCCGCCGCTTGCGAATAGCTTCGGCACCGGGCTTCAGCCGGAAGGGATAGAGCGCGCGCGGCGCGCCGGACCGGACGCGCACCGGGTTGCCAGTGCCGAACAATGTCGCGACCGCTCCCTCCACAAGCGCCAGCGCAGCGGGGGTGGCCGTGTCAATGTCGATTGCGGGAAAAGCCGCTGCGCGAAGCCCGACGTTCTCGGTGGGCCAATCCTGGGCGGCCGCGATGGTCTCGGGATCGAGGCCTGTAGCGGCCCACTGCCCGGTCATGCCAGACCAAACGCCGTCACGGAAACGGCCGGGGATCTTGCCAACTTGAGACGGCGAGACTTTCGAGAGCGGGGAGAGCGGAGCACCGGGAGGGATGAGAGGCAGGATATCTGCCCGGGCGAAACCGGCACGGATTAGGGGCGCGGCGGAGCCGCCAAAGGTATAGCTGATGTCTGGGCGCAAGGAAGGCGAGCCTCTGTGAAGGGAGGGGGGATGTCAGGGGTTTTGGGGGAAACGGGGCTTTGAAGGCGGGATGCTTTTCCTCGTTGCCTGCACCCCGATCCCCCAAGATCGGTTGAATGGTGCAGGCAACTGGAAAGGCGTGTCCTTGCGCGACAAGCGGGACTAAATATAGCGCCTTGCGACCGAAATCGCAAAGGAATGACACGAGATATAGGGCGTTTTGGCTGGCGGATAATCTGCCCGCTACCTAGGGCGCGGCCGCCCTAGGCGAGCACGGGATTAGCTCTAGTCGAGACTGTGGCGCGCGTTTTGTTCGGCTTCCCAGGCGTCACGGGCCACGCCCCGGAAATCCTTATTGAAGGTAGCCCACGCGTCCGGCGCGGCACCGTGAAGCGGCAGGGGGAACCCCTCGACCGTGAACACGTCCGGCAAGGGGAAGGCGAGCAAGTCCTCATCTAGCATGACGGTCGCTGCCTGGGCGGATGACCAAGCTTCGTCGGGCAGCTCGTCAAGGGCGTCGTACGGCAGGCCGAAGCGCTCGTGCCAGCGTGCGAGGTACGACCGCACTAAGAGGTCAACCTCTTCGGGCGGCGCGGCTTTGGCGCTGGCAACGGTTTCGTCCAAGATCGACCGAGCAACCGCAATCAACACGTCCCTGTCTTTCTTCGCGCCGGTTGCTTTGGCACGGGTGACAAGCTCGCTGATGCCCGCCTGAGCTTCTGGTGTTTTGAAGCGTGCCGGTACGAATTCGGGCAAGAACATGAAGAGGCCTTTCAATGCAAGGTGGGGGAGTTTTCGGCGGCTAAGGGATCGATGCCCCGAACAAGACAAGCGGTCGCCCAGGCAAAAGCCTTGAACACCGTTTCGGGGCTGTCGGGGTCAACGTCCTCTTCTGGCGATAGGGACGCAACGACACGGCGCACATAGGCGGAAATGATCTCCCGCACGAAATCTGTCATTGGCCTGACACCCGTGCTGCACGCCCCGCCTGGAAAGCCGATTGGCGCAAAAGCAGCCTTTGAGCTGGGCTGAGAAACGCAGGATTGAATGCGCGCCGCGCCCCGCCAACACCGTACGCGGCTTCGCCGATGACGCGCGGCGATGACACGGCGAGTGTCGAGAGCGCCGCAAGGAGTGCCGGCGGATTTGAAAGCAGCGCAGCGCCTGGCACAGCGTAGGCTGCGCCGGAATGCAAGACACGTGCGAGCCCTTGCGGCTCTAGGCCAGACATTGCCCGGCCGGCAAGCATGCCAGGAAGCGCGGGCTCTTTCTGCGCAAGCTGATCGACCAAAGCCGCGCGAGTGCCAAAGTTGGCGCTGACATTGCTGCGCGTCGAAGACAGGAGCTTGCGAAGGCCTGTGTCATCCGTGGCGTTCTCGCCAAGGCTCAGGGTCTTCCTGATTTGGTTGCTGTTGTTGGTCGCGTTCTCATAGCCGCGCATGGCGGCAGCGTAGGATGGCACTTGGGCCTCCACGTCGTCGCGCACGCGGCGATAGATCGTGTCAGCGACCTTGCGAGCAGGAGTGCCCGCTTCGGTGCTCTCACGGATACCGCCGAGGGTCTGCTTGAGCGCATCGAAACCGGCAGGCGTATGGTAATCGGCAGGCGTGAGCTGCTTCCAGTCGTCCACCACGGATTTCATCTGGTTGACGATGTCAGCGCCTTCGCGGTTCTTGACCACACCCTTGAAGCGAACCATGTCGTTCGCGTCGCGGATGGCGTTGTCAATGCCGCTGAAGTTGAGCACGGACTGGTCGGCGCGCGCCGGGGCCATGTCCGCGTTGTATTTCGTCGCGCGGTCCCTATCGAGCTGACCCAAGGCACTCTTGGCGCGGTCAAGGATTTCAGTTGACGGTGCAGCGCCGCGCATCTGCTCCAGGGCAGCGGTGTTTCCCTCAAAGCCGGCACGCTGCATTGACCGGATGGCATCGCCACCAACGCCGGTTGTCAGGCCGAGTCCCGCTGAAACACCGGTGCCGACTGCCCGGCCGGTGCCAGTTACGACTTTGCCGGCGGCCTGCACGGGGTCAAGGATCTCGCCGGCGGTTCCGGCGGCCCGTGCGACGGTCCCCAGCACGCCTGGAGCCTTCGCGGCGGCCAGCGAACCCCCTGACAGCAGCGTCGCTACGTCTGACAGGAAACCGACGGGGTCGGTCGCCATAGTCTTTTTGACGTTCTCAAAACCGCCGTAACGGCCGGCGAAAAACTGGCCTACGGCGTCGGCCGAGTGCTGGTCATGGTCGCCGATGCCGGCCTTGGCCGCGACGCCGCCGGCAATGTCGCCGAGGTTCTGCGCGGTCTGGATCGGGTGCAGGATCGGCTGCGCGATGTCCTGCGCGAACTGGCCGGCGCTGGGCAGGAAATTCTGCACTGCGCCTGACAGCACGTCGGCGGCCGTCATCGGGGTTTGCGGATGGGCGGCTGCCCCCGGCGCCGACGCGCTGGCAGTGCCAGAAGGAACGACCGGCGCCGTCCCTTGCCGCTGATAACGCAACCAGGGGCCGTCTTCCTGGCCGATAGGGGCGCTCTGTTGCTGCGCGTTCAGCGCCGCGTACCTCACCCATGGCCCTTCTGATTCCGACATATCATTTCGCCCCATGCGTGGCGAAGCCTGACGGCTGGGCGTCGAACCATGCACGGGCGTCTTCAATTGGGATCACCGTGCGGGAGCCGATCTTGCGCGTTTTCAAACGCCCTGCCTGAATCTCCATGTACGCCTTAGAGCGTCCGATGGCCGCCCAGCGGGTGAAATCAGGGATGGAAAGAGCCCTAGGCTCGGTGAAAGACATAACTGCATTCCTTCAGACTGCGGTGGATGCGCCATCATCCGACCGAGACCGAAGAAACTCCAACATATTGCGCCGAATAGGGGGCGTTGCCCCTATATTTTGTTTCAGCCGGCCAACGCCGTCCGCAATTGTACAGGCGCGTTTATTCGACGGATATTCGACCGCCTTCGGAGAGATAGAACTAAGTGCTTGATTTTATTGGTACGCCCAAGGGGAATCGAACCCCTGTTCCCGCCGTGAGAGGGCGGTGTCCTGACCGCTAGACGATGGGCGCGCTCAAGAACCGGCTACATAGGCTGGCGGCCGCGAAAAAGCAACCAAGCAGATTCCGGAAAAGTGTCATACGGTTTCCGACAAGAATCTGCGGCAAACAAAAAGGCCTAAACGGGTGGGGTCAGCCCTGCCGTTTCGGCTCGATCAGGTCCCAGAGATTGCCGTAGAGATCGGAAAAGACCGCCACCGCGCCATAGGCCTCGCGGCGCGGCGCCTCGCGGAATTCGACGCCCTTGGCGAGCATCGCCTGATGGTCGCGGGAAAAATTGTCGGTCTCGAGGAACAGGAAGACCCGGCCGCCGGTCTGGTTACCGATGCGGCTTGCCTGCTCTTCGCCGGATGCCTCCGCCAGGAGCAGCCGCGCGCCTTGGCCCTTGGCCGGCGCGACGGTGACCCAGCGCTTGTCGTCGCCGAGATCGACATCCTCGATGAGCAGGAAGCCGAGCCGCTCGACATACCAGACGATCGCCTCGTCGTAATTGCCGACGACGAGCGCCACGGTCGCGACACTGCGGCGTTCGGCAAGGCCGCTCATTTGGTGCGGATCGCGAATTTGCCGATCATGCGGCGCTCGGCGATGTCGTAGACGAAGATCGAATGGCTGCCGTCGGTAAGCTCGGCATCGATCGACATGCGGTTGCCGGAGAGCGACTGGCTGATCACCTTGGCGCCGAGCGGCAGCACGATGTCGCCGGAGAGCGGCTCACCGGCCGGAGCCTGGACATCGCCGGCGGGCGCCGCCATCGGCGCATTGCGGGCTTTGTAGACAAGCGCCCCGATCACCACCATAAGGGCGAGGAACAGAAGGCCGAGATTGACGATCATGAAACGGACGAGCTTGCGGCGCACATTCTCGGCCGCGGGATCGAGCGGCTTTTCCTCATCTTCTTCGGCGATCGGCCGGGCCATGGCTAAACAATCCGCAACGGGTTTCGATGAGCGCTCATAACGAAGAGACCCCGATATTGATAGAGGACGAATTGGCGGACGAGGAATCGGCTGCCGGCGACACTGTCGTGCTGGAAGCCGGCGCCGATGCCGCCGGTCAGCGTCTCGACCAGTGGCTTGCCGCCAAGCTCGGTCCGGAACTCTCGCGCAGCCGCGTGCAGGCGCTGATCAAGCAAGGCGCGGTCTCCATTGCCGGCAAGGCGGTGCTGGAGGCCAAGCGCAAGCTGACGGCCGGCGAGCGGATCGAAATCCTGGTACCCGCGCCCGAACCAGCCGAGCCGCAGGGCGAGGACATTCCCCTCGACATCCTCTACGAGGACGACGAGCTGATCGTCATCAACAAGCCGGCGGGACTGGTCGTCCATCCCGGCGCCGGCAACTGGACCGGTACGCTGGTCAATGCGCTGATCCATCATTGCGGCGAGACCCTGTCCGGCATAGGCGGAGTCAGGCGTCCGGGCATCGTCCACCGGCTGGACAAGGAAACCAGCGGCGTCATGGTCGTGGCCAAGACCGACCGCACGCACAAGGCCCTGTCGGAGGCCTTCGCCGACCACGGCCGCACCGGCGATCTGCAACGCGCCTATCTGGCGCTGGTCTGGGGTATTCCGCAGCGGCCGACCGGCACGGTCGACGCCGCCTTGGGCCGCGCCGCCGACCGCGTCCGCCGCGCGGTGGTGCCGGAAAGCCGCGACGACGCCCGCCATGCAGTAACCCATTTCAGCGTCGTCGAGCGCTTCGGCGAAGGACAGCAGGCTTTTGCCGCCGCGAGCCTCGTCGAATGCCGGCTGGAGACCGGGCGTACCCACCAGATCCGTGTCCACATGGCCCATATCGGCCACCCGGTGGTCGGCGACCCGGATTACGGGCAGGCCTTCCGCACCAAGGCCAACCGGCTGCCCGAGCCCTTGAAAACCAAGGTCAAAGCCTTTCCCCGGCAGGCCCTGCATGCCTGGCTCCTTGAATTCCGGCACCCGACCACCCATTTAACGATGAGGTTCGAAGCGCCGATACCGGGAGACATGGAGGAACTCGTCGGCGACTTCCGAAAACTTTGAACCGGCCCGCCACGAACAAGCTGCAAACCAGCCATCAAAAAACCTGACCGGCGTTGTTCACTTCAGCGTGACAGACTGTTTAGCGTTGAACAAATGCCTGTCTTTTCTGGTTTTGTTCCTATATATACAGGTTGTCGCGGATGAGCCTTTGGCATCTGTGACGCGTGCCCGCCGCGTTTAGGGGGCATTCACTCCAAAGAGAGAGAGGGGCGCTATCATGGCCCAATCATTACCCAGTATCGTTTCCGGTGAAGGCGGTCTCGCCCGTTACCTGGAAGAAATCCGCCGCTTTCCGATGCTTCAGCCGCAGGAAGAGTACATGCTCGCCAAGCGTTATGCCGAGCATCAGGACACTTCGGCTGCCCACAAGCTCGTCACCAGCCACTTGCGGCTCGTCGCCAAGATCGCCATGGGCTATCGCGGCTACGGCCTGCCGATCGGCGAGGTGATCTCGGAAGGCAATGTCGGCCTCATGCAGGCCGTGAAAAAATTCGAACCGGAACGTGGCTTCCGGCTCGCCACCTATGCCATGTGGTGGATCAAGGCCTCGATCCAGGAGTACATCCTGCGCTCGTGGAGCCTGGTCAAGATGGGCACCACCGCCAATCAGAAGCGTCTGTTCTTCAACCTGCGCAAGGTGAAGGGCAAGATCCAGGCGCTCGACGATGGCGACTTGAAGCCCGACCAGATCGCCGAGATCGCCACCCGCCTCAACGTCTCCGAGGCTGAAGTGATTTCGATGAACCGCCGCCTTTCGGGCGACGCTTCGCTCAACGCCCCGATCCGGGCGAGCGAAGGCGAGTCCGGCGAATGGCAGGATTGGCTGGTCGACGATCACGAAAGCCAGGAAGAGATGCTGATCGAGCAGGACGAGCTGGAAAACCGGCGCTCCATGCTGTCGGGCGCTCTGTCGGTGCTCAACGATCGCGAGCGGCGCATCTTCGAGGCGCGTCGCCTGGCCGAGGAGCCGTTGACCTTGGAAGAGCTGTCGGCCGAGTTCGACATCAGCCGCGAGCGCGTGCGCCAGATCGAGGTGCGCGCCTTTGAGAAGGTGCAGGACGCGGTCAAGGCCGCCGCCAAGCGCCAGACCCAGGCGCTGCGCACCATCGAGGCGCAGCCGGCGGCGTAGAACTGCTCGAGGCAGAAATGAAAAGGCGGCGCTTCGGCGCCGCCTTTTTTGTTTGGCGGAAGCGCCGAACCGGCCCTTTCTCCCCGTCACTATACGTCACTATACGGGGAGAAATGTCCGGCAGGACAATGAGGGGCAGCGCCGACGCTGCGAGGTTTCTTTTCAGAACCATCCGACGAAGGTTTTCGGCGCGATCCCCTCAAACGCCGCGCCGCCCCTCATCCGCCCTTCGGGCACCTTCTCCCCGTGAAACGGGGAGAAGGAAAAGGTTCATGCCGTCGGCTGCTTGGTCTTCCTAAGGTACGGCAGAACCGTCTCATACGCCCCAAAACGCTTGATCGCGTCCTCGTTGGAGACGGCGGCGGTGATGATGACGTCGTCGCCCTGCTTCCAGTTGGCCGGCGTCGCCACCTGGTGCTTGGCAGTCAGCTGGATGGAATCGATGACGCGCAGGATCTCGTCGAAGTTGCGGCCCGTGGTCATCGGATAGGTCAGCGCCAGCTTTATCTTCTTGTCCGGGCCGATGACATAGACCGAGCGCACGGTGGCATTGTCGGCCGGCGTGCGGCCCTCCGAGGTCTCGCCGGCACCCGCCGGCAGCATCTCGTAAAGCTTGGCGACCTTGAGGTCTTTATCGCCGATCAAAGGATAGTTCACCGTCTGGCCGGTAGCGGTCTTGATGTCGGCCTGCCACTTCTCGTGGCTCGACACCGGATCGACGGAAATGCCGATGATCTTGACGTTGCGCTTTTTGAACTCGCCTTCCAGGCCGGCCATCGTGCCGAGCTCGGTCGTGCAGACCGGGGTGAAGTTCTTCGGGTGGCTGAACAGCACCGCCCAGCCGTCGCCGATCCATTGATGGAAATTGATCGTCCCTTGCGTGGTCTCGGCCGTGAAGTCCGGCGCAATATCATTGATACGAAGGCTCATGACGTGTTCCCTACCCTTGTGACATGCCACCGGCATGGGCCAACCCCATCGGCGGCTTAGCCTTCTATACCGCCGCACGGTCCAGTTCAAAAGACTTGTGTCTGTCAGCGTGATCGACGGAGCGGAAAAATTTCGTCTTTTCCTGGAAATGACAGGCGGAATTTCCACGACGATGCTGGAGGCTGGATGAAGCGGCTTAAGCCTTCTTTATCGCCAGCGTTGCCGTGAGATCTTCCATGCGCTGCGCAAGCGCCGCAAGCGCGGTCGTGAGCACGCTGTCGCTCTTGTCGGCCTTGGTCAGCGCCTCGTCGCGCGTCTTGCGCAAGGTGAGCACCTCGCTCTCCATGCCCTTGACGCGCTTGGTGAGCTCTGAAAGCTCGTCCATCACCATGATGCCCGCCATGACGGTGAGCCTCTGGTCGCCGATCTCGCCGAAGGAATCCTTCAGGTGCGAAACATAACGGTCGAAGCGCTCGGCAAGGTCGATCAGATGCTCTTCCTGGCCCTCGTCGCAGGCCATCCGGTACTGCTTGCCGTCGATGGAAACGGTGACCTGTGCCATTGCCTTACCTGTCCAGAACCGCGCGGATGGTTTCCATGGCGGTCACCAGCCTCCGTGACACTTCCTTGTTGGCGTCCTCCAGCCGCTCGGCGCGCGCTTCCGAATTGTCGAGCTCCTGCGCCAGGCGCGAACGGTCGGCGTTCATGCGCTGCACCTCGGCCTCGGCTTCCGAATAATCGCGCTCATGCTCGAGCTTCGCCGCCACGGCGTTTTCCAGCCCTTCCATGGCCTTGCCCAGCCTGGCGATGACTTCCTTGAGGGTCGTTTCCCCGGTCATGGCCTTCGTCCTATGCCCTGCCCATCACCGAATCGCACGCGTTCAGAACGCGTTACCTCGGAAAGATTAGGCGCCGGGTGAAGGGCGCGTCAACAAAGCTCTCGCGACTGTCCCCCGCTATCGCTAATGTAGGCGTCGATGCCATCACAAGCCCGGCAAAATCCGTCCCGATTTGTTGACTAAAAGACCGTGCCTGCTATGTGTCGCGGCATCCTTTTCCAAGGGTTCTCCCCAGGCTCCAACTCACTTCCGGAGGAAGCATGACCTCGCGTGAACAACATGATCGGATGGCCAACGCGATCCGTTTCCTTTCCATGGACGCCGTCGAGAAGGCGAATTCCGGTCACCCCGGCCTGCCGATGGGCTGCGCGGATATCGCGACGGTGCTGTTCAGCCGTTTCCTGAAATTCGACGCCAAAGCGCCGCACTGGGCGGACCGCGACCGCTTCATCCTGTCGGCCGGCCACGGCTCGATGCTGCTCTATTCGCTCCTCTACCTCACCGGCTATGAGGACATGACGATCGACCAGATCAAGAATTTCCGCCAGCTCGGCTCCAAGACCGCCGGCCATCCCGAATACGGCCATGCCGCCGGCATCGAGACCACCACCGGCCCGCTCGGCCAAGGCCTTGCCAATTCGGTCGGATTCGCGCTCGGCGAGCGCATCATGAACGCCGCCTTCGGCAACGACCTCGTCAACCATTATACCTATGTGCTGGCCGGGGACGGTTGCCTGATGGAAGGCGTCTCCCACGAAGCCATCGCGCTGGCCGGGCATCTGAAACTCAACAAGCTGATCGTCTTCTGGGACAACAACAACATCTCGATCGACGGCCCGGTCTCGCTGGCCGACAACACCGACCAGGTCGCCCGCTTCCAGGCCTCGGGCTGGAACGCCAGCCACATCGACGGCACCGATCCGGAAGCGATCGCCTATGCCATCGAGGCGGCGCGCCGTTCCGACAAGCCGACGATGATCGCCTGCAAGACCACCATCGGCTTCGGCGCTCCGACCAAGGCCGGCACCAACAAGGCGCATGGCTCGCCGCTGGGCGCGGAGGAAATCGCCGGCGCGCGCAAATTCTTCAACTGGGACTCGCCACCCTTCGAAATTCCGGCCGACATCCTCGACGCCTGGCGCGCCGTGGGCAAGAACGGCGCCAAGGCCCGCGCCGACTGGGAAGGCCGCCTGGCCAAGGCCGAGCCGAAGCTCAAGGCCGAGTTCGAGCGCCGCCTTGCCGGCAAGCTGCCCTCCAACTTCGACGCCGTCATCGCCGACTACAAGAAGAAGCTGTCGGTCGACAAGCCGAAGGTCGCCACCCGCAAGTCGTCGGAAATGGCGCTGGAAGTCATCAACGGCGCGGTGCCGGAAACCATCGGCGGCTCGGCCGACCTCACCGGCTCCAACAACACCAAGACCAGCCAGACCAAGAACATCACGCCCGACGATTACGGCCAGCGCTATGTCCATTACGGCATCCGCGAGCACGGCATGGCGGCGGCGATCAATGGTCTCACGCTGCATGGCGGCCTGATCGCCTATGGCGGCACCTTCCTGTGCTTCTCCGACTATGCCCGCCCGTCGATGCGTCTTGCCTCGCTGATGGGCATCCGCTCGATCTTCGTCATGACGCATGATTCGATCGGTCTCGGCGAGGACGGCCCGACCCACCAGCCGGTCGAGCATCTGGCCGCACTGCGCGCCATCCCGAACCACAATGTCTTCCGCCCGGCCGACGCGGTCGAAACCGCCGAATGCTGGCAGATCGCGCTCGAATCCGAAAAGACGCCCTCGACCCTGGCGCTGACCCGCCAGAACCTGCCGACCGTGCGCACCGAGCATTCGGCGAAGAACCTCTCCAGCCAGGGCGCGTACGAGCTTGCCGCCGCCAGCGGCGAGGCCGTGGTGACGATCTTCGCCACCGGCTCCGAGGTCGAGATCGCGCTCGGCGCGCGCGACCTGCTCGAAAAGCAGGGCCATCCGACCCGCGTCGTCTCGGTGCCCTGCTTCGAGCTGTTCGACCAGCAGAGCGACGATTACCGCAAGAAGACCATCGGCAACGCCAAGGTGAAGGTCGCGATCGAGGCCGGCATCCGCCAGGGCTGGGATCACCTGATCGGCACCGACGGCATTTTCGTCGGCATGCACGGTTTTGGCGCCTCCGGCTCGATCGAGCAGCTCTATCCGCATTTCGGCATCACTGCCGAGGCCGCGGCCAAGGCGGTCGAAGCCCGCCTGCACGGCAACTAGGAATTGGCTCAGCCCGGCAAACCCCGATTGACGGTTTTGCCGGGCTGGACCAACCTAATCGATTTAAATGCGACCTTCTGCGGCTGGATTCTTGCGCCTTCCGCCGTTATGAAACTGCGGACCCATCCGCTTTCCAGCCCCCAAGGGAGAGAACAATGACCGTCAGAGTTGCCATCAACGGATTTGGCCGCATCGGCCGCAACATCCTGCGCGCTATCCATGAATCCGGCCGCAAGGACATCGACGTGGTCGCCGTCAATGACCTCGGCCCGGTCGAGACCAACGCGCACCTCTTGCGCTATGACAGCGTGCATGGCCGCTTCCCGCATGAGGTAACCGTCGACGGCGACCAGATTTCGGTCGGCAAGGAGAAGTTCAAGGTCACCGCGATCAAGGATCCGACCCAGCTGCCGTGGAAGGAGCTCGGCGTCGACATCGCGCTCGAATGCACCGGCATTTTCACCGCCCGCGACAAGGCCGCCGCGCATCTCACCGCCGGCGCCAAGCGCGTGCTCGTCTCCGCCCCGGCCGAAGGCGCCGACCTCACCGTCGTCTACGGCATCAACCACGACAAGCTGACCAAGGACCATATCGTCATCTCGAACGCGTCCTGCACCACCAACTGCCTGGCGCCGCTGGCGGCCGTGCTGCACGAGACCGTCGGAATCGAGAAGGGCATGATGACGACGATCCATTCCTACACCGGCGACCAGCCGACGCTGGACACCATGCACAAGGACCTCTACCGCGCCCGCGCCGCGGCTCTCTCGCAGATCCCGACCTCGACGGGCGCCGCCAAGGCGATCGGCCTTGTCCTGCCCGAGCTCAAGGGCAAGCTCGACGGCATTTCGATCCGCGTGCCGACCCCGAACGTCTCGGTCGTCGATTTCAAGTTCATCGCCAAGCGCTCGACCACCGCGCAGGAGATCAACGAAGCGGTCATGGCCGCGTCCAATGGCAAGCTGAAGGGTGTTTTGTCGGTCACCCATCACCCGAACGTGTCGATCGACTTCAACCATGACCCGCATTCCTCGATCGTGGCGCTCGACCAGACCAAGGTCATGGACGGCAACTTCGTTTCGGTCCTGTCCTGGTACGACAACGAATGGGGCTTCTCGAACCGCATGGGCGACACCGCCGTCGCCTTCGGCAAGACCATCGCCTGATCCGGGGTTCATTCGGAGTTTTGAAACGCCCGGCTTGGTCCGGGCGTTTTTTGTTGGCCGACTGAGCCAAAAAAGATGCTGTTGCCTTGCACTGGTCATGTCTTCGCCCCACTCTCCCGTAAATCGACAAATGAGAGGGATTTGGAGGGGCACTGGCGGATGGAGCATGCGATCTATCTCGTGACGCTGGTCGGCACGGCGCTCATTGTCGCCGCCGCGTTTTCGAGCCTGATCGCCTTCCGCTTCGGCGCCCCTTTGCTGCTCCTCTTCCTCTGCATCGGCCTTGCCACCGGCGTCGACGGGCTCGGCATCGAATTCGACAATGCACGGCTGGCTTATTTTGCCGGCTCACTGGCCTTGGCCATCATCCTGTTCGATTCCGGTTTCGGCACGCCGCTCAACGCGCTGCGCCAGGCGGCCGGGCCAGCGCTGTCGCTGGCCACGATCGGCGTCATCCTCACCACCGGCATCTTCAGCGTCGCCGCTTCCTATTTTCTCAAACTCAGCTGGCTGGAATCCTCTCTGCTCGGCGCCGCCGTCGCTTCCACTGATGCGGCCGCCGTGTTCTTCCTGCTGCGCGCCGGCGAAATCCATCTGCGCGAGCGCGTGCGCTCGACGCTCGAGGTGGAGTCCGGCACCAACGACCCGATCGCCATCTTCCTTACCATCACCCTGGTCGAGATCATCGCCGCGCATGCCAACCCGGAAGCCAATGTGCTGGCCACCAACCTTTTGCTCGGCTTCCTGGCCAATATGGGGCTCGGCGCCATTATCGGCGTGCTCGGCGGCTTCGGCATCGTGCGCCTTGTCGAGCGGCTTAACCTCGATCACGGCCTGTTGCCGATCTTCGTGCTGACGCTCTCGCTGATGGTGTTCGCGGCGGCCGGCGCCATCGGCGGCTCGGGCTTCCTCGCCGTCTATCTTGCCGGGCTGATCGCCGGCAATTCGGACATCCGTGCCGTCACCATCCTGAAGCGCTTCCAGGACGGCATGTCGTGGCTGGCGCAGATCATCATGTTCCTGATCCTCGGCCTGTTCGCCACACCCTCGCAATTCCCCGAAATCCTCGCGCCGGCGATCCTGCTCGGCCTGTTCCTGATCTTCGTGGCGCGGCCTTTGGCCGTCTGGCTCTGCCTGATCCCGTTTCGCCTGCCGCGTCCCGAAGTGGCCTTCGTCTCCTGGGTCGGCCTGCGTGGCGCGGTTTCGATCCTGCTCGCCATCACGCCGCTGCTCGGCGGGCTCGAGCACGGCCGCCTGATCTTCAATGCCGCGTTCATCATCGTGCTTGTCTCGCTGGTAGTGCAGGGCTGGACGGTCGGGCCGCTGGCCCGGCGCCTCGGCCTCATCGTTCCTGCGCGTCTCGGGCCGCTGGACAAGGTGGAGCTCGAATTGCCGGGCTCGGCCCACCATGAGCTGCTTGCCTATCGCGTCGCTCCCGGCAGCCCGGTGGCGCGCGGCGAGCGCATCCCGCGCTGGGCGAGGCCCTCATTGGTGCTGCGCGACGGCCGTTCGATGCGCTTCCAGGACATGGGCCGGTTGGCGGCCGGCGATCAGGTCTACATCTTCGTGCCGGACCGCTATCCGCGCCTACTCGACAAGCTTTTTGCCAGCCGCGCCGTGGTCGATCCGGAGGATGCCGACTTCTTCGGCGCCTTTGCCGTAGATCCCGCCCGATCGGCGGCGGAGCTCGAAGCCGCCTATGCGCCGGGCCTGACCGAGGCCGAACAGAAGCTCACCGTCGCAGCGCTCGTTACCGAGCGGCTCGGCGGCCATGCCGAATATGCCGACCGTGTGATGATCGGTCCGATCGAGCTGATCGTGCGCGATGTCGACGAAAAAGGCAGGATCACCGGGCTTGGCCTGTCCTTCGAGCCGACCGCGCCGGTGGCGCGCGTGCCGGTATTCCTGAGCGCCGGCGAGATCGCCGACCGCATCGTCGCCTTCATCCGCAACTGGCGCAAACCTGCGGATAAGCAGGTTGCCGAGAGCGAGCCAACCGAAGCGGCGGCGCCTAAGCCTGTGGCGCAAAAAGCCACGACCGAAAGCTGATGTCTCACGCCGACATCATTTTTGCGCGCGCGCTGCAACGCAGCCCTTGCATCGTCCCCGGTGCCGGGTAAGGTCGCCGCGTTTTTTCGCGGAAAGGAACGACCATGGCCGGCTTCAAGACACTCGATGATATCGGCGCCGTCGGCGGCAAGCGCGTGCTGGTGCGCGTCGACCTCAACGTTCCCGTCGCTGACGGCAAGGTGACCGACGCCACCCGCATCGAGCGCATCGCGCCGACCATCGCCGAACTCTCGAAAAAGGGCGCCAAGGTCATCCTGCTGGCGCATTTCGGCCGCCCGAAGGACGGCCCGTCGGCCGAGTTCTCGCTGGAGCCGATCGCCCGCGCGACTGCGGAAGTGCTTGGGCGCCCTGTCGGCTTTGCCGCCGACTGCGTCGGCGACAAAGCTGCCGAGGCCGTCGCTGCCATGAAGGACGGCGACGTGCTGCTGCTCGAGAACACCCGTTTCCACAAGGCCGAGGAAAAGAACGAACCGGCCTTCACCGAAAAGCTCGCCGCCAATGGCGACATCTATGTCAACGACGCCTTTTCGGCCGCACATCGCGCGCATGCCTCGACCGAAGGCCTGGCGCGCCACTTGCCGGCCTATGCCGGCCGCACCATGCAGGCCGAGCTCGACGCACTGGAAAAGGGCCTCGGCAATCCGGTACGGCCGGTGGTGGCCATCGTCGGCGGCGCCAAGGTCTCGACCAAGATCGATCTTTTGATGAATCTCGTAAAGAAGGTCGACGCGCTGGTGATCGGCGGCGGCATGGCCAACACCTTTTTGGCTGCGCGCGGCACGGACGTCGGCAAGTCGCTCTGCGAGCATGACCTAGCCGGCACCGCCAAGCAGATCATGATCGAGGCGGCCGAAGCCGGCTGCGCCATCATTCTGCCCGCCGACGGCGTGGTCGCTAAGGAGTTCAAGGCGGGTGCGTCCAGCGAGACCGTCGCCATCTCGGACGTGCCGGCCGACGGCATGATCCTCGACGTCGGCGCAAAGACCGTGCAGAGCGTCAACGATTGGATCGACCGCGCAGCGACGCTGGTCTGGAATGGTCCGCTCGGCGCCTTCGAGATCGAGCCCTTCGACCGCGCCACGGTGGCGGCGGCAAAACATGCGGCGGCGCGCACCAAGGCACGCAAGCTTGTCTCGGTCGCCGGCGGCGGCGACACGGTGGCCGCGCTCAACCATGCCGGTGTCGCCGACGACTTCACCTATGTCTCGACCGCCGGCGGCGCCTTCCTCGAATGGATGGAAGGCAAGCCGCTGCCCGGCGTCGAGGTGCTGAAGCGGTAAACAGTCCGAGACCGGGCAAAGCCCGCGCGGCTTTCAATCGATTCTAGCTTTCCGGCGTCATTCCTTTGGCGGTAGTGTTCTGCTAGCGCGGAATAAACGCAGCGTAGGAGAGCACCCATGAGCGAACGTCTCGAAGATATCGCCGCCGCGATGGTGAGCGGTGGCAAGGGCCTTTTGGCCGCCGATGAGAGCTCCGGCACCATCAAAAAGCGTTTCGACGTCATCGGCGTCGAGTCGACCGCCGATAACCGGCGCGACTATCGCGAGATGATGTTCCGCACCAAGGAGGCGATGACGAAATACATCTCCGGCGTCATCCTCTATGACGAGACCATCCGCCAGAAGGCCGCCGACGGCACGCCGCTGGTCGACATCATCAAGGCGTCCGGCGCCATTCCCGGCATCAAGGTCGATCTCGGCGCCAAGCCTCTCGCGGGCTTTCCCGGCGACACTATCACCGAGGGCCTTGACGGGCTGCGCGAGCGGCTTGGCGACTATTACAAGCTCGGCGCCCGCTTCGCCAAATGGCGCGCGGTGATCGACATCGACACCGGCAAGGGCGTGCCCTCGGCCAATTCGATCGCCTCGAACACCCACGCGCTGGCCCGCTATGCTGCGCTATGCCAGGAGGCCGGGATCGTGCCGATCGTCGAGCCGGAAGTGCTGATGGACGGGGCGCATTCGATCGACACCTGCTACGACATCTCCAAGGCGACGCTGGTCAAGCTCTATGACGAGCTCTACGCGGCGCGGGTCGTGCTCGAAGGGTCGATCCTTAAGCCGAACATGGTCATCTCCGGCAAGAAGTCGGGCAAGACCGACGCGCCTGAGGAAATCGCCGAGAAGACGATAAAGCTGTTCCGCGAAGTGGTGCCGGCGGCGGTGCCGGGCATTGCCTTCCTCTCCGGTGGCCAGGAGGACGAGGAGGCAACCGCCAACCTCAACGCCATCAACGCCATTGGCCCGCACCCCTGGAAGCTCACCTTCTCCTATGGCCGCGCGCTGCAGGCCGCGCCGCAGAAGGCGTGGAGCGGCAAGGCCTCGAACATCGCCGCGGGCCAGGCCGCCTTCACCCACCGCGCCCATATGAACCATCTGGCAGCGCTCGGGAAATGGCAGCCGGCGCTGGAAAAGGCCGCCTGACGCCATCCCTGAGCAGTACATAAAAACCCGGGCCGATGGCCCGGGTTTTTGCTTTTTGCGAGCCGCGTTCCCACTTGTCAGGCGCCGACCGCTATCGACCATGTCGGATCGCGCCGATGTCGAACGTCCTTGGCAGGAGAGGACAGGAGATGGTCATGCAACGCAATGCCGTGGTTTCGCGCGAAGACTGGTTCGAAGCGCATCGCAAGCATCTGGAGCGGGAGAAGGAACTGACGCGGCTGCGCGACTGCATCGCCGCGGAGCGGCGGCAGCTGCCCT
This sequence comes from Mesorhizobium argentiipisi (SeqCode), assembly GCF_037179585.1. Taxonomy (NCBI): domain Bacteria; kingdom Pseudomonadati; phylum Pseudomonadota; class Alphaproteobacteria; order Hyphomicrobiales; family Phyllobacteriaceae; genus Mesorhizobium; species Mesorhizobium argentiipisi (SeqCode). Next base: position 45,180 of record NZ_JAPYKO010000028.1, read on the forward strand.
GGTTCAAGCTGCGCAAGGATTATGTCTTCGAGAGCGAGGCAGGGCCGAAACGCTTGGCGGAGCTGTTCGCGGGCAAGAGCCAGCTCATCGTCTATCATTTCATGATGACGCCGGGCTCGGACCATCGATGTGAGGGCTGCTCCTTCCTCGCCGATCATATCGACGGGGCCAACCAGCACCTGAAGCATCATGACGTCTCGCTGGTCGTCGTCTCGCGCGCGCCGCTGGCCGAGATCCTGCCTTACAAGCGGCGCATGGGCTGGAAGTTCGACTGGATGTCGTCCTACGCCTCCGACTTCAATTTCGACCTGCAGGTCTCCTTCACCGACAAGCAGATCGCGGCGGGCGAAACCACCTACAATTTCGAGAAGCGCCCGTTGCGGTCGAAGGACCTGCCCGGCACAAGCATCTTCTATCGCAACGAGTGCGGCGACATCTTCCTCACCTTCATGTCGCGCGCCCGCGGCGGCGATGCCCTCATCGGCGCCTATCACTATCTCGACATGACGCCCAAGGCCCGCAACGAGACCGGCCCCTATCACGGCCTGATGGACTGGGTGCGTCTGCACGACGAATACCAGGACAAGGCCAAGGACCGGCCGGACTGCTGCGCGTGAACGCCATCGTTCACGCCAGCCCAAACATGCTCCAGAGCATTCTGATGCAATTCCGGACGGAAAACCGCTTTCCTGGAATCTAATGGCTGGCGGAGCATCTGCTGGATTTCGTGCTGGGCAACGAGGCAGCCTAACCGGGTCGGCCGAGTTTAAGCCCAGTGCCCAAGCACCGCCGCCAGCGAGATCGCAGCCATCGCCAGCAGCGCCAGCTTCCAGAAATCACCACGCCGCTTCAGCCCCGGCCAGCCCAGCGGCTTGATGACCTGGATCAGCATGATGCCGATGATGACTAGGGCGAGCAGTTTCGTCATGCCGCCTTTGACCAGCATCGACGGCGGCTGTCAAAGCTGTTCTCAAGGCACACCTCGGCCGGAACATTCCTGACAGAAATCGGGTTGATTTGAACCCTTCGAGAGGCGCCACACCGCTTTCTTCGGCACCCTGCCAACCTCCTGACAGACTGCTGTCAGGAGGGGTGTGAGATACTCTTCTCATCAAAAAAGAGGAGTGAGGTCATGAACGGTTTTACCATTCTGCGTAGCGTGCAGCACTATGTCGGCAGGATCCGCACCGTGCGCAACGAGATCCGCACCCAGCGTTTCCTGAACAACTTGCCGGCGGACATCCGCAAGGACATCGGCTGGCCGGACCTTTACACCGGCCGCGTACGCGAAAACTGAAATTTTGCCGCCGCGACTTGGATTGTGGCGCTGCCGCGCCCAGATGTAATGCGGCCCAGTGATGTCGAGTTCAGGGAAAATAGCCTTGTTTGCCGATGGTTTCGCCGTAGCCTCCTGACAGTATGTTGTCAGGAGGCGTGCGATAATTAGAACGGCTTCGATCCTGACAACAACGAACATGATCCCGACGATCCGGAGTAATCCGCGCATGGTGAAAAGCTGGAACGACAGGCTGAACACGCCAGGCATCAACGGCATTAAGCCGTCGCCGCGACTGTCCTTCGGGACGAAGTTCGTTGCCGCGCATCGCAAGCGCGAAGGGCTGAAGCCATAAACGCTCGGGGAGAAATCGATGCGCCGCGCCGACAGGCTTTTCCAGATCGTGCAGCATTTGCGGGGTGGCCGGCTGGTCACCGCGCAGAAGCTCGGCACGTGGCTCGAGGTTTCCGAGCGCACCATTTACCGCGACATAGCCGACCTGCAGTCGACCGGCGTGCCGATCGACGGCGAAGCGGGCGTCGGCTACATGATGCGGGAGGGTTTCGACCTTCCGCCGCTTATGTTCACGCGTGACGAGATCGTGGCGCTGGTTGCCGGCGCCCGCATGGTGCGCGCCTTCGGCGGCGCCGCGATGGCGAGGGCCGCCGACGAGGCTCTGGTCAAGATCGGCGCCGTGCTGCCCGACACGGAAAAGGACCGCATCGCCCGCACCGAGATCCACACACCGATGTGGGTGGTGAGCGACGCCGCGCGGGAAGCGATCGACCTGATCGAGCGCGCCATCGAGAAGCGCCAAGTACTGACCATCGACTATTCGGACGAAGCCGGCCGCGGTACCGCGCGCGATATCAGGCCGTTGGGGCTGTGGTTCTGGGGCAAGGTCTGGACCCTGGTCGCCTGGTGCGAGATGCGCGACGATTTCCGAGCCTTCCGCATCGACCGCATCGCCTCGGTCGTCATTGCCGGCCGCATCTTCAAGCCGGAGCGCGGCAAGCAGCTCGCCGACTTCTACCGCGCCGTCGAGCGCAGCGAGGATTACGGCATGGCGCCCGACCGCGCCGCGCGGACGTGACTTCCTCCCAAGCCACTGTCCAATAAAAAAGCCCGCTTCGAGCGGGCTTTTTTTATTGGACGCCGGGAGGCTTACTCCTGATCGTCGTCTTCGTTCTTGTCCTTCGACTTGAGCGCCGAAAGCTTGGCAAAGACGGCGTTGGCGTCGAGCTCCTGATCCTCGTCCTTCGGCTTCTCGGGCGCGGGCACAAGCCGTTCGGTGAGCGCGGCGGGCAGCAGCGTATCGCCGGCGGGCTGCGGCTGCTCGCGGCCGCGCGAGGCGCGGTTGACCTCGAGGTCGAGATCGATCTGCGAGGTGAGGCCGAGCGTCACCGGATCCATCGGCTGCAGATTGGCCGAGTTCCAGTGCTTGCGTTCGCGGATCTGCTCGATCGTCGACTTGGTGGTGCCCACGAGACGGGCAATTTGCGCGTCCTTGAGCTCGGGGTGGTTGCGCACCAGCCACAGGATGGCGTTCGGCCGGTCCTGGCGCTTCGACAGCGGCGTGTAGCGCGGGCCCTTGCGCTTCGATTCCGGCACCCGCACCTTCGGCTCCGACAGCTTCAGCCGGTAATTGACGTCCTTCTCGCCGCGCGCGATCTCGTCTCGCGTCAGCTGCCCGGTGATGATCGGGTCCATGCCCTTGATGCCCTGCGCCGACTCGCCGTCGGCGATCGCCTTGACCTCGAGCGGATGCAGCCCGCAGAACTGCGCGATCTGCTCGAAGGAGAGCGCAGTGTTGTCGACCAGCCAGACGGCGGTCGCCTTGGGCATCAGCAGCGTATTGGCCATATCAAAAATCCTTCTCGTTCGCCCGCGTTCCCGCGCGGGCGGTGGTTTTAGAGCCACCAAAATGGGAAATTCGCGGCCTGTATAAACGCTCCCTCCAATTTTCGCAATGTTTTTGGGAAGGGCCCGATTCACACCCCTAAAAAGACAAAACCCGCTGGACAAGGTCCAGCGGGCTCGGAACCGGAAACGAAGCAAGCGTCTCGACGGCTCTGGGTTGCATGTCCCAGCCCGGCCTTGCGGTCGGGCTGCGTCTGATTACACCGCCTGGCGGGCGATACGCTCGATGTCGGCACGATTGATGCCGAGGTCGCTCAGCTGACGGGCGTTGAGCTTGTTCAGCTCGCGCACGGTCTCGTTGTACATGCGCCACTTACGGAAAGCACGGATCGGGTTCATGATGTTTCTCCAGTCGTTGGTTAAATCGTTTGATGCCGCGTAAATAGGCATGTCTGCCCATAAATTGAACGGACGCTTTTGCATGGCCGCAATGCGTTTTGTGCATTGCAGCATTAAGGTTTCGTTCAGCTTGGAACCGGGACACGCGCCGACGCCAGGATGGGTCGAGATTCAGGTCAGGCCGAGTCGAAAATGGTGAACTTTGAGACCCGGAGCGGAGCGTACTTTAGTACGTGAGCGCCGGAAGCGCAGAAGCCCGGCATTTGCAGGCCGGCCTCACCTGAATAACGACCCATCCTAGCCGACGTCGAGGACGATCTTGCCAATATGCTCGCCCTCTTCCATCCGCTCATGCGCCCGCCAGGCTTCGGTCAGCGGAAAGATCATGTCCATGACGGGGGCCACCTTGCGTGTGCCGAGCAGCGGCCACACCTGGGCCTCGAGCGCGGCCGCGATCGCCGCCTTGAACTCGACGGTACGCGGCCTGAGCGTCGAGCCGGTGTGGGTCAGGCGCTTCACCATGAGCGTTGCGAAATTGGTGCTTGCGACAGCGCCGGCCTGCACGGCGATCTGGACGATGCGCCCCTCGACGGCCGCGGCTTCGTAGTTGCGTGCGACATAGTCGCCGCCGACCATGTCGAGGATGACGTCGGCGCCCTTGCCGCCGGTCGCGTCCTTCACGGCGGTGACGAAGTCCTCCTCGCGATAGTTGATCGCCCGGTCGGCGCCGATCTTGAGGCAGGCGTCGCATTTCTCCTTGCTGCCGGCCGTGGTGATCACGGTGGCGCCGAAGGTCGAGGCGAGTTGGATGGCGGTGGTGCCGATGCCGGACGAGCCGCCATGGACGATCAGCGTCTCGCCCTTTTTCAGGCCGCCGCGCTCGAACACATTGTGCCAGACGGTAAAATAGTTCTCCGGCACGGCGGCCGCCTCCGAGTAGGTGAAGCCGGCCGGGATCGGCAGCACGCTGCCGGCATGAACCCTGACATACTCCGCATAGCCGCCGCCCGGCGTCAGCGCGCAGACCCGGTCACCGATGCGCCAGCGCGATATCTCGTCGCCGAGCGCCGCAATGTCGCCCGCCACCTCGAGGCCGGGCAGGTCCGAGGCGCCGGGCGGCGGCGGATAGGCGCCCTTGCGCTGCTGGACATCCGGCCGGTTGACGCCGGCCGCATGCACGCGGATCACCACCTCGCCCGGACCAGGCACCGGCACGTCGCGCGTTTCCGGCTTGAGCACCCTCGGCCCACCGGGTTGAGAGATCGCGATGGCCGTCATCTTCGCCGGAATCTCGTGATTGTTCGCCATGGCTGTCCCGTCTCCTCGAATCCCGCCTTGTCGCAGTGGTTTGCATCGGCGCCCCTGCCCTATGTATGCTGTTTGCCAAATCAGGCAAATGGCCAAGCAAGGGAGGAGCGACGGATGGCGATCTTCGACGACGAACCCAGGAAGAAGCCGCGCCCGCACGAGATCGGCCAGGACTTGTCGCTGCTTTCCGTCGACGAATTGTCCGAGCGCATTGCGATGCTGCGCGACGAGATCGCCCGGCTGGAAGAGGCACGGGCCGCCAAGGGAGCCACCAAATCCGCGGCCGAGGCGCTGTTTCGCAGAGGATAGTTCCGCGGGCGTGCCAGCCCGCCCCGGAAAAGCCTGATTGCGACTGCGAGACCTTCCTCTGAAACAAACCCGCGCCCCGAAATTCCAGCCGGATCAGCCCATGTTTGCCACCTACAGACCGATCCTCTCGCTGCTTCGCGGCACGGCGTTCCTGCTCGCCGCATCCGGCCTGCACGGGCTGCTCCTGCCGCTGCGCGGCCAGGTGGAAGGCTTTTCGACCGCATCGCTCGGCCTGATGGGTACGGCCTGGGCGGGCGGCTTCGTCACCGGCTGTTTCTTCGCGCCGCGCCTTGTTCGCCGTGCCGGCCATGTCAGGGCTTTCGGCGCCTTCGCCGCGTCCGGCGCGATCATCGCGCTGCTCACCGGCCTCATCATCGACGAATATGTCTGGATCCTTTTGCGCGCCTTCACAGGCTTCACCATGGCCGGCGCCTTCATGGTGATCGAGAGCTGGCTGAACGAGAAGGCCACCAACGAAAACCGCGGCACCGTCTTCGGTCTCTACATGATGGTCACCTATGCCTCGATCATGGGCGGTCAGATGATCGTCGCCGGCGGCGATGTGCGGTCGGCCTCGTTGTTCATGATCACCGGCATCCTGTTTTGCCTGTCGCTCATTCCGACCGCCGTGTCGACGCAGTCGCATCCCAAGCCCCTGCAGGACGTCAAGCTCGACGTCAAAGGCCTCTACGCCAACTCGCCGGTGTCGGCGGTGGCCTGCCTCCTGATCGGCATTGCCAACGGCGCCTGGGGCACGCTCGGCGCCGTCTATGGCGCCCGCATCGGCATCTCCACCGCCGAGATCGCGCTGATGATGAGCCTTGTGGTCATCGCCGGCGCCGCCATGCAGCTTCCGGCCGGGCGTCTCTCGGACACCACCGACCGCCGCTTCGTGCTGGCCGGCGCGGCCTTCGGCGCGGCGCTGGTCGCGGTGCTGATCTTCCTGGTCGCGCCGCGTTCGGGTGTCTTCGTCATCGTGCTGACCGCCGCCTATGGCGCCTTCGCCTATACGCTCTATTCGATCGCCGTTGCGCATGCCAACGACCACGCGCGCGCCGAGGACTTCGTCAAGGTTTCCGGCGGCCTGTTGCTGCTCTACGGTTTCGGCACGATGATCGGCCCGCTCCTGGCCGCGGCCTTGATGGGTTCGGTGCGTCCGGAGGGGCTTTTTCTTGCAACCGCGCTCGCCCATCTCAGCCTCGCCGGCTACACGCTGCTGCGTATCCGCGCCCGCGCGCCGGTACCGATCGAAAACCGCGATGCCTTCAAGACGCAACCCGCGGACCGCGCGGTCACGCCCGAGGCAACGCGGCTCGATCCGCGCAGAAAGGTTGAAACCAATAGTTGAGATTCGGAAGACTTTGCCTCACAAATAAAGGCATGATGTTTTCTGACGCCTTCGTGGCGATAGCCGATCCCAATCGGCGCTATCTCTTGGAAGAACTCCGGCGCGGCCCGAAGACGGTTAACGAATTGGCGGCCGGGTTGCCTGTCTCACGCCCGGCGGTCTCCCAGCATTTGAAGGTCCTGCTCGATGCCGGCCTGGTCAACGCCAAGGCCGAAGGCACAAGGCGCGTCTATACTGTCAGCAGCGCCGGCTTCCTCAGGCTCAACATCTGGCTCGACCAATTCTGGGAAACGGCCCCGGGGGAATAGCCTTTGGCGATCAATGCATGTCGCTCGGAAGCGTGCAGCGGTTTTGAGACACGACGTGCATCAAGATCCAAAGCGCGATGCGCTTTGGCTGGAGGCCTCAGCTCCCAGTGCCGTCCCGAGCGCATCGAGCAATTCGCCGGTGCCGTGCTCGCGGGTGGCCGGTGAGTCGATGCCGTCGAAAAAGGCGCCCTGTTCCGTCAGGATAAGCCGCGTTCCCTTGCCTTCGGCGATAAGCTCGATCGTCGCAAGCGACACGGAGACCCGGGTTTCGCCGAACAAGAGTTCGTAGCTGTAGACCATGCGCCGGTTGGGCACGATATCGTGATAGACCGCGTTGTAGAAATGCATCTGTCCTTCGCTGGGACAGCCGGCATTCACCTCCTTGCCGCCGACACGAAAATCCATTTCATGCCGGCTGGGCATGGGGTTATCGGGGTCGAAGAACCAGCGCTTCTTCGCCGTTGGATCGCTCAGCGCGAAATAGACCTTCTCCGGCGCCGCCGGATAGACGCGCTCGATGACGAAGGTGGAATGGACGACGGATCGTTCGCTCATGGCAGGAACCTTCAGGTTTCATCTTTCGTTTCAGCGAGGAAATCGCCGAGGCGGTCGAGCCGACGCTCCCAGGCAAGCCGCCGCTCGTTGATCCAGTGCTCGGCCGCCCGAAGCGCCTGCAGCTCGATCCGGCAGGTCCGCACCCGGCCAAGCTTTTCGGTCCGCACCAGGCCGCTTGCCTCGAGCACGTTGAGATGCTGGACGACGGCCGACAACGACATCGCCAGCGGTTCAGCCAGCTGGCTGACCGAAGCCGGCCCGCGCGACAGACGGTCCACCATCTGCCGCCGCGCCGGATCGGCGAGCGCCTGGAACATCAGGTCGAGCTGGGCGGGATCGTGGAGCATCTCGCTCTAGCCGTTATTGTACGGAAAGAGCTTGAAATAAGGTCCCGCTTCCTCGATCACACGGGCGAAGGACGGGCGCGTGAGCAGCCGGTCGTGGTAGCGTTTCAAGGCCGGGAATTTTTCGCCGAATGGCTCGACCTTGTTGGCGTAGAACAGCGCCGGCGAGGCGGCGCAGTCGGCCATGGTGAAGCTTTCGCCTACGGCCCAGGTCCTTGCCGCCATCTCCTCTTCGACAATGGCGTAGGAGTTACGCAGCTGCGCGCGGGCCTCCTCGACCCCGAACGGATCGGTCTTGTCCGTCGGCCGCAGCCTGTCGCCGACGATCTTCTGCATCGGATGCTGCACGTAGAAATCGTAGAAGCGGTCGGCCTGGCGGACCTGCAGGGCGAGATCGATATCGGCGGGAATGAGCTCGACCGGCCCGGGGTAATGCGCGGCGAGATATTCGACGACGATGGTCGATTCCAGCACCGTGCAGTCCCGTGCATCGTCCCGCAGCGCCGGCATCTTGCCGGTCGGCGACACCGTGAGGAAGGCGGCGCGGGAAGCCTCGTCGCCGAGGTCGACAATGACCGCCTCGAACGGCGTGTCGTTCTCGTAGAGCGCAATCAGCGGCTTCCAGCAGAACGAGGCCAGCGGGTGGAAATGCAGCGTCAGGGACATTCCGGCTCTCTTTCGCATTCGGGTAATCGGATCGATACTGAAGTAGCTACTTCACTATTGTTGCGGACGGTTCGAGTCAAGCCGGCGTCTTGTCGGCGCTAGCCGTGTGTGGCGATGGCCTCGATGGTCTGCGACCAGTCGTTGCGGTGCAGTTCGTGGCCACCGCCTTCGACCTTGACCAGCTTTGCGCCGGGAACAGCCTTGGCGAGCGCTTCGCCATGTTCGATCGGGAAGAGCGGATCGGCGGTACCGTGGATGACGAGCAGTGGCACGCGCAGATCCCGCACCGTGCGCTGCGGGCCGCCGCCCTTGAGCAGGAAATGGTTGGTCGCGCTGGCGAAACCGCCGGAGCGATCGTAATCCTCCTCGATCATTTTTGCGCGTCCGCTTCTCGTCGAACGGATGGCGAGTACCGGCAATCGCGCGGGCGTCGTTGACCATGAAGTCGAGCACCTGCTCCCGCTTCGACCAGTCGACATTGCGGCCTTGCTCCGAGTGCTCCTTGTAGGCCTCGGTCGTTCCGGGCAGGGCGGACGTATCGAGGCCGAGCGGCGAACTGGAGATCACGGTGAGCGCGCTGACGCGTTCGGGATCTTTCAGCGCCACGCTTTGCGCAAGCATGCCGCCCATCGACATGCCGGCGACATGCGCCCTGGCGACGCCATGGTCGTCGAGCACGCGCATGGCGTCGCCCACCATGTCCTCGAACGTGTAGGGCGGCGCGCCCGGCGGATATTTCGTCGACAGGCCGGTGTCGCGGTTGTCGTAGCGGATAACGAAGTGGCCACGCGCGGCAAGTTGCCGGCAGAAGGCTTCCGGCCACCACAGCATCGAGGCCATGGCGCCCATGATCAAAAGGATCGCCGGATCTTTCGGACCGCCGAAGCTTTCCGAAACGATGTCGGGGCGCTGCGCCGCGTTGGTCATCTGCTCCTCCTATCCGATTGCATTTTGCAATCAGTTGCACGATAATCAAACCGATATCATAATGCAACTGGTTTTTCTGGAGAGTACCATGAGCATCGACCGTCGGTCCGGCTGCCCGATCAATCTGTCGCTCGAAGTCTTTGGCGACCGCTGGAGCCTGATCATCCTGCGCGACATGATCTTCGGTGGCCGGCGCCATTTCCGCGAGTTGCTCAACGGCTCGCTGGAAGGCATCGCCTCCAACATCTTGGCCGACCGGCTGAAACGGCTGATGGAGCTCGGCCTGCTGACCAAGGCGGACGACCCCAGCCACAAGCAGAAGGCGATCTATAGCCTGACCGAAATGGCGATCACGCTGGTGCCGATCATGGCGCAGCTCGGTGCCTGGGGACGCGTCTGGCTGCCGGTTACGGAAGAATTGTCGATCCGCGCCGAGCTGCTCGAAAAGGGCGGCCCGCCGCTATGGGAGCAATTCATGGACGAACTGCGCCATGAGCATCTCGGAGCGCCATCGAAGACGCCGCCAGGCACGCCAACCGTGCGCCAGCAACTACGCGCTGCCTACGAGGAAGTGGTCGCGCAGAAGGCTGAGGCCGTCACGGCGTGAACACCGCCTATAGCCACAGCGCTATGGGATGTGCCGAGATTCAGGTCAGGGCGAGTCGAGAACGATGGCTTCCGAGAACCGGAGCGGAGCGTACTTTAAGTACGTCAGCACCGGAAGCGCAGGAAGCCGTCGTTCGCAGGCCGGCCTCACCTGAATCTCGGCACATCCCTCAGTTTAGGTTGATATCCCGGCTGGCCGAGCGCATCGATACCGAGAAGCCGGCCAGCACGTCGAACAGCGCGATGATCATCAGCGTGAAGAAGACGGAATGCGCCGCGCCCTTCACCAGCAGGAATTCGACCAGGAAGGCGATGAAGACCAGCGTCGACAAAAGATGATCCAGGATCGATGCATTGGTCGTGCGGACCGATTTCGAGATTTCCACGAACAGGAAGACCAGGCCGATCAGCACCATCAGGTCGCCCAGCGTCATCGAGAACACGCCGCCCGACATCATGCGGAAGGAGAACATCTCGGTCATCCACGGATCGTCGCCGCCGCCGAACAATCCCAGCAGCCCGAGATTGTAAAGGACGAAGGGCACGATCAGCAGCGGAACAGCACCGAACATCTGGGCGACTCCAATGGGGCACCCTTTGTAAAATCCGCAGCAGGCGCGCCGTCAAGGCTTTTCACTGGCGCTGGCGAACACGCTGTAAGACCTAATGAAATAACGATGTCAGCCGGTTGCCCGGCTTTTCTGCAGGCTGCGCGACTCAGGCCTCTATTGACCAGGGCCAGACGCAAAAAAGACCGGCCAAAGGCCGGTCTTTTGAAACGTCACAAACCCTCGGAAGCTTCTCAGCTTTCCTTCGGCTCCAGAACCTGGCGGCCGCGATACATGCCGGTCTTCAGGTCGATATGGTGCGGGCGGCGCATTTCGCCGGAATTCTTGTCCTCGACATATGTCGGGGCCTTGAGGGCGTCGGCCGAGCGGCGCATGCCGCGCTTCGACGGAGAGGTTTTTCTTTTTGGAACGGCCATGGATATGCTCCACTACATGGTCAAAATGCCCCGGCAACCCTCGCGAAAGGGCCGCATCGAGGCCATAATCTGAGAAAGTCGGGTGCCTATACACGCCTTGCGCCGTTTTGGCCAGCGCTGGCCGCGAATTTTTTTGAGCCGGCGACGCCTCGTCCTAATCCAGGCACCCGATATAAGCGCCTGACCTGCTCGCGCGTCTTTCGATTAGCGAGGCCAGCCGCCGCAATCCCGGACCCGGCCTGGCCGGATTGCGCGCGATCGGATTGGGCAGGCTGACGGCGAGCAGCGCCGCCTGCCTTCGCGACAATTGCTTGGCCGAGACGCCGAAATGATGCCGGGCGGCGGCCTCGATGCCGTAGATGCCCGGCCCCCATTCGGCGATGTTGAGGTAGATCTCCATGATCCGCCGCTTCGACATCACCGCGTCGAAATAGACGGCCAGCGGCAGCTCGACCACCTTGCGCACGCTGCCCAGCGGCCGCGACCACAGAAAAAGGTTCTTCACAGTCTGCATGGTGATGGTGGAGGCGCCGCGCGTGGCTTCACCGGCCAGCGCGTCGTCGACCACGCCGCGCAATTCGCCGAGATCGACGCCGCGATGGAAGCAGAACTGCCCGTCCTCCGACATGATCACCGAATGCGCCAGCACCGGCGCCACATCGTCGATCGACACCCAGCGCCGGTCGTAGCCGGAAAAAGTCATGAGGTCCTTGAGCATCAGCGTCGAGACCGGATGCACGAAGGATGGCAGGTAAAGGAAGGTGAGCACGACCGGGATCGCCGCCAGCACGAGCGCGACGGCCAGGCAGCGCCGGGCGATGCGCTTCACACCGGCGCGGTTCAGGCGCCGACGTTGCGCCATGTCCAGCCCTTCGCTTCCATGTTCGACGATCGGTTCCGTCAAGCCGTCCCACCCGTGCCTCGCCCCCATCGGCATAAAGGCGCGCGCCTGCTTGCGCAATGTCTGAGTGTCGGCTACCGCTCCCGGCCATGAGCAAAGACGACCAGATCGCCTTCGAAACCGCGCTTTTTATGCGTGTCGCGGCCGTCGAGACCGAGCTGCGCCGCATCCTCGACGCGCGTCCGCTTTCCGGCGAGATCGCGCGGCCGGAGCGCCTGATGGCGGCGATGCGCCACGGCGTGCTCAACGGCGGCAAGCGGCTGCGGCCTTTTCTGGTCGTGGAAAGCGCAGCTCTTTTCTCCGCCGATGGCCAGGCGGCGCTCCGCGTCGCGGCGGCGCTCGAATGCGTGCATTGCTATTCGCTGATTCATGACGATCTGCCTTCCATGGACGACGATGATCTGCGGCGCGGCCAGCCGACGGTGCACAAGGCCTTCGACGAGGCGACCGCGATCCTCGCCGGCGATGCGCTTTTGACTTTGGCCTTCGACATCATCGCCGACGAGGCGACGTTGCTGCCGGCGGAGCGCCGCGCCACCCTGGTCCTCGCACTTGCCCGCGCGGCCGGCGCCGGGGGCATGGTCGGCGGCCAGATGCTCGATCTCGAGGCCGAACGCAAACGGCCGGACGAGGCCGGTATCATCACCTTGCAGGCGATGAAGACCGGCGCACTGATACGCTTCGCCTGCGAGGCCGGCGCGATCGTCGCCGGTGCGCCGCCCGCCGACCGCGAACGGCTGGCGGAGTTCGGCTCGGCGATCGGCCTTGCCTTCCAGCTCGCCGACGATCTGCTCGATCTGACAGCGGACGCTGTCCAGATGGGCAAGGCCACCAACAAGGATGCCGCCGCCGGCAAGGCAACGCTTGCCTCGCTGCACGGCCCCGACTGGGCGCGCGGCCAACTCCACGGCCTGATCGAACAGGCGCATGCGCTGCTCGACCCCTATGGCGAAGCGGCTGAGCTGCTCAAGCAAGCGGCGACCTTCGTGGCGACGCGCAGCAACTGAACAGTGGCGCAGGTGGGCGGCCAATGCCGAGCGATGCGCGCTCCAGGAAAGCGTGGCCGCGAAGCGAAGTTGCCGGCGCTCGCGTAGGGGCCGACAAGGCTCCGATTGTTCGCTCTATCCGAATACTGCTGTCGACGGCCGGGTGATTATCCCGCATCCGCGGCAGTCTATACCCGCTCCAGGACAACGAATGGAGATCGGTCCGGTCGACGACCTTCGCCGGCGGTCTGCACCGGAGCCGGGAAATCCAATCCGGAAGGAACCTGGAAATGCCCTTTGCTAACTTCAAGATGCCCGAGGCCGCCCTCACAAAAGCGCAGAAGGAAGACCTCGTCCATAAGACCACGCAGATGTTCGTCGACTATTTCGGCGAAGGTGTACGTCCCTACACCATGGTGCTGATCGAAGAAGTTCCCGACGGAGGCTATGGCCGCGCCGACGAGGTCTTCATTCTTCCCGACGCTTACCGGGCCAACGATGCCTGATTTTGAACAGGCAGGCGGCTTGCCAAACGGCACGCCGGGGCGTGAGCAGTTCCTCCAGGCGCTCGAATAGTTCTGGTGATGCCCATCCATTCGTGCAAGATCGCCGACTGACAAACGCCGGAGGATGCCGGGAACCGATGCTCAAGCTGCAAGCCTGGCTGGCCGATTATTGGGTCATTGGTGCAGGGTTCATGGCAGCATCGCTTATAGCGGCTGCGCCGGTTGTATCGCTTCCGCTGCCGGTGTTCCTGATCTTCCTGCACCGTTTTACATGGTCCATCAGGTCGAAGAGCACGCCGGCGACCGATTCGGCAAATTTGCGAACGAAAATGCTCTGGCGATCCTGCTTCACTTGCCGATCGTTGCGGTGGTAACCGTGCGATACCGCTCTGTCGTCGTCACCTCACAGCATCTGCGGCAACGTCATCAGTCTTGATCCCCGGCAAAACGGCCCTTTGTCCTCAACGGCACCACATTTGCGCTGGCCGGCTGATCCGGCTCCGCGCTCTGCGCGGCGGCTCCCATATCGGCCCGCGGCAGATAGATCGTCACCGTCGTGCCCTTGCCGACTTCGCTGTGGATCGTGACCGCGCCGCCGGACTGCTGCGCGAAACCGTAGACCTGCGCAAGGCCGAGACCTGTGCCCTTCTCGGGCCCTTTGGTCGTGAAGAACGGTTCGAAAACCTGCGGAAGCACGTCTGGCGCAATTCCGATGCCTGTGTCGGTCACCCGCAACGCGACGAATTCGCCTTGCAGGTCGGCTGCGTTATCGTCGCTCGACAACAGCAGGTTCTCCGCCGTTATCGTTACCAGGCCACCGTCAGGCATGGCGTCCCGCGCGTTGAAGGCCATGTTGACGAGACCAAGCTCCAGTTCGCTGGGGTCGACCTTCACTTGCCAGATTTCGGATCCGACAGCGGCGACCAGTTTCACCGATTTGCGCATGGAACCCGCTATCATTGCGCGAACGGCTTCCACTCGCTCCGCCAGCGACACGACCTCGGCACGGGCAATCTCCTTGCGCGAAAAGGCCAGCAACTGGCGTGTCAACGCGGCGCCGCGCTGGAGTGCAAGCTCCACGGATTCGGTCGCTCGCTTCATTTCGGGATCGCTGCCGACTTTCTTCCCTAGGCGAACATAGCTGTCGACCACCGTCAGGAGGTTGTTGAAATCATGCACGATGCCGCCGGTCAACTGACCGAGCGCGTCCATTTTCTGCGTATGCGCGTGTTGCGCTTGCGCCTGCTTAAGCGCGATCTCCGCATCGCGTCGATCGGTGATGTCGCGCGTAATCTTGGCGAAACCGATTAGCTCTCCTTGCTCGTCGCGGATCGGATCGATCACGACATTGGCCCAGAACAGCGTGCCGTCCTTGCGGACGCGATGGCCCTCGGTCTCGAAGCGTCCATCCCGTGTTGCCGTATAGAGCGCGCGGCCAGGTAAACCGGCGGCTCGATCATGCTCCGTATAAAAACGTGAGAAGTGCTGACCGATGATTTCTTCGGCCGTATAGCCCTTGATGCGCTCCGCACCGGCGTTCCAACTGGTCACCAGCCCGTTGGGATCAAGCATGTAAAGCGCATAGTCGGTCACGCCGCTTACCAGGAGGCGGAACTGGCGCTCGCTTTGACGCAAGGCTTCGTGCGCCACGCGGCGTTCGGTGATGTCGCGCGTAACCTTGGCAAATCCTTCGAGCTGGCCGGCATCGTTGCGGATCGGAGTGACGACAACCGACGCCCAGAAACGGCTGCCATCCTTGCGTACGCGCCAGCCCTCGCCTTCATACCGCCCGTTCTGCAAGGCTGCTTCCAGGACGCGCAGCGGCGTGCCTTTTGCGCGTTCGTCACGGGTATAGAATTTGGAGAAATGCTGGCCCACGATTTCGTCGGCGGCGTAGCCTTTCAGCCGCTGGGCACCAGCGTTCCAATTGGTGACAATGCCGCTTGGATCGAGCATGTAGATGGCATAGTCGGTCACGCCATCGACAAGGATGCGGAAGCGCCGCTCGCTCTGCAGCAGCGACTCATGCGCGGCGACGCGCTCCGTGATGTCTCGCGTGATCTTCGCATAACCCAAAAGAACGCCGTTGCCGTCCAGTACCCGTTGAACAAGGCCGCTCGACCAGAACCTGGTTCCGTCCTTGCGTACCCGCCACCCTTCAGCCTCGTATCTTCCCTCCGCCTTTGCCGCGGCAAGCATCCTGCCCGGGAGGTCCTTCGTCTGATCTTCGGCTGTGAAAAATCGGGAAAAATGTTGCCCCAGGATTTCCGAAGCCGCGTAGCCCTTTATCTTCTCGGCGCCGGCATTCCAGCTGGTGATGAAGCCATCTGCATCAAGGGTGTAGATCGCGTAGTCGGCGACAGCGTCGATGAAGAGTTCGAGGCGGCGGCTGTCGGAAAGGTGTTGCGCGTCGGCTGTGGTCAGTGGCATTGTCGAACCCGCATTACGCTCGCATCAGGCAGTTCGTCCGGTGACACGTCTGCAACATAAGCGTGCCTATCCTGCATAGCAACGAGCTTGGATCAATGGCGACATATTCATCCGCTCTCGCAGCCAATCTCAGAAACCCGGGTTATTTGTACAGCTTTGCTCCGGAAAACGAGCCTGGAGATGACGAGGAAAATCCCGTCTCTCACGAAGTCGGCTCTGCCGAGCATGACGAACTCCCGTATAGGGTCGAGTTGTGGAACGCCGCCAAGAATGGTGTCGAACAAGTCCTCGCCGTCACGGCAAATGCCAGCATCGGCTACGCTGCCTATTACGCAGCGACGCGCGAGCATCCGGACCGCTACGTCACCTTGCGGCACAAGAACAATTTCGTTTCGAGATGGAACGGTCCGGCGAATTAGGCAGGGGCCTGTCTATGACACGGAGCGCCAACTCTTCCCGTTCGGCCGAAGCGCTGCCCTACCGTATCGAACTCTGGCACGCCGACAGCCATGAGGTCATCGAACGGGTTCTCGCACGCGCCGTCACAGCCCAGCTTGCCCGCGCCATTTTTCAAGCCGCAAGGGACGAGCATCCCCAACGGCGGATCACGCTGCGCAAGGGAAACCGTATCCTCTCCGATTCGACGGATTGACGATCTGCCGTCCGGTTTCAAAGCGCTGCCCGCAAGTCCAGTGCGTTTAGCCTGTCTGTCGCGGGATACGTCGCCTCTGCCATCAAAAGCTGCGACAAGGCCAGCCTCCCTCCAACGAAATCTTAATGTAAATCAAGCGTAATCCCGACCATTAAAATTGTGCGTATGTGTTGGGGTTGCGCATGCCGGAATATTCTTCCTTCCTCCGGTCGATCCGGATCCGTTACATTTCGGGATTGCTTGTGTTCGCGCTGGCCTCGGCCGCCGTCATGTTCGCGCTCAACCGCGTGAATTCGTACCGTCACGAGGTTGATGCCCTCAGCGGCAATTTCGTCATCTTCGCCCGCGACCTGCGCAATGCCACCAATTTCGCCGAGACCACCGGCACCGCTTGGCGCAGCGAGACGCGCGATGCGTTGACGACCGCCGCGCGCGGCCATTCCGAACGCCTGATGGGCGAGATCGGAATCCTGAACGCCCAGCTTGCCGCGATCAGGCCGCGCCTGTCGAAGAACACCGTCAACGCGATGGACACCGCTTCGGTCAACGGCGACCTGTTCTGGTCGGCGCGTGACATGGTGCGCAACTTCAACCTGATGGCGGTCGCCCAGAAGGTCGACGAGTGGAGCTACCGCGAGATCCGCAACCAGAACGATCTTTTCGCCCAGCCGATGCTGGTGAAGGTGCGCACCGCGCTCGACGAGGAGCGCCGGCTCGCCGATGCTTCCAGCGACCGGCTGCTCCTGTGGGCGAGCGGCCTTTTGTTCGCCGCGCTCGCCATCGCGGCGGTTCTGATCTTCCGGCCGATGGAGAATGCGATCCGGCGCGCCTTCGCCGAGACCGCTGCATCTTTGTTCAAGGCCGAGGCCGCCGACCGCGCCAAGTCCGAATTCCTCGCCAATATGAGCCATGAGATCCGCACGCCGATGAACGGCGTGCTCGGCATGGCCGAGCTGCTCGCCAAGACGGAGCTTACGCCGCGCCAGAAGACCTTCACCGACGTCATCGTCAAATCCGGCAACGCGCTGCTCACCATCATCAACGACATCCTCGATTTCTCGAAGATCAATGCCGGCCAGCTGACGCTCGACCCCGCTCCCTTCCGCCTGGCGGAAGCGGTCGAGGATGTGGCGACCTTGGTGTCGGCGCGCGTTGCCGAAAAGAACCTCGAACTCATCGTGCGCGTCGACCCGCGCCTGCCGGCCTTCGTCGTCGGCGACGCCGGGCGCTTCCGCCAGATCGTCACCAACCTGCTCGGCAACGCCGTGAAGTTCACCGAGAAGGGCCATGTCCTGGTCGATGTCGGCGGCGATGTCGTCGACGGCGTGGTCCAGCTCAAGGTCCGTGTCGAGGATACCGGCATCGGCATCCCGGCCGAGAAGCTGCAAAACGTGTTCGAGAAATTCGCCCAGGTCGACGGCTCCTCGACCCGCCGCCACGAGGGCACCGGGCTTGGCCTGGCGATCGCCGCTCGTCTCGTCGATCTGATGGGCGGCAAGATCGGCGTCGAGAGCGAGATAGGCCGCGGTTCCGTGTTCTGGTTCGCCGTGCCGCTGCCGGCACATGACCAGCAGTCGCGCGACAAGCTCGTGCCGGTCGACGTCACCGGCGCCCGGGTGCTGGTCATCG
Organism: Mesorhizobium argentiipisi (SeqCode); assembly: GCF_037179585.1. Classification (NCBI taxonomy): domain Bacteria; kingdom Pseudomonadati; phylum Pseudomonadota; class Alphaproteobacteria; order Hyphomicrobiales; family Phyllobacteriaceae; genus Mesorhizobium; species Mesorhizobium argentiipisi (SeqCode). The sequence continues at coordinate 63,175 of NZ_JAPYKO010000028.1, forward strand.
ACGACAATCCGGTCAACCGCGAGATCCTGCTGGAGCAGCTCAGGAGCTGGAGCTTCGACTGCGCGGCCGCAGAAAGCGGCGCCGTCGGCCTCGCCTTCCTCGACCGCGCCTGCCAGCTCGGCGCCTCGGTCGACTGCATCATCCTCGATTACCAGATGCCCGGCATGAACGGCGCCGATGTCGCGAAGGCCATCGCCGCCGACACTCGGCTTTCCTCCATTCCGGTCGTGCTGCTCACCTCGGTCGACCAGGTCGATTTCGGCAGGATGGTGATCGATTTCGGCATCGTCGCGCATCTCACCAAGCCGGCGCGTTCGGCGGTGCTGCTGGGCACCGTGATCTCCGCCATCCAGAAGGCGCGCACGCAAGGCGCCAAGGCGCATTTCGTGCGCGAGCCGGTCGCGGCGCAGGCGGCGCCGCCGGCCTTGACCGTCATCCGCGGCCCGTCGGTGCCCGTGCCGGCGGCGCCGGAATCGACGGCCGCGCCGAGCGGCCCGATCGATATCCTGATCGCCGAGGACAATGACGTGAACCAGCTGGTCTTCGGCCAGATCCTCAACGGCTTCGGTCTCAGCTACCGCATAGCCGGCAATGGCCGCACGGCTGTGGAAATGTACCGCTCGCTGCGCCCCCGCCTGGTGCTGATGGACGTCTCCATGCCGGAGATGAACGGCTATGAGGCGACCCGCGCCATCCGCGCCATCGAAGCGCAGAACGGCGATCACACGCCGATCATCGGTATCACCGCGCATGCGCTGAAGGGCGACCGGGAAAAATGCATCGAGGCCGGCATGGACGACTACCTGCCGAAGCCCGTCTCGCCCGACCGCCTCGGCGCCAAGATCGGCACCTGGCTCAGCGAGACAGTGGCGGCGAAGACGGCTTGAGGCTGGGTAGCAGCATCGGCCACCGCCGAGTTCCTTCGCGCGGCCCTTCTGTCTCGCCGACTCTGAACCATCTCTTTTCGAGCACTCAGCCCCGCCGGAACGGATAGAGGAATTGCCGCCAATATCCTTTCGGCACCGGATGGCCGTGAATGCCGTAGCCCTTCGGCCAGCGGCTCTCGGGCAGATGATAGGTGCCGAACAGCCGGTCGAGCAGCGGGAAATGGATGGCGAAATTGACGTCGATCGCCTCTTTCTCAAGACCATGATGCCAATGATGGAAGCGCGGCGACACGAGCACTTTTTCGACCGGACCGAAACTGGTTCCGATGTTGGAATGGATGAAGGACGAATAGACGTAGACGATCAGGATATAGGCTTGGATCGCCGATTCATCGAAGCCGAGCACGAACATCGGCGTCGCCGTCAAGCTGCGAAGAACGATGATTTCCAGGAAATGCATCCGCGCGCCGGCAATCCAGTCCATCGACTTGGCCGAATGATGCACGGCATGAAAATTCCACAGGAACGGGATGCGATGGAAGGCCCGGTGTACCCAATATTGGGCAAGATCGGTCAGGAACATCACCGCCAGCAGTTGCACGATCCAGGGCAGATCGTGGACCCAGGCGCGCACCGAACCGAGGCCGGCTTGCGCATTGACGAAATTGGACGGCGCGAGCGTCAGGTAGGTCAATATCTGCACCAGCAGCGACGAGACCAGGTAATAGAACAGGTCTTCGCGCCATTCGTCGCGGAACACGGTCTGGCCCTTGTTGCGGGCAAAGATGCGTTCGAGCGGGACGAACAGCACGCCCATGAACAGGACATTGAGAATGAAGAAATCAAGGCCGAAGAACACGCCGTCGACATGCAACTCGTGACGCACCGGGAGCATGCCGATGAGCGACGCCAACAGCACCGTGACCATAGCCGCCACGCCGAGCGTCTTTTCCCTGCGCAGCATCATGCTCAGGATGGCCAGGACATAGCCCGAGATAAGCACGAAATAGAGGACCGGCTTGAAGAACAGCATCTGGTGGATCGGAGCAAGGTCCGGCATCGAGGTCAGCGTCGGATAGCGCAATACGATGACCATCAGGAGGCTGGTGATCCCGGCAAGTAATGCGATCGAGCCGGACAGCCAGCCGGACCCGAACGGCCGCTTAGTGCGCGGTGTTTCGAGCTCACCGATAACCCTTTTAACGAAATTCCCCTCCGGCATGATGCCCCCCCTTGTGGTCACGAATAAAAATGCGCCCTTGAAATACTGAACCCGCTCTTACTATGGCAAAGCGCATTAAGATTTAACCGCCACCGCCCTGGCAAGTGGATTCTCCTCGCAACATTAGCAATTGGCTATCGGCGTTGTTGACGACCGGGAAGCTCGAGTCCCCGCGAGGAATGCAAGTCGCTACAATTTAAATCGCTGCCGGATGAGGCGGACGCATTCGGCCGGCAGCAGCCGGCTGGTGTCGAGCTCAAGGTCGTAGGCCATACCCTTGTGCACGCGTTCGAATTGCCAGCGCGCCAGTCCGGGCAGTCGGTCCGCACGCCCGCTTTCGCGCGTTTCGGCGCCCCTCGCCGCCCCTCTGTCTTGGCCTTGGCGTCACCGGTTGCGCAGCACCACGCAGGCGCCGCCGACGCTTTGCAGTTTGTTGCAGATGCCGTTGGCCTCGCCGCGCGAGTCGGCGCCGATCCTGACCGCATAGATGCCGCGGCGGCCGATCGGCGTGCGCACCCGGCTCACCACCGGATCATGGCTGGCCAGCAAGGCCGGGAACCGGCTTTTGACCCTCAGCCATTGGCCGATCGCCGCGGAGCGGCGAAAGTTGCCCGCCACCTGCACGCCCCACGGCTTGACGTTGATCGAGGCCATGGCGACGGTCCGCGACATGATCACCGGCAGCCGGCGGCAGGCGATCGCGAAGCTCATCTTGGGATCGAGCGGCTGGACGGTGCCGGCATAGGATTTGTCGGAAAACTTATCGACGGGCTCGCCCATGATGTCGAAGACATAGCTTTCCGTCTCCATCGGCAGGAAGCCGCCGGAAGCGAGCCAGCGCGACACGCGGTTCTCGCCGGCATTATAGGCCGCCGCCGCGAGGCCGAGATTGCCGTAGCTTGCCTTCATCTCGGCGAGGTACTTCGCCGAGGCAGGAATAGCCTGCTCGACGTCGAAGGAATTGACCAGGCCGCGCATCTTGGCGGTTCCGGGCATGAATTGCGCGATGCCTTCGGCGCCGACCGGGCTCACCGCGTTCGGATCAAAGCGGCTCTCCTTCCAGATCAGCCGGGCGAAGAAATCCTTGGGCAGGCCGTTTTGTTGGGCCTGGGTTTCGATCAGGTCGCAGACGCGGTTGATCAGCCGTTTCGCGGCCGACTTCGACTGGGGCGGATCGGCCAATGCCGGACCGGCGGCGATCAGCGCGCAAGCGAGAAGCAGCGTCGTCTTCACGAAACGCTGCATCCCGCTCATTCCGCGGCGGCTTTGCCGTGCCCGTAGCGCTGTTCGATGTAATCGGCGACCATCTTTTCGAAATCCTGCGCGATCGACGTGCCGCGCAGCGTCGCCGCCTTCTTGCCGTCGATGAAGACCGGCGCCGTCGGCGTCTCGCCGGTGCCGGGCAGCGATATGCCGATATCGGCGTGCTTGGATTCGCCCGGACCGTTGACGATGCAGCCCATCACCGCGACCTTGAGGCTCTCGACGCCGGGATATTTCTCGCGCCACACCGGCATGTTCTTGCGGATATCGGCCTGGATGCTCTGGGCAAGTTCCTGGAACACGGTTGACGTCGTGCGCCCGCAACCGGGGCAGGCCGCGACGATTGGTACGAACTGCCGGAAGCCCATGGTCTGCAGCAATTCCTGCGACACCTGCACCTCGCGGGTGCGGTCGCCATTCGGCTCCGGCGTCAGCGAGATGCGGATCGTGTCGCCGATGCCCTGCTGCAAGAGAATGCCCATCGCCGCCGAAGAGGCGACGATGCCCTTGCTGCCCATGCCAGCCTCGGTGAGGCCAAGATGCAGCGCATGGTCGGAGCGGGTGGCAAGCTCGGTGTAGACGGCGATCAAGTCCTGCACGCCGCTGACCTTGGCCGACAGGATGATCTTGTCGCGGCCAAGCCCGATCTCTTCCGCCATCTCTGCCGACAGGATCGCCGACTGCACGATCGCCTCGCGCGTCACTTCCTGCGCGGTAAGCGGCGAGCCTTGGGCCTGGTTGTCGTCCATCAGCCGGGTCAAAAGCTCCTGGTCAAGCGAGCCCCAGTTGACGCCGATGCGCACCGGCTTGTCATGTCTGATCGCCATTTCGACGATGGCCGCGAACTGGCGGTCCTTCTTTTCCTTGAAGCCGACATTGCCAGGATTGATGCGGTACTTCGCCAGCACCTCGGCGCAGGCCGGATGATCGGCGAGCAGCTTGTGGCCGATATAGTGGAAATCGCCGACCAGCGGCACGTCGATGCCGAGCCGCAACAACCGCTCATGGATGCGCGGAACCGCGGCCGCGCTCTCGTCGCGGTCGACCGTGATGCGCACGATTTCGGAGCCGGCTCGGTGCAGCGCCGCGACCTGGGCGACCGTCTGGTCGACATCGGCAGTGTCGGTGTTGGTCATCGACTGCACGACGACCGGGGCGCCGCCGCCGACGATCACGCCGCCGACCGAGACGCCGACCGACATTCGCCGCGGGAAGGGTGAAGAAAAATATCCGGTCATGCCGGCCGCCTTCATCTGAAAGTTCCGGGCATGAGGTGGCGGAGCAAAGATGGCTTGTCAATGGCAACCGGCAGGCAAGGGCGGCAAATCCGCTGCTCCCGATCAGCCGCCATGCGGCTCAAAGGGGACATCGGGCCACAAGATGCACGCCCAAACGGTCAGCAGATTCAGCGTAAAGCACCGAGCCGGTGGCATTCTTGCCACCGGGGGAGGTGCACCGCGGCGGGTGCGTTGATGGTGCTTACAGGAGCTTCAGTGTGCGGTCGGTTTCGCCTTCAGCTTCTCAATCTCGTCCTTGATTGCCAACTTGCGCCGCTTGAGAGTGGCGATCTCGAGGTCGTCTACCGAAGGATGGTTCATCGCATCGACAAGTTCACGCTCGATATCGCCGTGCTTTCGCTGCAGCTCATCAAGATGGGATGCAAGAGACATGATTGGTTCTCCCTTTCATGGTTTCCTCGATTGCAGCCGTCGCAGGCACGTCCACCGCAGGTTGCGACTGTGACGGCACGATGACAGTTTGCCACCAACCGATCTCGATGTCGAATGCCACGTGGTAGCATTCCACGACAAAGTGAAATGTGATATCAGCGGCGCGCCGGTCACAAACAGACTGACCCGACCGGCCCCGCCCATACAGCCCGATTGGGCGATGCATACGCAGACGGTAGATAATGTCCGAACAGGAACAGGCTGAAATACGCCTCGAATATTCCCGGCTCAAACAAGAACACGCCGATTTCGACGCCGCCATAAACGCGATGATCGCCACAGGCTGCGACCCGCTTCAGATCCAGCGCATGAAGAAGAAGAAGCTGATACTGAAAGACCGGCTGTCGGCGCTGGAAGACCGCATCATCCCGGACATCATCGCCTGAGCGGATCGCCTCCGCACCGTCAAGAGATCGATAGCCGCGCCGCGCGCTCGCGCAGCAGCGCAAGAAGTTCGCCCGTCCGTTCTTCGGAAGTGTCGATCGGCACGACAAGGCACATCGTCGCCTCGACCTTGCCTGGCGCGGAGAACACTGGCGCCGCAAGGCATTTGGTGTAGGCGTCGACCAGGCCTGACGTGACGCAGTAGCCGGTGACGCGCGCCCGCGCGATATCGTCGATGAAATCATCGAGTTCGAGCTTGCGGCCGTCCGGCAGCACGAGATCGTCTTGCGCCACCATCGCTTCGATCCCGCCGCGATCGAGGCCGGCAAGCAGCAGCCGGCCGGAAGCAGTCCAAGGCAGCGGAATCTGCAGGCCGGTGGCCGAACTGATGCGGAACGGTCTGGTGCCCGGGCTCGAATGGACGATCGTGTAGCGGCCGCTCTGCAGCATGCAGAGCTCGGACGTCTCGCCGGTCTCGCGCGACAGCGTGTCGACCTCCTGGCGCCCGCGCCTGAGCAGGTCGTTGCCGCGCATATAGGCCATTCCATAGAGATAGAGCTTCTTGCCGAAATAGACGCGGTTGCCGTCGCCGGCCATTTCCAAGAGCCCGGCTTCGACCAATTCGCGCACCAGTGTGTAGGTCGTCGAGCGCGGGGCGTTGAGCCCTTTGGCCAGGTCGCCGATGCCGATCGCGCGCTGGTTGGCGTGCAGGAATTCCAGGATGTTCAGGGCCCTGCTGAGGCCCTTCTCGCGCGAGCCCGCCGGCCGCTCTTCATCCGCGACCCCGGTCGGCCAGCCGGTCAGCGTTTCACCATCTTGCATTGTCGATTCCTGATGCTAGTATCTGTCCTGTACAGGATACACACGTCTCTTGTAAGAGACAATCGCTGATTGCGACGCGTATCTCTGCTGCATTGGGGAACAAACCATCAAAGGAGGTCGCCGTGAACGACACATCCGGCAGACGTGATTTTCTGAAACTGGGAATGGCGGGCCTGGCCACCGCCGGCGCGCTCACCGCAATCAGCGCCGAGAAGGCGGCGGCGCAAGCCGCGTCCGATAGCGTGCTGCGCACTGCGCTCGATCGCGGCAAGCTGATCGTCGGCACCGGCAGCACCAACGCGCCGTGGCATTTCGAGAACGATGCCGGCGAGCTGGTCGGCATGGACATCACCATGGGCCGCATCCTTGCCAAGGGCCTGTTCGATGACCCGACCAAGGTCGAGTTCGTCATGCAGGATCCGGCGCAGCGTATTCCGAACGTGACGACCAACAAGGTCGATATCACCATCCAGTTCATGACCATGACGGCGCAGCGGTCGCAGCTGATCCACTTCTCGCGGCCCTATTATGTCGAAGGTGTCGCGCTGCTGACCCTGCCTGGCTCCGAAAACAAGACCTTCGACAAGCTCCTGGCGAACGGCGCCAACACCCGCATCTCGATCCTGCAGAATGTCGACGCCGAAAGCTCGGTGCATTTTGCTTTGCCCCAGGCGCAGGTGCTGCAGATCGATACCCAGGCGAACGTTCTGCAGGCGCTGGAATCCAAGCGCGCCGATGCCGCCGCCGTCGATCTGTCGACCGTGCGCTGGCTGGCCTCGCGCAATCCCGACAAATATTTCGACGCCGGCAAAAGCTGGTACTCGATGCTTTACGGCGCCGCGGTCCGGCAAGGCGACCTCGATTGGCTGACCTTCGTCAACCAGACCTTCACCATCGCCATGTTCGGGCATGAGACGGCGCTCTACGATGCCGCCTTCAAGGAATATTTCGGCCAGGAGCCGCCGCCGCGTCATCCGGGCTTCCCCGTCATCTGACGGGCCACACGACCAAGCCGGCGGAAGGAGCGGTCCTTCCGCCTGTTTTTTCCTCGACACCGGCGCGAGGGCGGCGAATGCTATTCGTCGCACCGCGGCCATTGAGACGGACGCATGGGCTATACGCTCAATTTCAACCTGATCTGGCGGCATTTCGACAAGCTGTGGGGCGGCCTGCTGCTCAGCCTCGAGCTTGCCGTGATCTCGATCGCCATCGGCATCGTCATCGGCCTGGTGTTGGCCGTCTGGTATGTCTCGGCCGGACGCGTGGTGCGCGCCATCATCGCGGGCTATGTCGAATTCATCCGCAACGTACCGCTGATCCTGCTGGTCTATTTGGTCTTCTACGGCCTGCCGACGGTAGTCGACCTTGCCTACAGCGCCCCCACCTCATTTGTCCTGACGCTATCGGTCTACAGCGGCGCCTACCTCGTCGAGGTGTTCCGCTCAGGCCTGGAAGCGGTGCCGCGCGGCCAGCTCGACGCCGGCAAGGCGATCGGCCTTACCCCATGGCAGCGCTTGATCCACGTACGCCTGCCGACGATGCTGCGCATCACGCTGCCGGCACTGTCCAACACCTTCATCTCGCTGTTCAAGGACACGTCGATCGCGTCGGTGATCTCGGTGCCCGAGCTCACCTACGGCGCCCAATGGATCAACTTCAACACGTTCCGCATCGTCGAGGTCTATCTGGTGACGACGGCGATGTATCTGGTGACCGGCTATACTTTGCTGTTTGCGCTGCGGCTGGTCGAACGCCGGTTCAGGGCGGCGCGCTGAGATGCTGAGCCAGATCCTCTACGCCCTGCCGTTCCTTGCCGAAGGCTTCGCCGTGACCTTATGGGTCTCGCTGCTGGTCGTGGTCCTGTCCTTGATCGCCGGGGTCCTGCTGGGCGTCGGCCTGGTCTATGGGCCAGCGCCGCTGCGTTGGGCGGTGCGCATCTTTTCGGACACGATCCGCGGCATCCCGATCCTGGTGCTGATGTTCTTCGTCTATTACGGCCTGCCCGCGGTCGGCGTGCACCTTCAGTCCTTCTGGGCGGCGGTGCTGGCGCTGACCTTGTTCAAGACGGCGCAGGTCGTCGAGTATCTGCGCGGCGCCGTCGCATCGATCCCGAAAGGCCAGTCGGAAGCGGCGATGGCGATCGGCCTCACCTTCCGGCAGCGCCTCACCTCGGTGATTTTCCCGCAGGCTTTCCGCCGCTTCCTGCCGCCCTGGATCAACGGCGTCACCGACGCCGTGAAGGGCAGCGCACTGGTTTCGCTGCTCGGCATCACCGATCTGATGCAGGCGATCAACCAGATCATCGGACGCACCTATGAGGCGATGCCGCTCTATATCCTCGGCGCGCTGATCTATTTCGCCGTCAACTATGCGCTTTCCTATGCCAGCCGCCGGCTGGAACGGCGCTTCGCTTTCATCCGGGATTAACGCGATGGCCAGTTCGAACGACAACCCAGCGCTTCTCGATATCGCCGAGGTCTCGAAATCCTTTGGCTCGGTCAGCGTGCTGCGCTCGGTCAGCTTGCAGGTGGCCAGGGGCGAGGTGGTGACCATCATCGGCCCTTCGGGCAGCGGCAAGACCACGCTGCTGCGCTGCGTCAACTTCCTCGAAAGCTATGACAGCGGCTCGATCCGCATCGACGGCAAGGAGGTCGGCTTTCGCGACGGCGGCGCGCGCCAGCGGCGCAGCGAACGCGATTTGGCCGCCATGCGCGCCGAGACCGGCATGGTGTTCCAGAGCTTCAACCTCTTCCCGCATCTGAGCGCCGCCGGCAACATCATGCTCGGACTGACCAAGGTGCGCGGCAAGAGCAAGACGGAGGCGCGCTCGATCGCCGAGCATTGGCTGGGCCGCGTCGGCCTCGCCCACAAGGCGGATAGCCTGCCCGCCGAACTTTCGGGTGGCCAGCAGCAGCGCGTCGGCATTGCCCGCGCCGTCGCCATGGAGCCCAAAATCCTGCTGCTCGACGAGATCACCTCGGCGCTCGATCCGGAACTCGTCGGCGAGGTGCTGGCGGTGGTGCGCAGCCTTGCCGAGGATGGAATCACCATGGTGATGGTCACGCACGAGATGGCCTTCGCCCGCGATGCCTCCAGCCGCATCGTCTTCATGGCCGATGGCGGTGTCTCGGCGGTCGGACCGCCGAAGGAAGTTCTTGCCGCGGAGACGACCAACGAGCGCCTCCGCACATTTCTGGCGCGTTTCCGCGCCTCGCATTTCTGAAAGCGGATGGCCTCGGCTATCCAGGGAGTACCCTTCCATGTCGCCTTACACACGGCTCGCCGAACTCGGCCTGACGCTGCCCGAGCCGCCCACGCCCATCGCCAATTTCGTCACCCATGCCGAGAGCGGTCGGCTGATCTTTCTTTCGGGGCAGGGGCCGTTGCGTGCCGACGGCACACTTTGCACCGGCAAGGTCGGCGATGACGTGACCGTCGAGCAGGCCTATGAGCATGCCCGTCTCACCGGCCTCAATCTGCTCGCTGTCATGCATGCCGCGGCGGGCGATCTCGGCCGCATCGTGCGCGTGGTGAAGCTGCTCGGCTTCGTCAACGCCACGCCGACCTTCAGCGACCACCCCAAAGTGGTCAATGGCTGCTCGGATCTCTTCGCCGATGTCTTCGACAAGACCGGCGGCCATGCGCGCTCGGCGATCGGCGTCGGCTCGTTGCCACGCAATATCACTGTCGAAATCGAAGCGGTCGTCGAGATCGCCGCCTGACTTAACGGAGTCCACTCACATGAAAACCTATTCCGACGCCGGCTCCAACACCACTATCCGCGAGCGGCTTGGCTTGAGGCCTATCATCAATGTCTCGGGCACGATGACGGCGCTGGGCGCCTCGATCATCGTTCCCGAAGCAATCAGCGCCATGGCCGAGATGGCATCGCAATGGGTGGAGATGGACGATCTGCAGCGCGCCGCGAGCGCGGTGGTCGCGCGCCTCACCGGCGGCGAGGCCGGCTTCATCACCGCCTGCTGCGCCTCAGGCATCACCATGGCCATCGCCGGCGCGATGACCGGCACCAACCTTTTGGCGATCGAGCGCCTGCCGGACGACACCGAAGGGCTGAAACCGGAGGTCGTCATCCAGCTCGGCCACATCGTCAACTATGGCGCACCCATCGACCAGTCGATCCGCGTCGCCGGCGCCAAGGTCATTCCGGCGGGCACCGTCAGCGTCACGCAGGACTACCATGTGCGCGAGGCAATCAATGAGCGCACGGCGGCGGCTCTCTATGTCGTCGCCCACCATACGGTGCAGTACGGCATGCTTTCGCTGGAGGAGTTCTGCGAGATTTGCCATGCCAAGAACGTTCCAGTGATCGTTGACGCCGCGTCCGAATATGACCTGCGCAGCTTCCTGGCGCGCGGCGCCGACATCGTCGTCTATAGCGGCCACAAATTCCTTTCAGGGCCAACCAGTGGCATCGTCACCGGTCGCAAGGACCTGGTACGCGCCGCATATCTGCAGAACCGCGGCGTTGCGCGCGCGATGAAGGTCGGCAAGGAAAGCATCGCCGGCACAATGGCGGCGCTCGACGCCTGGGAAAAGCGCGACCATGCCGGCATCCGCCGGCGCGAGGAGGCAGCGCTCAATTTGTGGAAGGATTCACTTCAAGGCATCCCCGGCATCGGTGCTGAGATCATTCCCGACCCGACCAACAATCCGCTCGATCGCCTGCAGGTCTTGGTGCGCCCGGAAAGCCGCTTCACCGCCGCCGGCCTCGCTTCCGCTTTGGCTGCCGGCTCGCCGCCGGTGATCGTGCGCAATCACGAGGTCGAGCGCGGCCATTTCTTCCTCGACCCGTGCAACCTGCATCCCGGCGAGGCCGAGATCGTCGCCGAGCAGTTGCGCGCCGTCCTGACGGCCAAGGAGCGTCCGGCCGATGCGATGAAAGTGGCGCGCAAGGATTCGGCAGGATCGCTGCGCTGGCCGGATTAGCTCGGTGCGCATCGACAATCTTGCGGCTATCGGCGAATTCCGCTAAGGCGCGCCTTTGCCGCCGGGGAGCGAAGCCTTGACCGATCAGCGTGCCGACGTCGCCATCATCATGGGCAGCCAGTCCGACTGGGCGACGATGCGTCAGGCCGCGGAAACGCTGGAGGCGCTGGGCATCCCGCACAGGAGGCTGATCGTCTCCGCGCACCGCACCCCCGACCGCCTCTATGAATTCGCCAAGGGCGCCAAGGCGGCCGGCTACAAGGTGATCATCGCCGGCGCCGGCGGAGCGGCGCATCTGCCCGGCATGACGGCGGCGATGACGCCGCTGCCGGTGTTCGGCGTTCCGGTCGAGTCCAAGGCTCTGTCGGGCCAGGATTCGCTTCTCTCCATCGTGCAGATGCCGGCCGGCATTCCAGTCGGCACTTTGGCGATCGGCAAGGCGGGGGCAGCCAATGCGGCGCTTCTTGCCGCCGCGGTGCTGGCGCTCAACGATGAAAAACTCGCTGCCCGCCTCGACGCCTGGCGCGCGGCGCAGACCGCCAAGGTTGCCGCCGAGCCGACGGACACGCCGTGAGCCTGGCGCCCGGATCGACCATCGGCATCATCGGCGGCGGCCAGCTTGGCCGCATGCTGGCGATGGCCGCGGCGCGGCTCGGCTACCGTATCGTTGTGCTGGAACCGCAGGCCGACTGCCCGGCCGCGCAGGTCGCCAATCGCCAGATCGTCGCCGCCTATGACGATCCGGCGGCGCTCGCCGATCTGGCCAGCGCCAGCGCGGTCATCACCTATGAATTCGAGAACGTCCCGGTCTCCGCGGCGCAAACGCTGGCTGCAACGGTCCCGGTCTATCCGCCGGCCCGCGCGCTCGAAGTCGCGCAGGATCGCCTCACCGAGAAAAGCTTCCTCAACGGCATCGGCATCCCGACGGCGGAGTTCTGTCCGGTCGACAATGACGACCAACTGACCGAGGCGTTGAGGACGTTCGACGGCAGCGGCGTGCTGAAGACCCGCCGCATGGGCTATGACGGCAAGGGCCAGCGTGTCTTCCGCAACATGCAGACCGGCGGCTTTACCGGCACCTGCGAGGCGATGGGCAATGTGCCGCTGATCCTGGAATCGCTGGTCGCCTTCGAGCGCGAGATTTCGGTGATCGCCGCGCGTGGGCTGGACGGCTCGGTCGCGGCTTACGATCCGGCCGAGAACGTCCACCGCGAAGGCATCTTGCGAAGCTCGACCCTGCCCGCAGCCATCCGCCCGGAAACGGCAGCCGCCGCCAAGGATGCCGCTGCGAAAATCCTTTCCGCACTCGATTATATCGGCGTCATCGGCGTCGAGTTCTTCGTGCTTGCCGACGGCTCGCTTCTGGCCAACGAGCTGGCGCCGCGCGTGCACAATTCCGGTCACTGGACGGAGGCCGCCTGCGTCGTCTCGCAGTTCGAGCAGCATATCCGCGCCGTCGCCGGCCTGCCGCTGGGCTCGCCCGCCCGCCATTTTGACTGCGTGATGGAAAACCTGATCGGCGACGACGTGCTGAGGGTGCCGGCGCTGCTTAACGAACCCGACCTGATGCTGCACCTCTATGGCAAGGCTGAGTCGCGTCCCGGCCGCAAGATGGGCCATTTTACGCGCCTCATCAGGTCGCGATAACGCCCTATTGCATATCCTGGTCGTCGCCCGCGTCCGAGCCGGCGCAGCTCGGATCGCTCAGCTTGCAGCTGGCGTCGGAGGTGAGCTGCTTTATGCGCTCGTTGGTGAGCTTCGTCAGGCACTCCGAAACCTCCATCGGATGGATGGATCCGCCCTCGCTGTCGGCGGTCGAATAGGCGCATTCGGCATCGCGGAAGGCGATCCAGGCGCGTTGCGCCGTCTGCAACAGCTTGTTCGAGGCCTGATCGTTGCTGCCGACGATATTCTTATAGGCGGCATTGAGCTTGGCGTCGGCCGCCTGGTGGTCGGCATCGGCGCAGATGTTCAACATCGACTGGCTGTCGTCGTTGCGGTCGCATTCCTGCGCCCGGGCGGCCGGCGCCGTCGCAAGCAAGACCAGACAGGCAGGCAGAAGCAGGCGGCGCATGTGCAATCTCCGGTCGTTCGCGCAGCTCGCACCATTCCAGCCGCCTTTGAGTCGCGCAATGCAGCTTCGCCGGGATGGCGAATATTTGATATGCCGCGCCACTTGCGGCATTCGGACACGCGCATGTGGTTGACACGGGTAAGCCTCCTCGTTTATGAGCCACGCAAGTTCAAAAGGGCGCGCTTTTTCCGGGCGCGCCTTTAAAATTCGGCCCGGGACGGGCCCTGACCGAACAGGCAAGACCATGAAGATCAAGAATTCGCTCAAGGCGCTCAAGGCGCGTCACCGCGACAACCGGCTGGTTCGCCGCAAGGGACGCATCTACATCATCAACAAGACCGCTCCGCGCTACAAGGCGCGCCAGGGCTGAGCCTTGCGCGCGGCTTGATGCATGTCGCCCGAAAAGGAAGCGACATGCAAAGAGACCAGGCCGCGCTGATGTCGAATGCCGGTTCGCCGGCGCTCTCACGCTAAAATCACTTTGACGATCCGCCGTGCGGGACTAGATTCCGGCGATGCGGATTCTTTTTGCGTTTTTCATCGCCGTTTTGCTTTCCGGCACCGCTTTGCCTGCAGGAGCTGAAGAGGTGCCAGGCGCGCTGCCTCCAGATGCCGCGCCGCCAGCCGCCGCTACGCCGCCGCCGGCCGCTCCCACCAAGCAGGGCCGCCTCGACCAGCTCTTCACCGAGCTGAAGCGCGAGCGCAACGAAAAGGCGGCCGAGCGCATCGCCGGCCGCATCTGGAACGAGTGGAACCAGTCGGGCAGCGCCTCGATCGACCTGATGATGCAGTGGGCGCAAAAGGCGACGGAAGACCAGAAATTCGACGTCGCCCTCGATTTCCTCGACCAGGTCGTGACCTTGCAGCCTGATTATGCCGAAGGCTGGAACCGCCGGGCCACCGTGCATTTCCTGATGAAGAATTACGGGAAGTCGATGGCCGATATCGACCGCACCTTGCAGCTCGAGCCCCGCCATTTCGGCGCGCTCTCTGGCCTCGCCCAGATCATGGCCGAGACCGGCCACAAGCAGTCGGCGCTGGAAGCCTGGCAAAAGGTGCTGGCGATCTACCCGATGATGCGCAGCGCCCAGAACCAGGTCTCGACGCTCTCGGAAGAGCTGGCCGGCGAGGGTATCTGAACTAAGGCAGTAGGGCAGTAAGGCAGTAGGAAACGAGCACACCTACTGCCCTACTGCCCTACTGCTAGACGTCATGTTCCGAGGCGGAGATTGGTGGCCCGCCCTTTCGTGCGATTAAAAGACGAGGGTTGCTCGGATGGGCCGAGCCGATCCTCACGCACGGAGGGCGAGCCATGGGAGAGTATAGCGAAGCATTTGTTGCGTTTGATGTAGCCAAGA